>NZ_AUMA01000006.1 GCF_000422565.1 Desulfovibrio aminophilus DSM 12254 | reverse complement strand
CGTCCTGTAGGTGTGCCTTGTGACGATGCACCATGCCTGCAACCTCGGGGCGAAGTCAAGCAATCCTCCGCGCACTGCATGATGCCGAGGCGCTGACACCACAGAAGCGCCCTGTACTGCGTATCATGCCGTGCGTCCTGCTGTGCTGGACAGGACAAGCAAAGTCCTTCAGTTCTCCTGGGCTTGGGTGGTGTCCGGTCTCCGCGTTCGGGACGCGGCGCTCTCTCCCACGTCTCGATGCGAGAGGCTTGACCACTGAGCTTGATATTTGCAGCCTGGGCAGGCAGGGGATTAAGTCAAATCCTTCTCATGGAGAAATGACATTGGCATCCAATTCCTGGGCAGCGTTGGCCAAGCTTGTCCTAGCTATGCTTATCTGGGCGAGTTCGTTCGTCGCCTTGAAGTACGCCCTTAAGGGGTTTCACCCCATGGCTGTGGTCTTTGGACGCATGGTCGTGGCCGGTTTGTGTTTCCTGCCCCTACTCAAGGGTTGGCGTGGGAACGTGCGTTACTTGCCCGGCGACTGGAAATGGTTGTTCCTTATGGCCCTGCTCCAGCCATGTATCTGCTTCGTATGCGAGACCTTGGCGCTGACTTATACTTCCGCCTCCCAGGCTGGCATGATCTTTTCCACACAGCCCCTCATGGTCGCAGGTGCGGCAGTATTACTGCTCAAGGAAAAGATCACCTCACGAGCTGCCTTTGGCTTCGCCTTGGCCATCGCTGGAGCGATCTGGCTGTCTCTTGCGGGAGCAGCTACCGAATCGGCCCCGGCCCCAGCCTTTGGCAACTTGTTAGAGTTCCTCGCAGTGGCCTCGGTGGCAGGATATACGGTCCTTTTCAAGCGTCTCTGTCTCCGCTACCCCCCGCTCGTTTTGACCGCCATGCAAGCCTATATCGGCATCGCTTTCTTCCTGCCCCTGGCCATCGCCTTTCCTTCCACCGTTAGCCCGGATGTCCCTCTGATGACCCCGGCCTTAGCCATCATCTACCTCGGTGTTTTTGTCACCCTTGTCGGGTACAGCCTCTATAACATGGCTGTCAGCCGCATCCCAGCAAGCAGGGCTGCCGCCTTCACCAACCTCATCCCTGTGTTTGCCGTCCTCATGGGGCAGTTCGTACTTGGCGAAACCCTCACCCCAACACAGTATCTTGCCGCCGCCCTGACCTTAAGCGGTGTCATCCTCAGCCAAACATGACCTGCCAATTCCCTTTGTCAGTAGGTCACGTTCAAGCTGCGCAACCCAAGGAGCATCGCGTCCTTCATGCCACCTGCTAAGCTTGCACGGTTGGCTAGTCTCCATGCCAAGGGCGCACCATGGCCATCGCTTGACAACACACAAACGATCGTCTAGAAATGAGGTCAGCACACCGGAGGATGCCAGAATGTGCAGGACATACGCCTACTTGAGAGTCAGCACCGACCGGCAAGACCTGGAGAACCAGCGGCTGGAGATCGCCAGCTACGCCGACCGGCAGGGCCTGACCGTGGATGAGTGGCTTGAAGTGGAGATCAGCAGCAGAAAGGACGTGAGGAAGCGCCGGATCGAGGAACTGTTGGGCAAGCTCCGGCGGGGTGACGTGCTGGTGGTGTCCGAGGTCTCCAGGCTGGCCCGGTCCATGCGGGAGGTCCACAACATCATGGGCGACCTGGCCGCCAAGCGGGTGGTGGTCCATATCATCAAGCAGGCCATGGTGGCGAAGGGCGAGGGCGACTTGACCACCCGCATCCTGGTCAACTCCTTCGCCATGGCGGCCGAGATGGAGCGGGAGCTGATCAGCCAGCGCACCAAGAACGGCTTGGCGAGGGCCAGGATACAGGGGAAGAAGCTCGGCAACCCTGGGCTGGACCGGATCAATCAGGCGAGGCAGGAGAAGGCGGCCCAGGACGTGGAGCACCTCCGGGGCACACTGGCGGCCTTCCTGGGCCAAGGGATGCCACAGCGCCGCATGGTGGAGGAACTGAACCGGCTGGGGATCAGGACGGCCAGAGGGTGCGCCTGGACCTTGTGCGGACTACAGCGGGCCATGAAGCGCCTGGGGCTGGGAGGGAAGGGGTAGGATCACCGGCACCACACGCCCACCACAGGGCGCTAGGGAGGCCTCCAGAGCATCCCGAGGATCACGGCCAGCACAGGAACAGGCCGGACACCTCGGGGCGGTCTGGGGGCCTTCCTGGTTCTGATGGTGGGACTCGGTTTGGTTCACCGAATCGGGGGAATCAAAAAGCTCCTCCCCATCGGCAACTGCCCGACGTTCGAGGACGGCATGATCGACACCGTCAACGCCCGTGATCTTCACGCGGCGCTGCACGTTGGTCGTGACTTCACCAACTGGATCAAAGGGCGGATCGAGGACTGCAATTTCAAGGAAAATTAGGACTATGTGATTGGTTCGCCGGAAGTGGCGAACCATTCCGGCCGAGGTGGCGACCGCCGCTCCATCGACTACTTCATCTCCCTGGACATGGCGAAGCACCTCGCCATGCTCCAGCGTAGTGAGGTCGGTAAGACCGTCCGCACCTACTTCATCGAGCACGAGAAGCAGTCCCGAGCCATCATGCCCCCGAGCCTTGAGGCCAAGGTGGCCGCCGCTGTGGCTAAGGCCATGGAGCCGGTGATGACCCAGGTGGGCAGCCTGACCAAGGCGCTGGAGGATGCCGCGCCGAAGGCTCTGGGTCTGCCTGCCTCCCATTCCCAGCAACCCCGGCAGCAACCCCATGTTCAAGTTCGAGGGCAAGGACTTCCGCGCCGTCATTATCAACAATGCCCCGTGGTTCGCCGCTGTGGACCTCGCCTCGGCCCTCGGGAAGAAGCGAGACAGCTACAACATGGTGGACGCCCTCAAACCCGACGAGTGGATGATCCTCCACAAGAACAAAGCGGAAGTTTCCAGTCTTGTCCTGTTCAATGGCAACGCCGCCCGCCTGACCCTCGTTTCCGAGTCCGGCCTCTACAAGCTCATCATGCGGGCGCATCCCAACGTGAATCCCGTGGTGAAGCGGTTCCAAGACTGGGTGACTCGTGACGTCCTCCCGGCTCTCCGCAAGGACGAAAGCCCCAAGGCTGTCCCGGTCCCGGCCGTGAAGTTCCAGGAAGGCGTCCAGGGCTTCCACTTCTTCAACCCCGGAGACGGCCACTTCGAGGTCCGGGTCATGATGGATGAGCAGGGGAACCCCTGGTTCGTGGCGAAGGATGTGGACCAGGCGCTGGGGTACGTGAACCCCCGCAAGGCCGTGGGCGACCACTGCAAGAAGACCTCTGCCGTCACGATTCGTGACACCAGCTCCAATGACGTTGAGCAGGGCCGTTCCGTGACCCTCATCCCCGAGGCTGACGTCTACCGCCTCATCATGCGGTCCAAGCTCCCCTCTGCCCAGAAGTTCGAGGAGTGGGTGGTGGGCACGGTGCTCCCTGCCCTCCGCAAGGATGGCATGTACGTCATGGGCGAGGAGAAGGTGAAGAGTGGGGAGATGAGCCATCACCTGCCCAGGAAGCCCGCCGGTTATGAGGTCATATTTACCCGACAGTGGGAGAGATAGAGTAATCTGGCCGAGGGGTTGGGCCAATCCTCGCCGGGAGGTGATGTAGAGCACGAATTGTTTTCTTTGCGGCACGATCAGTAGTTTATCATAATGACCTCAAACCAAAGGAGAATGTGCATGAGAAAGAATCGTCCCCGTGGAGAAGGCTACGTCAGGAAGACCGTCACCCTGGCCGCCTATGACTGGAAGCGCCTGGGGCAGATCATGGAGGCCATGACGGACAACAAAGGTGACCACCCGTCACGGGCGGCAGTCATGTCCGAGGCCATAGCGAAGCTGTGGGTCAGCCAGGTGCAATGTCGGGTGTCCAGGAGTCAGCCCACTCCCATCCAGCGGGGGCTTGATGTCTTGCGGCGAAAGAGGCGGGAGGGCGGGGTGTGAGCGAAGCCCAGTTCTACATGCCGACCCTGGGGGAGTTGCTGGACAAGGAACTCCAGCCCAGGGAGTACCTCATCACGCCGTGGTTGCGGCAGGGCGAAAGCGCCATGGTCTACGCTCCAACCGGCGTGGGCAAGTCCATGTTCGCCCTGTCCCTGGCCCTGGCCGTGGCGGGCGGGGGGCAGTTCATGGGGTGGAAGTCTCCCAGGCCCTACCGTGTCCTGTTCGTGGATGGAGAAATGCACCTGGAGGATACCCAGGCCCGCGCCCGGCTCCTTCTGCCGAGCATCTCCGGCTATGACCCGGCGTTGATCCGGGAAAACTTCCGACTCCTTGCCCGGCAGGCCCAAACCTCGGATGTGGACTTCCCCAATCTGGCCGAGCCGGAGGGGCGGGAGATCATGGAGCAGGGGGCCAAGGGCTTTGACCTTGTGGTGCTCGACAACCTCTCGACCCTCGCCACGGTGGAAGATGAGAACTCGGTGGCGGCCTTCCAGCCCATCCTCCAGTTCCTCATGCGGATGAAGCAGCTCGGCAAGGCCTGCATCCTGATCCACCACACCGGCAAAGGGAAGGATACCTACCGGGGGTCTTCCATGTTGGCTACCACCTTCGAGGTCATCCTGGGCTTGGAGGCCCTGGGAGGGATGCGGGCCGCACACGGGACCGCCTTCCGCCTGAAATGGGACAAGTACCGGGGCCAGAAGGAAGAGTCCGTGCGGTCCTGGGAGGCGTGGCTGGAGAGCGGCACCTGGAAGTGGGAGGTCTCCAAGCACGAAGAGGTTGATCTTCTGGTGGATGAGGTCAGGACCGGGGAATACCCCACCCAGAAGGCCCTTGCTGAGGCACTGGGTTGGGATACCTCCAAGGTCTCCAGGTTGAAGCAACAGGCCCTTTCCCTGGGCAAGATCAAGGAAGGGGAGTGGTCGCGGCTCCTGGGAGAGGCCAGGGGCGGCCAACATGGGGAGAGGGTCCAGGAGGAACCGGACTTCTGACCGGGGGATCACCGGCCCACTGCCCCGGCACTACCGGCCACCCGGCGGGGAACCATGGGCGCACCACCACCCAGCCGCCGGTTGCGACAGGTGTAGTCGGGCACCGACGGTGGGAGCAAAATTGCAGATTTCATCTCTATAAGGGGTCTGCAATCTGCAATTCTCTTACAATCCAGTGAGATAGGACGCATATTCCGAGGGCGAATTGCACGGCCTTTGTGGGCCTCGGCTGTCCTGTTGCAATGCAACGGCATGGGCATCAATCCGGGGTGGCCTGGGTGCGCCCTGAACGTGCTGGAAGGGGAACCGTCCCGCATGGGTGGCCCTGACCGATCTTGAGAAAATAGTCCTGATTGCAGTAGGATAGGACACAAAGCCCGTTCTTCGTGGTAAGGCCCTCCGAAAACCAAATGGAGGTCTTCACCATGAACGAGTCCACCGCCTGCTCTCCGTCCCTGCTCGGCCTTGACCTGGCCGGGCAAGTCTCCCTCCATCTCAACCGCTGGGGCTTCTCCCTGGCCGTCCTGCCGCGTTGGTTCCTGGCCCTGGAGGCTGGAGTCACAGGCAAGGGCGTGTCCGCCTCGGGCAGGGGCTTCGGCTGGGGGTTCTTCCTGGAGATTCCCGGCAACCTCCTGGAGCGGGGGGAGGGAGTTGTGGGCTGTATGAAAGGGGAACGGTCCCGGACCTTCTGGCTCGGCCGGGCCTGCCTGCTGGTGGATCGGAAGGACTGACCCCAGCCTATCCCCGCCATACCTCGTTCCCGGTCTCCGAAAGGACGCGGCCACCTCCGGCCGTGGTCTTGCGGCTGGCCGGGAGCAATGGAGGCGGGTTGCCCGAGATCGAGGGCCGTACCCGTGAGGCCATGAAAGGACGGGACTCCTTCAAGCCTGATTCCCCCATGCCCCGGCGGATGGAGAGGCACACGGCTTTGCAGGATGCCCCAGGATCGCGTCTGGCTGGCCTGGACGGACGTTGACCCATCCGAGGGCGTAAACGTGCGGCAGGGGCTAAATATGAGGGTCAGTCTGGGGGGGTGGCCCTTGCTACGCGGGGGCGGGTTCAACTAGCTCGACCTGATCCGGGGTCAAGGTGACGACTGCCCAGTTACCAGGGTCCAGCGGTTCTCCATCAGCGCCGAAGGTTGGAGCCTGAAGCATAATGTCCACTTCAAAAGCCGTCCCTTGTCCCAACACGTCAATGATCGTCCCAATCTGTCCAGGGTGGAGTTGAACAACCAAGTCGGAATAATTGCTCTGGCAAGAGAGCGGGGCGAGAACGCGGACGACGTCGAACTCTCTGAAAGGACGCACGGCATTCTCCTACGGCTTTATGGATAGGTGTTCCAAGTCCAGGCCCGGATACTGGAGCTTCGCCATAGCCTCGGCCAGCACCTGGAGGGCGAACCCCTGGCCGTAGCCTTCTCCTACACCGGGGACGGCATGACCTTGCAAGGCGCTTCGCAGATCGAAGGGAACGCCGGAGTCACGGAGGCCGTCCTTCACCGTGTGCCTGAATGAGTGGAAGACCTTGCGCCGGTCTTCAATCCCGTGGGATCGAGCGTAGCGCCCCCACCACTTTGACCACGCTTCGGTGTCCAAAGGCTTCCCGGCCCGGTCAGGGAACAAGGCACCGTCACCCCCGGCCTTCCGGCGGGCCTCGACGTACTCCAGGAAGCCCAGGCGGATCAGCTCGGGATGGATCGGCACCTGTCGTTTCGAACCTTGGGTCTTGGTGCCGGTGTTCATGAGGTCCAGGTACCAGACATCCCGCTCATGACGCACGTCCTCCACCTGGAGCTTGCCGAGTTCACCCAGCCGCGCCCCGGTGAACAGGGCCAGGAGCGGGAGCCACTTCGCCGCCTCGCCTCCACCGGCTCGGGGGCGTTCTCCCTTGGTGAAGATCGGGAAGCGGAGGATGAAGTTCACGTCTTCGATGGAGTAGGGCACTCTGGCCTTGTCCTGTACCTTGGACACGGTCGCCTTCACGTTGGAGGCGGGATTGTTTTCCAGGTAGCCGTTTGCCGTGCCCCAGGACAGGACCGCACAGAGGAAGCCTAGCCACTTGTCGTTGACCGTGCGGGTGGACAGCCTGGACAAGGTCCGGTCCTTCTCCGCCAGGGCTATCATCTCCCGGATCGACTTGCCCCGATGCTTGATCGGGAGGTGACTGGCGGCGGGACACTTGAGCAAGGCGTCCTTGAAGTCCCGCACAAGGGCCTTGGTGATCCGGGACAGGGGCAAGTCCCCGTGAAGCTCGGTGAAGCGGCGGATCGTGGCCGTGAACTCCTGGAGAGACTTCGGGGCCACCCGCTGGGCGTTCTCATCCTTCCACTTCTCGAACAGACGGGAGAGGGTCAACTCGCCCTCGGCCGTGGTCTGGACAGGGGCAGGGCCTGGGAGTGGTGCGGGGGCGGGTGGGGTGTCCACCACCTCGCCACGGTGGCGCTTGGCCTGGACCTCGACCGCACGGATCACGGACTTGAGGAAGGCGTAGGCCAGGGTCCGGTACTCCTGGCTGGAGGGGTCCAGTTCGATGCCGTGACCTTGAAGCCAATCCTCCAGGGCAGAGGCCACCACGGACACGTCACCACGGGCCAGGGCCGGGCGGTAGACCCGTTCGACTTCCTCATGGTGGGCGGCCATGCGCTGGAACCATAGGTCATCGACTGCCATGCCGGAGGCCCGCATATCCTCATCGGCCTGGACCATGCTGTGGTGAACCAGGGCGCACAGGCGGTCAACCTCGGTTGGGGTCAGGCTGGTGCGGGGGTGTGCCTGAGCGGCCAGCTTGCGCCGGACCTCGGCAAACTCCTGGTCCAGCTTCACCCGCTCTATCCTGGCCCTGTCGCAGGCTGTGCGGTAGTCGCTGGTCTTGAGGGACTTGGTGATTTCTTTTCTGGGGTGGTAGTGGGTCAGAAGGTCGGTGGGCACCTTGACCCGAAGGCGGTAGTTCGTGGACTCTTTCCGGCGTTGGACTCCCTGGCATCTTGGCATCTTCTCCATGCCCCCGGTGTACCACCGAAGTGTACCAGTGGGAAGCCTGGAAGCCAGCTAGCTACAAGGACAATCAGGGAGTCCAACACCTTATGAAAGAACTGGCGGAGAGGGTGGGATTTGAACCCACGTGCCGGGTATTAGCCGACAACCCGATTTCGAGTCGGGCGCGTTACGGCCACTTCGCTACCTCTCCGCTGGAAACAGCGCTTATAAACGCTGGAGGTCCGGGACGCAACCCCCGGATCAGTCCTTGCGGCGCTTCTGGAAAAAATGTTTGAGCAGGCCGGCGCACTCCTGGGCCATGACCCCGGGCACCGCCCACATGGCGTGGTTGGCGAATGGCAGGGCCGCGCCGTCCAGGTTGGAGACCAGGGCCCCGGCCTTGGGGTCCGCCGCGCCGAAGACCACGCCCGCCACCCGGGCATGCAGGAGCGCGCCCACGCACATGAGGCACGGCTCCAGCGTGACCACCAGGATCGAACCCGTGAGCCGGTAGTTGCCGAGCCGCTCTCCGGCTTGGCGCAGACAGAGGATTTCCGCATGGGCCGTGGGATCGTGCCGAGCGATGCTCCGGTTGCGTCCCCGGGCGAGAACCTCACCACTCGGGGAAAGGAGCAGAGCACCCACCGGGGTCTCGCCTTCACGGGCCGCGATCATGGCCTCGGCCAGGGCCTGGTCCATGAACGAACGCCAAGTGCCGCCCAGGGCGGATTCCTCGGGGGGCAGCGGCCGTGGTTTCATGACCGGCTACTGGGCCTTGAGGTGCCGCACCCCGCCTTCCAGCAGGACCAGTCCCAGACGAATTTCCTCGCCGCGGGTCCAGCCGGGATGGTTGGTGGGATGGTTGAAGGCCTCGGGGTGGGGCATGAGGCCCAGGATGCGGCCCGAGGGATCGGTGAGCCCGGCGATGGCCAGGGGGGAGCCGTTGGGATTGTAGGGGTACTCCTGGGTCGGCAGGCCGCTCTCCGGGTCGCAGTACTGCAGAGCCACGAGATTTTTCTTCACGATGTCGTCCAGCATTTCCTGAGACTTGGGAATGATCTTGCCTTCGCCGTGGCGTACCGGCAGGTAGAGCCGGTCCAACCCCCTGGTGAAGACGCAGGGCGAGGCCGGATTGGCCTTGAGCCAGACCCAGCGGTCCTCGAAGCGGGCCGAGTCGTTGTTGGACAGGGAGACTTCCTTGACGAAATATTCACCGGTGGAGGCGGGCAGCAGGCCCAGCTTCACCAGCAGCTGAAAACCATTGCAGATGCCCAGGACCACGCCGCCTTGGTCCAGGAAGGCGCGCAACTGGTGGAGCAGCGGCTCGCCCTTGGCCGTGACCGCGTGCCGCCAGCGCACCGCCGCCGCGTGGGCCGCGCCCAGGTCGTCGCCGTCCAGGAATCCACCGGGGAAGATGAGGTAGTTGAAGTCCGCGATGTTCACCCGCCCGGCCGCGATATCCGAGAAAAAGACGACGGTCGCCGCGTCGGCTCCGGCCTGCCTCACCGCATACGCGGATTCCTGTTCACAATTGGTGCCGTATCCGGTAATAACCAGGACGTTGACGCGGGCCATGGATTCCTCCTAAGTGACGGCATGTTGATTGGGAACGGGGTCGCGGCGCGATGGCCGGAAACATAATGCCCGGCCCGTTCGCCGTCAACACGGCGGTCCCACCCGATACGGGACCGAGCGGAACTCAACATCCAAGAAGCGAAGGGGCGACTTCAGAATGAAAGCCAAGTTCATTTTCATTACCGGCGGCGTGCTCTCCTCCCTGGGCAAAGGTCTTGCCGCGGCCTCCATCGGCGCGCTGCTCCAGGCCAGAGGCCTGAAGGTCACGATCCAGAAGCTCGATCCTTACATCAACGTGGACCCGGGCACCATGAATCCTTTCCAGCACGGCGAAGTCTACGTCACCGACGACGGGGCCGAAACCGACCTGGACCTGGGGCACTACGAGCGCTATCTCGGCACGCCCATGAGCCAGAACAACAACTACACCTCCGGCCGCATCTATCACACGGTCATCACCAAGGAACGCCGAGGCGACTACCTGGGCGGCACCGTGCAGGTCATTCCGCACATCACCGACGAGATCAAGCGCGCCGTGCTCAACGCCCCGGGCCCGGACGACGACGTGGTTCTCGTGGAGATCGGCGGAACGGTGGGCGACATCGAAGGCCTGCCCTTCCTGGAGGCCATCCGTCAGCTTAAGAACGACCTGGGCAAGGAAAACGTCCTCTACATCCATTTGACCCTGGTGCCCTACATGCGCGCCGCCGGTGAGCTGAAGACCAAGCCCACCCAGCACAGCGTGAAGGAACTGCGCTCCATCGGCATCCAGCCGGACATCATCCTCTGCCGCTCGGAAGTCTCCCTGGACCGCGATCTGCGCGCCAAGATCGCCCTCTTTTGCGACGTGGACCGCGACGCCGTGTTTTCAGCCATCGACGTGAAGAACATCTACGAGGTGCCGCTGTCCTTCTACCAGGAAGGAGTGGACCAGAAGATCGCCATTCTGCTCAAGCTCCCGGCCAAGAATGCCGAACTGGAACCCTGGAAGGAACTGAACCACAAGGTGCAGAATCCTTCGGGCCGGGTCCGCATCGGCATCGTGGGCAAGTACGTGGACCTCAAGGAGGCTTACAAGAGCCTGCACGAGGCCCTGATCCACGGCGGCGTGGCCAACGACGTGGCCGTGGATCTGGAGTATGTGAACTCCGAGGATCTCACGCCCAAGAACTACGAGAAGAAACTCAAGGGCCTGGACGGCATCCTCGTGCCCGGCGGCTTCGGTTCCCGGGGCATCGAGGGCAAGATCCTGTCCATCAAATACGCCCGCGAGAACAAGCTGCCCTTCTTCGGCATCTGCCTGGGCATGCAGTGCGCGGTCATCGAATACGCACGCAACGTCCTGGGCCTGGAAGGGGCCAACTCCGAGGAGTTCGACCGTCTCACCCCCCATCCGGTGATCTACCTGATGACCGAGTGGTACGACTTCCGCAAAAAGCGCGTGGAGAAACGCGACGTGAACTGCGAGAAGGGCGGGACCATGCGCCTGGGCGCCTATCCCTGCAAGGTCGTCAAGGACTCCAAGGCCTTCGAGGCCTATGGTGAGCCGAACATCGAGGAGCGCCACCGCCACCGCTACGAGTTCAACAAGAAGTACGCGGACCAGTTCCAGACCAAGGGCCTCGTGCTCTCCGGGCTGTCCCCGGACGAGTCCCTGGTGGAGATCGTGGAGCTGCCCGGCCACCCCTGGTTCCTGGGCTGCCAATTCCACCCGGAGTTCAAGTCCAACCCCATGCGGCCGCACCCGCTCTTCCGTGAGTTCATCAAGGCCGCCAAGACCGAGAAGGGCAAGGCGTGAGCGGAGCGGAGTCCCTGTACGCCGCGTCCTTGGCGGGCCCTTTCGTCATCGCCGGCCCCTGTGTGCTGGAAGCGCCCGAGATGGTGCTTTCCGTGGCCCGGGAGTTGGCCGGAATGTCCGACCGCCTGGGCCTGCCCGTGGTCTTCAAGAGCTCCTTCGACAAGGCCAACCGCACCTCGCTGGACTCCTTCCGCGGGCCGGGCCTGGCGGAGGGCTTGAAGCTCCTGGCCCGGGTCAAGGCCGAGACCGGGCTGTCCGTGCTCACGGATATTCATCTGCCGGAGCAGGCCGCGCCTGTTGCCGAGGTGGCCGATGTGCTCCAGATTCCGGCCTTCCTCTGCCGCCAGACCGACCTGTTGACGGCGGCCGCCCGCACAGGCCGGATCGTGAACGTGAAGAAGGGGCAGTTCCTGGCTCCGTGGGACATGAAGAACGCCGTGGACAAGCTGCGCGGCTCGGGTTGCGACGCCATTTGGCTCACCGAACGCGGGGCGAGTTTCGGTTACAACAATCTCGTGGTGGACATGCGTTCCATCCCGCTCATGAGCGGCTTCGGTGTGCCGGTGATCTTCGACGCCACGCATTCCGTGCAGTTGCCGGGCGGCCAGGGCGGCTGCTCGGGCGGCCAGCGGGAGTTCGTGCCCGTGTTGGCCAAGGCGGCGGTGGCCGCCGGAGCCCGGGGCGTGTTCATGGAAGTCCACCCCGATCCGGATCGGGCCCTTTGCGACGGGCCCAACAGCTTGGCTCTCAACCAACTGGAACCTCTGCTCAAGCACCTTCAGGCCATCTGGAGCCTCAATGACCCCAGTTGAAGAACTGGCCCGTGAAATCCGCCTGCTCGTCCTGGACGTGGACGGCGTACTCACCGACGGCGGGCTTTACTACGACCACGAAGGCAATGTCAGTAAACGCTTCCACGTGCAGGACGGCCTGGGCATCAAGCTGGCCCAGGCGGTCGGACTGGAAGTGGCCGTGATCACCGGCCTGAAGCACACTGCCGTGGAGCGCCGGGTGCGTGAACTGGGCATCGAGGAATATCACGCCGGGCATGTGGAGAAGAGCCTGCTCCTGGACGAGATGTGCCGGAAACGGGGCATCGTCCCGGCCCAGGTGGCCTACCTGGGCGACGACTGGGTGGACGCGGCCATCATGCGCCGCGTGGGCCTGCCCCTGGCCGTGCCCAACGCCCAACCGGAAATTCTGGCGCTGGCTCGCTGGTGTCCAGCCCGACCAGGCGGCCAGGGGGCGGTGCGGGAAACCATCGCCTTCCTGCTGCGCTGCCAGGGCAAGCTGGACGCCCTCTGGCGACGTTGGGCGGAGTAATATGCGTCTGACGGGAAAGGCCTGGGCCGCCGTGGCGGCGATCTTCGTGGGCGGCGTGCTGCTGGGGACACTCCTTTCCCGCGAGGACCACGACCGCGACGCGGTCAAAGGCGCGGCCAAAAGCGCGGCCAAGGCCGTGGAGCAGGGGCTGGCGTCCGGCGCCCTGGGCGGAGCGGACATCTCGGCCCAAGACATCGAGCTGGTCCAGGGCAAGGCCGGGCAGATCCAGTGGCGGCTCAAGGCCCGCAGCGCCCAGTACAGCCAGGAGAAGGGCAGGGTGGTGGTGGTCAAGCCGCAGATGCTCTCCTACGTGGGAGAGGAGCGCCGGGAAGTCTACGTTCAGGCCGAGCGCGGCGAGATCGATCAGCAAGGCGACAACCTGACCCTCTGGGACCGCGTGGAGGGACGTTACGGGCTTTTCGCCCTGACGGCGGACAATTTCGATTACATCGGGGCCATGAACAAGGTCTTTCTCAAGGGATCGGTGCAGGTGCGCCGCCCGGACATGTCCATCGACGCCGCGGCCGTGGAAATCGATCTGGCCTCCCGGGAGTTGGTGGCCGCCGGCGGCGTGACGGCCTTCATCGCCTCGCGCGATGTGAACCTTGACCTTCTGCCCCCAGCGGACCAGTCCAAGCCCCAAGGAACGACACCATGACCAAACGCCTCACGTTCGCCCTCATTTTGCTGCTCATCGCCACCCATGCATGGGCCTTCGGCGAGATCCGTTATGCCGACCGGCCGCTCAACGTGCGCAAGGCCCGCAGTCTGGAGAGCGAACACGTCAAGACCCTTCAGGCCGGGGAGAAGGTCCGCGTGGATCATCTCCGCGACGGCTGGTACGCCGTCTTCGACCTGAACGCCGCCACCCCGGAAGAATCCAAGGCTTTGGGCTACGCCAAGGCCAGTTTCCTTTTGCCCGTAACTCCGGAGGCTGCGCCAGCCCCTGCAGCCAAGGTGCAGATCCCCGCTCCGCCGACCAAAAACCAGGTTCCCGTCGGCGTCGGTACGGCGCAGCCGGCACCCGCTGAAACCAAGATTCCCGTAGGTGTGCCCATGCCGGAGATCAAAGCTCCGGCGCAGTCCGCTCCCATCGCCGCGCCCACAGTGGAAACGAAGCCCCTGCCGGTTTCCAGCATCATCCCTTCGGAGATCAAGGCCGCCGCCATAAAAGTCTCCGTGCGCACGGCCCGGGCGGTCAACTCTCCGATTTCCGCCACGCTGGCTCCCGGCCAGCGCGTCCAGGCCGCCTTCCTCCGCGACGGCTGGTTCGCCGTCTTCAAGTTGGACGACAAGAACCTTGAAGAATCCAAGGCTCTCGGCTTCGTTCACGCCTCGGAACTGCTGCCCGAGACTCCCGGGGTGAAGCCCCTGGCCCAGCTTTCGACACCGGCGGCGTCTTCCAAATCGACGACGCCGGAGCCGACCGCTCCCGTCGCCTCGCGTTCCGAGATCACCGAGGCGGTCCAACCGGTCCCCGTGGTTCCCGGTGAAACACCGTCCGCCACGACAGAGGCCCAGACTCCGGTGAAAATCACCGCCGATCGGATGACCTATGTGGAGAAGGACCGCAAGGTGACCTTCTCGGGCAACGTCCAGGCCGAGCACGAAGGTTTGCATCTCTGGGCGACCACCCTTTCTGCCTACTTCACCGAGGCGGGCAAGGGCGCCAAGGACGTGGCCGACAACATCGAGCGCATCGTGGCCGACGGCGGTGTGAAGATGAAGAAGGAAAAAAGCGAAGGCACCTGCCAGACCCTGATCTACTTCGTGAAGGACGGCGTCCTGCGCATGGAGGGCAACCCCCGGCTGAACGACGGCGCCAACAGCGTCGCCGGGGAAGTCATCAAGTTCTACGTCAAGGACAACCGCAGCGAGGTGCTCGGCGGACAGAACAAACGGGTGGAAGCCATCTTCCGTGTGCCCGAGGGGGCGAAGAAACCCTGATGGCCGGTCTCATCGCCACGAACCTAAAGAAGCGGTACGGCAACCGCGAGGTGGTCCACGACATCCACCTGAATCTCTCTCCCCGCGAGGTGGTCGGTCTGCTCGGCCCCAACGGCGCGGGCAAGACGACCACCTTCTATATGCTCGTGGGCATCGTCCGGCCCAACGGCGGGGAAGTGCTCCTGGAAGACCAGCCCATCACCGACCGACCACTGCACGAACGGGCCCGTCTCGGCATGTCCTACCTGCCTCAGGAAAGCTCCATCTTCCGCAAGCTCACCGTGCGCCAGAACCTCCAGATCATCCTGGAGCAGTCCGCTCTCTCGCCGGAGCGGCAACGCAAGCGCGCCGACGAACTCATGGACCAATTCGGCATCAAGCGACTGGCGGACCAGCCCGCCATGTACCTTTCCGGCGGCGAACGACGGCGGCTGGAAATCGCCAGGGCGCTCATTCTGGACCCAAAGTTCATCCTCCTGGATGAACCCTTCGCGGGCATCGACCCAATAGCGGTCATCGACATCCAGGAGATCATCTCCATGCTCAAGAAGATGGGCATGGGCATCCTCATCTCGGACCACAATGTGCGCGAAACCCTGAATATCTGCGATCGCGCCTATCTGGTCTACGAAGGCACGATCATTCTCGAGGGCACCCCGGAAGAGATCGTGCGCGACAGCAAGGCCCGCCAGCTTTACCTGGGCGAAGATTTCAGCCTCTGACCGCCCAGCCTTTTCCGTTTGCCCGCCGTGCCGGCCCGATTTACATGCCTCGCCAGACTTGGTACACTTTTTTCATGTCGGCGGTCTTCATCGAAAAACCAATACGGACGGGGAGTTCCGCGAGATCCTTGGTTGCGCCGTCCGGGTGACTGTGGCACAATGAAGCCGTAACGTGAAAAAATAAGCTGAATCGGGCCGCCCAAACGGCCCATAAAGGATGTTTCGGGCGTCATGGGACTTGAACTGAGACAACAACTCAAGCTCTCGCAGCAGCTGGTCATGACCCCCCAGTTGCAGCAGGCCATCAAGCTGTTGCAGCTCTCGCGCCTGGAGCTGGTGGAAACGGTTCAGCAGGAGCTTCTGGAGAATCCTTTTTTGGAGGAAGCCGAGACCGAACGTTCGGACCTGCCCATGGAAGAAATGCCCGTGGAGGTGGACCAGACCACGGCCACGCCTGAAATGACTTCCCCGGAACGCAGCGAGGAGATGATCCGCAGCACGGACTGGGAGAACTACCTGGGCGAATTTTCCAGCATCTCCAAGCAGGCCCAGGTTCGCGAAACCGAGATACCGGAGGAGGGCGTCTCCTTCGAGGCCCGCTTGGCCAGCAAGCCTTCTCTGGACGGCCACCTGAGTTGGCAGATGCGCCTGTCGCACTTCACCCCGCGGGAACTGGACATCGGCGAGGCGGTCATCGGCAACCTGGATTCCGGCGGCTATCTGCATGCCGACATGGACGACATTCGGGCCATGGTGCCCGACGCCGCGGACGAGGAGATCGAGGCCGTCATCCACCGCATCCAGCGCCTGGACCCGGTGGGCGTGGCCGCGCGCACTCCTCGCGAATGCCTGCTCGTGCAGCTCGAGATCCTGGGCGAGACCGACCCCATCCTGCTCTCACTGGTGGACGAGCACCTGGAAGACCTCGAAAAGAAGCGCTACAAGCCACTGGCCCGCAAGTTCAAGATCGACATGGAGGAGCTCAAGCACTACCTGGAAATCATCCAGAAGCTTGATCCCATGCCCGGGGCCAACTTCTCCAGCACCGAGCCGCACTACGTCTCCCCGGACGTCTTCGTCTACAAGTACGGCGACGATTTCATCATCGTACTCAACGAGGATGGACTGCCGCGCCTTCAGTTGAACACCTTTTTCGCCGACTCCCTGTCCCAGACCGCGGGCAAGGAAAAGGACTACGTCCAGGAGAAGATGCGCTCGGCGGCCTGGCTCATGAAGAGCCTCTACCAGCGTCAGCGCACCCTCTACAAGGTCGTGGAGAGCATCGTGCGCTTCCAGCGCGAGTTCTTCGAGTACGGCGTGACCAAGCTCAAGCCGCTCATACTCAAGGAAGTGGCCGAGGACATCGGCATGCACGAGTCCACGGTCAGCCGCATCACCACGAGCAAGTACGTGGCCACGCCGCACGGCGTGTTCGAGCTGAAGTTCTTCTTCAACAGCGCCCTGGACCTGGAGGACGGCACCCAGGTCGGTTCCGAGAGCGTCAAGGCCCTGATCAAAAAGCTCATCGGCGAGGAGGATCCCAAGCACCCCCTGTCCGACGAGCGCATCGGGGAAATCCTCAAGGATCACCTCAAGGTGGACATCGCCCGCCGCACGGTGGCCAAGTACCGTTCGGCCATGAACATCGCCTCTTCGTCCAAGCGCAAGGACATTCTCTGACCCTTGGCCCGTACACTCCTTACTCGAACAGGAGGATACATATGAACATCTCCTTCAACTTCAAGAATTTCGACCCGTCCGAGCATCTCAAGGAATACGCCGAGTCGCGTTTCGAGAAGCTCTCCAAGTTCATTTCCGACGCCGAGGATCCCGAACTGCAGGTCAACCTCTCCGTGGAGAAGTTCCGCCACAAGGCCGACGTGGTCTTCCTGGCCGACAATCTGCATCTTTCTGCCTACGAAGAGTCCGAGGACATGTACTCGACCATCGACATGGTCTTGGACAAGCTCGAAGCCCAATTGCGCCGGATGCGCGAGAAGCAGAAGGACCGCCGCCGCGCGGGCCGCGAACGGGCAGTGAGCATGGGCGTGCTGACCTTCATCGAGGAATCGGGGAAGCGCACCCCGTCCATCGCCGAGATGGACAAGTACGAGCCCAAGCCCATGAGCGTGGACGAGGCCGCCATGCAACTGGAGTCCAGGAGTTACGACTTCCTGGTCTTCCGCAACTCTGAGACTGATGGCCTGAACGTCATCTACCGGCGCAAGAACGGCGACTTCGGGCTCATCGACCCTGGAATCTGAAATGCGGCTTTCGGAATACCTGTCGCGGGACTTGGTCCTCTCGGACCTCAAGGCCACGGCCAAGGCCGATGTTCTGGCGGAGTTGACGGCGTCTCTGGCCGCCCTGACCCCGCCGGTCGATCCGGACGAGGCCGTGGCCGTCCTGCTTGAACGCGAAAGCCTCGGCACCACCGGCATCGGGGACGGCATCGCCATCCCTCACGGCAAGCTGCCGGGGCTGACCCAGATCGTGGTTGTGGCGGGGCGGAGCATCCAGGGCGTCGAATTCGATTCCCTGGACTTCAAGCCCTGCCACATCTTCTTTCTCGTGCTGGCGCCCGAGCAGGTGGCCGGTCTGCATCTGCGCATCCTGGCCCACATTTCTCGACTGCTCAAGGACGACTCCTTCCGGCGGAGCTTCATCTCCGCTCCGAACAGCCAGGCCCTCTGGGACCTGCTGAACGACAGGTGAGGCGCTGGTGGGGGATACCCGAAGCTTCTCGGTCATCGTGGTCTCGGGTCTCTCGGGCTCGGGCAAGAGCACGGCCCTCAAGGTCTTCGAGGATCTGGGCTTCTTCGTCGTCGACGGCCTGCCCGCAAGCCTGACGCCCAAGCTGGTGAGTCTCTTCCGTGAGCAGGACAGCAAGCACCGGGGTCTGGTGCTGGGACTGGATCTGCGCCAGATGGACTTTCCCGAGGAGTGGCGCAAGGCTTTCGGAGAATTGAAGAAACAGGGCGTCCGGACGCACATCGTCTTTCTGGAGGCCAGGCTGTCCGAACTGGTGCGACGCTACGCCACCACCCGCCGACCGCATCCCCTGGAAAGCCGGAGCCTCGGCCTGGAGCAGGCCTTGGAGACTGAGAAGGTGCTCCTGGACCCTCTGCGCAAGCGGGCCGACCTGGTGATCGACACCACCAATTATTCCATTCACGACCTTCGCCGGACCCTGCAGGAGAAGTGGACCTCGCTGGAGCAGGAAGTGGGTGTGCTGCGGGTCCACATCATCTCCTTCGGCTTCAAGTACGGCGTCCCCATCGAATCGGATCTGCTTTTCGATCTGCGTTTTTTGCCCAACCCCTATTTCGACGAGAACCTCCGGCCCCTGTCCGGCAAGGACACAATCATCGCGGACTACGTTCTGGCCAATGACCCTGGGGCGACGTTCCGGAGTAAGTTCTTGGACTTTCTCTCCTATCTCCTGCCCTTGTACCTGGCCGAGGGACGCTATCGCGTGACCCTTGCCCTGGGCTGCACCGGCGGCCGCCATCGCTCTGTGGCGGTAGCCGAACTGGTCTGCGAAGCACTTCGGCGCACCGGATACGCCGTGACCCTGGAACATCGACACCTTGAACTGGGTTGAGCGACATGGCCAACAACGAGCGGATTGAGGAAAAGCACATCGGAGTGGTGCTGGTCACCCACGGCAACTTCGGTGAGACCCTGTTGGAGGCGGCCTCTCTGGTCCTCGGCCCCCAGGAAGGGTGCCGAGCCGTGAGCATGGCCGCCTCGGCGGGCATGGAAGAACTGGTGGAGGGCATCAAAGCCGCCGTGTCGGCCACGGATCAAGGCGCCGGCGTGTTGGTCATGACCGATCTCTTCGGCGGTACGCCCACCACCCTGTCTCTGTCCCTGTGCAAGTCGGCGGCACTGGAAGTCATCACCGGCGTGAACCTGCCCATGCTCCTCAAGGTGCTCCAAAGCCGGAACCAACCCCTGGCGGAACTCTCGGCGCAGGCAAAGAAGGCCGGGCAGCAGGGCATCGTCGTGGCCGGGGAGATCCTGCGCCGCAACCGCGCGGAAGGCTAGACATGTCCTTGGAATCCCTCTGGGTGCGCATCGACAACCGGCTGATTCACGGCCAGGTCATTGAAGCGTGGCTCCCTTATACCGGAGCCTCCACGATCATCGTGGCCAATGACGAAGTGGCCGGCGACAGCATCCAGCAGGAAATCATGTCCCTGGCCATCCCCCAAAACACCACCAGCCTTTTTGTGCATGTGGAACGCACCCAGTTGGCTCTGGTCCAGGCCATGTCCGGCCACCCCCTCGCCGCGCTGGTGCTCTTCTCATCCTGCGCCGACGCCCGTCGGGCCTTCGAGCGCGGATTCCAGTTCGAGAGCCTCAATGTCGGCAACATCCACTACAAGCCGGGTCGGCGCCAAATATCGCCCAGCGTGGCCCTCTCCACCGACGACGAGTCCTGCTTGCGCTTTTTTTCCCAACATGGGGTAAGCCTGGACTTCCGCTGCGTTCCCAACGACCCCGTGCAAGCGAGGTTCAAATGATGGACTTCACTCTCGGCAGCCTCGCCTGGTTCAGCGCGGTCGGTTTTTTTTTGTCCTCCTCGGGCTCTGTCGCTCCAGCTTGAACCTGGGGCTCGTTGAACGCCCCCTGGCCATCGGTTTTCTCTGGAGCCTCTTTGGAGGTGACTGGAGCACCTCCCTGGCCGTTGCCGTCTTCTATGAACTTTTCTGGCTCGACGCCATTCCGGCCGGAACATACATTCCCCCGCATCTTGCCGCCTCGACCACAGCCGCCCTGGCGCTTGTCACGCATTTCGGTCTGACCCATCCAGCCCAGATCGCCGTGCCGCTCGTCTTGACCATGCCGCTTTCCTGGCTGGGCGCCCGCCTGGAAGGCGCGCTGCGCGAATGGCAGAACCGGAGCTATAGCGCCATTCTCCAGTGGGCCCGGCATTCCGCCGACCCGGACCTGCCTCCCCGGCTGGTTCTTCGGGCGTTGCGCACGTCAGCGCTTTTTTCCTGGCTGTTCTTCTTTTCCAGCATCCTGGCCTTGGCCGTGCTCACGGACCTTTGCCTGCTGCGCTTCGGGCCGCAACTGGCCACGTCACGGCTGAGCTGGACCCCGTTGTTCCTGGCCGCCGGACTTGGCGGGGTGCTCTCCCTGCGATTACGCAAGGCCCAGGCCCTGTTCGCCGCCGGGGCGGTTCTGGTCATACTTTTCTCCTTCGCCGGGATTTTCTGACTTGTCGGTGTGCGAACTTTGTGATAAATCGAACGAGCTTTGTCTGGCCCTTGGTATCCCACGCGGGGTATTGAAAAAACAGGACACTATCGAGGAGGATGTCATGGCTATTTACGTTATCGGTCACAAGAATCCCGACACCGACACCATCGCCGCTTCCATCGCTTTCGCCGACCTGGCCGCCAAGGCCTATGGCGGAGAGTTCATCGCCGCCGCGCAGGGCGCCTGCCCGCCCGAGTCCGAGTTCGTGCTGAACAAGTTCGGCGTGAAGGCCCCCGAGCTGTTGACCGAGGCCGCCGGCAAAAAGATCGCCCTGGTGGACACCACCGACAAGGCTCAGTTGCCCGCCGACTTCGACAAGGCTGAAGTCCAGTACGTGGTCGACCACCACAAATTGGGCGACGTGACCACCTCCAACCCGCTTGAAATGTGGGTCTGGCCCGTGGGCTGCTCCTGCACCGTGGTCGCCGCCATGTACGACTACTTCGGCGTGGCCGTTCCCAAGCCCATCGCCGGAATCATGCTCTGCGCCATCCTGTCCGACACCGTCATGTTCAAGTCCCCGACCTGCACCGAGAAGGACAAGAAGGCCGTCGAGAAGCTGGCCAAACTCGCGGGCGTGGCCGACGTCATGGCCCTGGGCATGGAGATGTTCAAAGTGAAGTCCGCCGTGGAAGGCACCCCCATGCGGGACTTGGTCTTCCGCGACTACAAGGACTTCAACATGAGCGGCAAGAAGGTCGGCATCGGCCAGCTGGAAGTGGTGGATCTGGGCATCCTGGCCCCCTACGAGGAAGCTCTCTACGCCGAGATCCAGAAGGTCAAGGGCGAGGACGGCGGCCGTCACAGCGTGTTCCTGCTCCTCACCGACATCATGAAGGAAGGCTCCAAGATGCTCTACGTCTCCGATGACGCCTCCGTCATCGAGAAGGCCTTCGGCGTGAAGCCCGACGCCAAGAGCGTCTGGTTGGACAAGGTCATGAGCCGCAAGAAGCAGGTCGTGCCTCCCTTCGAGAAGGCCTTCGCCTAAATCCGCTTTGATCCGCGAGGCGGGGCTTCGGCCCCGCCTTTTTTTTCGCACGAAAAAGGCCGCCTGAACAATCCGGCGGCCTTTTTCGTTGGTTCGGCTTCGATCGCTACTGGATCAAACCGTAGGCCTTGAGCACCGTCTTGAGCGGTTCGACATGTTTCTCCTCCAGCGGAGCCAGAGGCAGGCGGAATCCAGGCTGACACCGCTCCATATAAACCAGGGAGGTTTTGACGGGGATGGGATTGGTCTCCATGAACATGGCGCGGGAAAGGGCCTGGATTTCGATGTTCAGAGCCTTGGCCCGGACCTGATCTCCGGCGAAATAGGCGGCGCAGAGTTCATGCATCTTGGCCGGAATGAGATTGGAAACCACGGATATGACGCCCACGCCGCCCACGGCCAGCAGGGGCAGGACCGTGAAGTCGTCGCCGGAAAGCAGCAGAAAGTCCGGCCCGCAGAGCTCCACGACCTCGGTGCACTGCTTGAGATCTCCGGTGGCCTCCTTGACGCCGATGGCCTCGGGCACTTCCCGGGCGATACGGGCCAGGGTCTTGGGCGCGAGGTTCAGGCCGGTACGTCCGGGAACGTTGTAGATGATCATGGGCAAGGGAACGGCCTTGGCGATGGCCTGAAAATGTCCCACCAGCCCGTCGGGGGTGGGTTTGTTGTAGTAGGGAGTGATCTGGAGCGTGGCGTCGGCCCCGGCTTCCTTGGCCAGTCGGGTCAGCTCGATGGCCTCGCGGGTGCTGTTGGAACCGGCTCCGGCGATGACCGGCACCCGTCCCTTGACCTGGTCCACGCACATGCGGATGACCCGGCCCTGTTCCTCGTGGTCCATTGTCGCGGCTTCGCCCGTGGTGCCGCAGGGCACAAGGCCGTCGATGCCTTGTTCGATCTGCCACTCCACATGCCGCCGGTAGGCTTCCTCGTCCACCTGCCCCCCCTTGAAGGGGGTGACGAGCGCGGTGAACGCCCCACGAATCTTCATGCTTCCTCCCTCGGCGGCGCCTCTGGCCGCCGGTTTATCAGTCCGTCTCCATTCCCTCGAACAGGACGGCTATGGCCGGATCTTCCTTGAACTGGTCCGTCAACCCCACATTCAATGAGCGGATGTCCATGTCGTCGCTCCAGCGGAATCCGGCTTCACGCTTGGGCCAAGCAAGAACTTCCAGGCGATTCAGGGCCTTGCCCAGGCTGTAGGCGCGCATCCAGTAGGCACGCCCTTCGCCCGCGACCATGCCCTTGAAGCCGGGGCCGGGGCCGGAACCAAGGAGGACGTCCGGGAGCACGGCGTCATTGCTCCGCAGATAGAGCAGCTCCACAAAATAGCCCCAGGGGCTCAAGCCCACCACGATATTGCTTTTTTTGCGCTGGGTTTCGACCGCCTTGGATATCTGGGCGATGAGATCCTTCGGCGCTTCCTTCTCCGTGGGCGTCAGGGGCGGAAAGAGTACGAACCCGACGGCTCCGCCACCGGGCAACGGCAGCTGTGTCTGGGTCACGGCTTCGGCCGTGATCCATTGGCCGGGCAAGTTGACGCCCGCCTTGCGCATAGCGCCGGCTTCACCCGGGGTCAGCAGTCCGAGGTCGAAGTTGATCATCCCATAGGCCTTGGCCAGGGCCTGCAACTTGGCTTGGTCCGGCTGCTTGCCGCTCTCCGGCAGGAACTCGAAGCCGCCGGAAACCGCGAAGACAGGCACGGTCTTGCCCGCACTCTGGCGAGACTGTTGGATGTAGGTCGCGCGCCGGGAAAGCCCGCCTATGATTCGGCCGCCGCAAACAGGGCAGGGCCGTACAGCACCTTCGGAGTTGGCTGAGAAGATGATCGACAACAAAGGCTCGGCCGACCAGGAGCGATCCGCGCCCAAAAGCAAGGCGGTCAGGATCGCCACGGTCGCGAAGAAATGTTTCATCATACGCCTAATTGTTGATGAATTCCTTGAGTTCCTTGCCGGGGCGGAAGAAGGGAAGCTTCTTGGGCTGGACCTTGACCACGGCGCCGGTCTTGGGATTGCGACCGGTATAGCCGCTGTACGATTTGATTTTGAAGCTGCCGAAGCCCCGGATTTCCACCCGGTCTCCACGCACCAGAGCCTCCTTGACCGCGTCCACGAAGGCCGTGACGATCTTGGTGGATTCCTCGACGTGCAGCTTTTTCTTCTCGGACAAAGCCTTGATCAGCTCACTCTTGTTCATGGCGTCCCCCAATGACTTTGGCGGCGAAAAAAGGGTTCCGTCACCGTTCCCCAGCGGTTGCCACCGCATTTGGACCGCTTATGCCGATATCTATGCCGAAAAATACAGGTTTTCGTCAAGGCATTAATCCACCTTGGGCCTCGGCAATCGTCCTAAAATATCGCCTTCGGCCAAGGCGTCAAGATTATCAGATCGAAATCGTTCAACTTTGACCGCCAGGGAAATGATGTCCCGAGCCGCGTCGGACTTGGGCGCGAACTTCAGCAATGGGGTCTGGTTCCGGACGGCCTCGGTCAGGGTGGGATCCTGACGCACGAAACCCAGGTCGGTCAGATCCAGGTCCAAGAAATTTTTGCAGGCCATGGAGAGACGCTTGAAGGTTTCGCGGGCCTCGCGGGCGTCGGCGGCCTGGTTGACCACCACCCAGAAGTCGCGCACCCCGTGCTGGGTGGCCAGCACCTTGATCACCGCGTAACTGTCCGTGAGCGATGTAGGTTCAGGGGTGACCACCACGAGGCGGTGCCGGGCGGTCTGGGCGAAAGACAAAACCGTGCGGTTGATGCCCGCGCCCAGGTCGAGCAGAAGGAACTGGTAGCGTCCCACAAGGTCAGCGACCTTCTGGAACAGCAAGCCTTGCATGTCCTCGTCCATTTCCACCAGTTCGGGCACGCCGCTTGCCGCAGGCAGGACGTCCAGGCCGTTCTGCTCCAGGGCCACCACCACGTCGCGGGGACGCACACCGTCGCGCAAGAGGTCCTGGAGGTTCCGTTCGGGCGAGATACCCAGGAGCACGTCCAGATTGGCCAGCCCGAGGTCACAATCCATGAGCAGCAGACTGTGACCGGCGCCGTGGAGGGCATAGCCCACGTTCAAGGCCAGATTGGTCTTGCCCACGCCGCCCTTCCCGGAAAGCACGGCCAGGGACAAGGTCCGGTTGACGTTCGTCATCTCGTGCCTCATTTGCCGAAGAGGAATTTCTTTTCATTGGCGTGAACCAGCGTGGCCTCGTTGGCGACCTTGTCCACGTCGGGCAGAGGAGCCACCGTCACGCGGTTCTTGCCCAACCCCTTGGCCCGGTACAGGGCCTCGTCGGCCAAGCTGACCAGCTCGGGCACGGCCAGCTCCACATTGCCCCGGTAGGAGGCGATGCCCACGGAGAAGGTGACTGAGAACGATTCTCCTCCGGAACCCTCGAAGCGCACGGTGGAAAAGGATTCCAGTATCCGCTCCAGGATTTCGGCGGATTTCACCAAGCCCACCCCGGAGAGCACCAGGGCGAATTCCTCGCCGCCGATGCGCGCGGCCAAGTCGTAGCGGCGCTTGCCTTGCTCCAGCACCTCGGCCAGACGGCGGAGCACCAAGTCCCCGGCCGGATGGCCGTGGGTGTCGTTGACGGTCTTGAAGTCGTCCAGGTCCAGAAGGGCGAGGCTTACCGGCACGCGGGAGCGCCGGGCGCGCTCAATCTCCAGATCCAGGGTCCGCTCGAAGGAACGGCGGTTGGCCAGACTGGTGAGCGGGTCATGGTCGGTTTGGTAGGTCAGGCGTTCCAGGGCATCCTGGTACAAAGCCAGATGGGGATACGCCTGCTCGTCCAGGGGCAGGGTCAGCCAATGACTCAGTCCGTGCTCCCGGGACAACCGGGACCAGAGCGAAAGGTCCACGCCCGGAAACAGACGGAAGACGCCCAGCGTGGGTGATCCGTTCCGTCCGGAGCAGGCCTCCGAGTACTGGCCGCAAAGGGCCTGTTGCAAGGCCGCTATATCGGCGAGAAGTGCGGTCCCGGCGGCGGGATCAGGCTTTTTTTCCGGCATGGGCATGGAGCAGTTGGCCGCGGATCAGGTCGTCCAGGTCACCGTCCAACACTGCGTCCACATTGGCGGTTTCCGTGTCCGAACGGTGATCCTTGACCAGACGGTATGGTTGCAGGGTGTAGGTGCGTATCTGGCTGCCGAAGCCGATGGCGTCCTTGGTGGCGTGATCGGCACGCTTGGCCTCCTCGATCTTCTGCAGCTCACGTTCGTAGAGTCTGGCCTTGAGGACTTTCATGGCCGTGGCCTTGTTCTTCACCTGCGATTTTTCGTTCTGGCACTGGACCACGATGTTCGTTGGCAGGTGGGTGATGCGGATGGCCGAGTTGGTGCGGTTCACATGCTGGCCGCCGGGCCCGCTGGCGCGGAACACGTCGATGCGCAGATCCTCCTCGCGGATGTCGATCTCGATGTCCTGCTCGATGTCCGGGAAGACGGCCACCGAGGCGAAAGAGGTGTGCCGTCGTCCCGAGGCGTCAAAGGGCGAGATGCGGATGAGCCGGTGGATGCCGGTCTCGCCCTTGAGCAGACCGTAGGCGTAGAGGCCCTCGATGGTCAGGGTCACACTCTTGATGCCGGCTTCCTCGCCGGGCAGGTGGTCCATGACCGCTACCGTGAAACCCCGCGCCTCGGCCCAGCGGGTGTACATACGCAGGAGCATTTCAGCCCAGTCCTGAGACTCCACGCCGCCGGCCCCGGAATGGATTTCCATGATGGCCGGGGTCTTGTCTTCCGGGCCGGAGAGCAGGGTGGCCAGCTCCGTGCCCTGGAGCCGCCGGGAAAGCAGGTTCAATTGCTCGTCGAGGGCTTCGAGAATTTCCGTGCTCTGGTCCTCGCGGGCCATTTCCAGCCATTCCTCGGCGTCGCGGCGGGCCGCGTCCAGGGCGTCATACATTTCCAGACGCGCCTCGAGGGTACGCTTCTCACGCAGCACAGGGGTCAACTTTTCCGGTCTGTCCCAGGCTCCGGGACGAGCAAGTTCGGACTCGATCTCGGCGAGGCGTTCCTTCACGTCCTGGTAGTCAAAGCCGCCCCCAAAGACTGGCGAACTGGGACAACAGATCGGTTCCCTGGGACTTCAACTCGGGATATTGCAGCATGGTTGTCCGATTCCTTGTCAGACTCGAAGTTTTCGGCGCGGTGCGGCCTTGAGCGGCCGGACCAGGACGGTCAGGACGGCTGACGCCGCCACGCCGAGCAGAACCCAGGCCTGGATGTGGAAGGTCTGGTGGAAGAAGGTCGAACCGGTTTCCAGCCGGACTTGGCCCGTAACCGCGTCTTCGGTGAACAGGCCGCTTCGCGCCGTTATCCGGCCCTGGGGATCGGCCAGCAGGGATATCCCCGTATTGGTGGCCCGCGCCAGCCAGCGCCCCTGTTCCACGGCCCGCAGCAGACTGAGCTGAAGGTGCTGCCAGGGGGCCGAGGAATCACCGAACCAAGCGTCATTGCTGATGTTCACCAGCAAGGTGGCCCCTTCCTCCACGCGCTTCTGAGCCAGCTCGGGAAAGATTCCTTCATAGCAGACCAGAACCCCCAGGGCAATGTCGCCTATGGAGGGCGCGCGCTGGTTGCGGCCCGAGGAGAAGTCGCCCACGCTCTCCACCAGCTTTCCCAGGGGCAGCCATTCCCCCAGGGGCACATACTCCCCGAAGGGCACGAGGTGTTCCTTGTCGTAGAATCCGACCACCGCGCCGTCCGGCCCCAGGAGGTAGGCCCGGTTGAACAGCTCGGGTTTGGTCGGCGGGGTGGCTGGAATGTATGCCGGCGCTCCGGCCAAGAGGGGCGTCTTGTTCGTTCTGACGAAGGAGACGACCCGGTTGTGCAAGGGGCTCGGCTCCTGAAAATAGAACGGCAGCGCCGTCTCGGGCCAAACAAGCAGGTCCGGCTGGGCGGTCGCGATGGCCTGAGTGGAAAGTCCGGCGTAGCGCTCCATGGTGGCGATCTGGTATTCCGGATCCCACTTCAAGCTCTGGTCGATGTTGCCCTGGACCAGACCCACCGTGGCCGAGACGCCCCCGGGAGCCGCGCTCTCCAACACCCGCCAGCCGAAGACCGCGATCCCAGCGGCCAGCAAAACGGCCAGGGCCGGGGCCGGCCGCGAGGAGGGCGCCAGCAGGAGCCCCACGGACACCGCCGCCAAGACCCCGGAAAGGCCATACGCACCGATGAGCGATGCCCCCTGTACGGCCCAGGGCCAGGGGCTGAAGGCCGCGGAGAGAGTCAGCCAAGGAAAGCCCGTGAGCAGGTGGCCGACGCACCATTCCATGGCCGCCCAAAGAAAACCGGCCGCCAGCACCGTGGTGAATCCGGACAGGCGACGGACGGCGCGCTGCATGAAAAGAGCGAACAGGCCGTAGTAGACTCCCAGGGCCGAGGCCAGCAGGGCAGGGCACGGCAGGGCCAGATACCACGGCAGATTACCGTAGTGCTGCACCGGAATGTAAATCCAGTAGAGGCATCCGACGGCGGCCGATGTTCCGGCCAACCAGCCCATCTTCATGGCCCGGCGCGGCGTTTCGGCCAGCAGACCGACGCCGGCCAGCCCGAACGGCAGCAGCAACACCGCCGGAGGCAGCTGAAAATAAGGGTTGGCGAAACCCGACCAGGCCCCCAGGGCGCAGAGGAGGATGAACACTGGCACTGCCGCGGCTTTCCTTTAGCGGTCCCCCGCCAGCGGTTCGATGCGGATCATGCGGATATGTTTGGCGTCGGCGTCCTGGACCACGAACCGCCAGGGGCCGAGATCAAAGGTCTGTCCGTCGTGAGGGATGTCGCCGGCCATCTGGGAAAGATAGCCGCCGATGGTCTCCACCTCCTCGGACTCCAGGGAGAGACCCAGCGTCTCGTTGACGTCCTCCAGCAGCGCGCGGCCGGAGCAGAGCATGGTCCCATCCTCGCGATGCTCGATCTCGTCGGGCTGCAACGTGTCGTACTCGTCCTCGATGTCGCCGACGATCTCCTCCAACACGTCCTCCATGGTCACCAGACCGGCCGTTCCGCCGTATTCGTCCTGGACGATGCCCAGGTGCATGCGTTCGCTCTGAAACTGGCGCAGCAGGCTGCGCACACTGGCGTTGGCGTTGACGAAGAAGACAGGACGCATGATCCCCCGCAGGGGAATCCGTTTCCCACCGCCTTCCGGCGCGGGAGCCAGCAAAGGCTTGAGCAGATCCTTGGCGTGGACGATGCCAACCATGCGGTCCTTGGAGTCCTCATACAATGGAATGCGGGAATGCCCACATTCCATTATCAGGTTGGCGACCTCCTCCAGTTCGGCGTCCACCTCCGCGCAGGCGATGTCGATGCGCGGAACCATGATGTCCTCCACCAGGGTCTTGCCCAGGTCCAGGACGTTCAAGAGCATGGATCCTTCCTCGGGGGGGATGGCGCCTTCGTCCTTGGCGTCCAGGATGTGCTCTTCCAGGTCGTGCCCGATGGATTTGTTGCGGAAGAGGCTGATGATGCGGGACAATAGTCGGCCCTCTGAGCCCTCGTCCAAGACATCTCTCCTTGCCGTCTCGCGGCCGGGGGAATTCCCCGCTGTTTTTTACGTATTCACGTAGGCTTGGGAATTAAATGGAGCCGGACGATCTGTCAACAGCGGCTTCAGGCCGTGGGCTCCACGCCCTTCTCCCGGTAGACCTCAAGGTATTTCTTCACCACCCAGGATTCGATGCTCTCCTCCCCTTTGCCCTTGAGCGCCTTCCAGGAGGGCAGTCCCGTGCCCTGGTCCCGGCCCTTGAGCCGGGAGGTGAACTCCAGCCCGAGTTCCTGCACACCGCCGGTGTCGCGAAACACGCGACGCACCGTGGCGGCCAGCACGTAGCGCCGGGGGCGCTCGGCCAGCAGTTCAAGGGCCACGTAACAAGATGTTCCGGCCACGAGGTTCAGCCGTTGCAAGGATTCCTTGTCCGCGATCCGGGCTTCCACTCGGGCCCCGCCGCCGGAGATGTCCTTGATGGCGAAGCGACCGAGCGAAGGGAGGCGCGGAGGGGGGGAGGGCTGCTTGCCGTCCTCCTCCGGGGGGGGCAGGAACCAGGACAGGCAGTGCGCCAAGGTGGCGTCGTCGTGCGGCAGGATCTCGAAGACCGGGATGGCCGAGGAAGGCGGCGCCATGCGCAGGAAGGCCCTTTTCTGGGAAAGCACGATCTTGTCCGGGATGGCCACGGAAAGCACGGCGGCCTGCTTGCGGGCCCTCGGCACGGCGGCGATCTCGGAAGTGAAATGGTAGAATATCTTGCGGCTCTGGGTAGCCGGCCCCTTGCCGATCTGAAAGAAGCCATCTATTTGGCGCCCTACCCAGGAGGCTCCGGGCTGGATTCCAGCGGGCAGTTCCAGGAGCATGGACTCAGGGCTCACCTCGAGCAGGGCGCAAGCCACGGCGCGACGGCGTTCGTCCTGCTGGTGAAAGCTCAACTCGACCTTGGAGCGGTGCATCAAGGCGTTTTCCATGACCTCCATGATCGAGGGCCGGTCCATGAGCCAACCGATGGGCGGCTCCTGCCGCTCCCGTCCCGCCTGAATCTTCCGACGCATACGGACCAGGATGATGAGCAGGGCGCAGAACACCAACACTCCGGCCGCGATGACCAGCAGGGCGGGTGTCACCGCGCCGCCTCCGCCGAAGGACTCCCCGATCCGCTGAACGAAATGGCGGTCCAGGGTGGGCTCTTCCAGGCCCGGGGCCTGAGCGACCAGGAATTGCAGGATATGCGTCATGACGGTCCCGTGCGGGGTTCGTTTTTATCGGTGATAACGTCTTTCCCCGGGAAGGGAAAGAGTGCCGTACGCTGGATCAGCGGCGTCCGATCTTACGCAGATGGATTTCCAGGCAGGCCAAAGCAGCCGGAGTGACCCCCGAAATGCGCCCGGCCTGGCCCAAGGTCCGGGGCCGCAGGCGGGAGAGCTTCTCCACGACCTCGCGGGTCAGGCCCGCGATTCCGCTGAAGTCCACGTCCGGCGGCAGAGCCGTCTCTTCCATGTTTCGGTGGTGCTCGGCCAGTTGGGCCTGACGATCCAGGTAGCCCTCGTAGCGCACCTGGGTTTCGGCTTCCAGGAGCACGGACTCGTCAAGCGTGGCCAGGGGCTCCCAGAAGATCGCCAGATCCCGGATGCGCACCTGGGGTTGGCGCAGAATCTGGGCCAGGGATACGGCCTTACCCGGAGCCGCCGCGCCGATGGCGGCGAGACGGTCGCGGGTGGCGGCGTCCGGCCGCACGACCACTTCGTTCAACGCCTTCAGCGCGGCGTCCAGCGCGGAGCGCTTGTCGGAAAAAAGGCGCCACTGGCGATCGCCCACCAGCCCGCATGCACGGCCCAGGGGCGTCAGCCGCAGATCCGCGTTGCCTTCGCGCAGAAGCAGTCGGTACTCGGCCCGGGAGGTGAACATGCGGTAAGGTTCGGCCGTGCCTTTGGTGACCAGGTCGTCCACCAGCACGGCCATGTAGGCCTGGTCCCGACGCGGCAGGAACGGCGGCGTCCCGCGCAGGGCGGCGACCGCGTTCAGGGCGGCCCAAAGCCCCTGGGCGGCGGCCTCTTCGTAGCCCGAGGTGCCGTTGATCTGTCCGGCCAGGTAGAGCCCGGGCAGCACCTTGGTCTCCAGGGTGGGCCAGAGCTGGGTGGGCGGCGCGAAGTCGTACTCGATGGCGTAGCCCGGCCGCACGATCTGGGCCTGCTCCAAGCCCGGGATGGTGCGAATCATCGCCTTCTGCACGTCCAGGGGCAGACTGGTCGGAATGCCGTTGGGATAGATCTCCGGGCTGTCCAATCCTTCGGGCTCCAGGAAGACCTGATGCCGGTCCTTGTCCGGAAACCGGGCCACCTTGTCTTCGATGGAGGGGCAGTAGCGGGCGCCGGTGCCCTGGATGATTCCGGTGAACAGGGGAGAACGGTCCAAACCCGCGCGGATGGCCTCATGCGTGGCCGCGTTGGTGTAGGTGATATGACAGGGAACTTGGGGCAGGGCCGGCGGTTCGCCGTGGAAGCTGAAGCCCGGAGGCGGGACGTCGCCGGGTTGGGACTCCAGCCCAGAAAAGTTAATGCTCTTCTTGAGCAAACGCGGCGTTGTCCCGGTCTTCAAGCGTCCCAGGGCAAGTCCCATTTCGCCCAGGCTGGCGGAGAGGTCGCGGGAGGCGGGATCGCCGAGCCGCCCCCCGCTGAAGTGGGTCAGGCCGATATGGATCAGGCCGGAAAGAAAGGTGCCGGTGGTCAGGAGCACGGCTCGGGCGGGAAAGCTCTCTCCCAGCGCGGTGCGAACGCCGGAGGCGCGGCCGTCCTCGCGCAACACGGCCACGGCCATGTCCTGGCGAACCCAGAGATTCTCTTGGGCGAAGATGTCTCGCCGGACCACGCGCAGATAGGCGTCGCGGTCGATCTGGGCGCGCGTGGCGCGCACGGCAGGGCCTTTGCGCGTGTTCAATGTGCGGAACTGGATGCCCGCCGCGTCGGCCCACAGGCCCATGCTGCCGCCCAGGGCGTCGATTTCTCGGACCATGTGGCCTTTGGCCAGACCGCCGATGGCCGGATTGCAGGACAGATGACCGATGCGCTCGACGTTGATGCTCAGGAGCAGAGTGGACAGGCCCAGGCGGGATGCGGCCATGGCGGCCTCGCATCCGGCGTGCCCGGCGCCGACCACCACGAGATCGAAGCGTTGCGGCGGCGGAGTGCGGACCACGATATCCCCGCGTCAGCCCAGGAGCACGGCGCCCATGACCTTGGCGTCACCGAGGGTGTTGGCGATGCTGGACAGCTCGTTGGGCTGGTGGGCGTAGTGCATGAGCGTGGCCCAGACCACGGCCTGATAGCCCCTGCGGCGCAGGAACGCGGCCACGGTGCCGCCGCCCACGCCGACCGCCTTGGGGTCGCCGCCGTAGATCCGGCGCACGGCAGCCACGGTGCGTCGGACGATCTCCGCGTCCTCGGGAGTGGCGGGAGCTGCCTGTTCGCGCTGCACGGTCTCGTAGGCCACGCTCACGTCATGAACTGCCTCCACCTCGCGTCCCAGCTCCTGGATGCGGTTCAGGACGGCGTCCAAGGAGTAATGGGGCAACACGCGCATGTCCACGTAGAACACATCCCGTCCAGGCAGGGTATTGATGTTGCCCACGTTGGCTTCCTTTTTCGTGGGCTCGAAGGTGGACAGCGGCGGATCGAACAGTTCGTCGTGGTCCGAGAACTCGGCATACAGTCCCCTGATCCTGAGGATCAGATCGGCGGACGCCACCAGGGAATTGCGGCCCTTTTCGGGCGTGGAGGCATGGCACTGGCGGCCGGTAACCGTGATCTTGAGCCAGAACATGCTCTTCTCGGCCACTTCGATGAGGGCCGAATCCGGCTGGCCGAAATCGGGGATGAGAAACAGGTCGTCCTTGCCGAAGATGTCGCCGTGTTCACGGAGCACGTAATCCAGACCAAAGACGCTGCCCGTCTCCTCGTCGGAGACGAAAAGCAGGCCGTAGTTCATGGGCGGCTGGACCTTGTTCTCCAGGAAATGGCGGGCCACCAGAAGCGAGGAGACAAGCCCCTGCTGGTTGTCGTCCACGCCCCGACCGATGAGGAGGTCACCCTTGCGCACCATGTCGTAGGGGTCGGAGTGCCAAAGGGACAGGTCGCCCGGTGGCACGATGTCCAGGTGGGAGATGACCCACATGGTCCGTGAACGGTCTTCGCCGGGAATGACGGCGGCAAGGTTGGGACGCTCGCCTCTGGGGACGGAGGGGTCCGGGGCCGGATAATCGCGAATATTCTCGAAGCCGAGGGAGCGCAGATGCCCGCGCAGGAAGTCGGCTTTCGCCCCCTCGCCCTCGCCGCCGTTCTTGGGGCCCACCGCCGGAATGGCCGTGAGCCTGCGCTGGATGTCCACCACGTAGTCGGTCTGGCCGTCGATGAAGGCGAAGAGGTCCTGCATGCTCCGCTCCATTGGGCGTCGCGGCCGGACAGGTTCGGGCGCGGCCCGGCAGGATCAATGAAAAAAAGGGGCGAGGTCGCCCCCGCCCCTTGAGCCGAAATCCGGTCTTAACGACCCTTGACGGAGCGCTTGGACGCCTTGAGGGGGTTGACCTTGCTTTTGCCCTGCGTCCCGGTCTGGGTCTTCGCATGGGTGGCGAAGTTGCAGACACCCAGGGCCCACTTGCGGGCAGGCTGGGGGTAGCTGGGGCAGTAGTTCTGGTCCTCGAAGGCCACAATGCGCGCGCAGCCTTCGCACTTGTCGATGACGGGCTGCATGATGACGCCCTTGAAGGACAGCCCCTCGGGGGTCTTCACCGCGCCCTCGAACGAGACGGCTTTCACGTTGCCGTTGGCCATGGATGCTCCTCCTTGCCTCACGCCGCGCGCCGAATGGGCCGACAGCGGGGTTGTCGAAAAATTGGAATCAGCGCCAAGAAACGAGCTGAATATGCGCCGGGAACCTGTTTTGTCAAGCCCTGGCTTCAGGCCCGGTGCTCACGCATCCACCGCACGGCCCCGGCCAGTTCTCGGCGCAAAAGCGGGAGGTCGATGCCCAGCGGTCTGCCGTCCTGATACACCACGCGTCCGTCCACCAGGACCAACCGAACCTCCCCGCCGTGGGCCGCGTAGACCGCCTGGGATACGGGGTTGTGCAGAGGTTGGAGGTTGGGGGAGGAAAGATCCAGAACCAGCAGGTCGGCCCGGCTGCCGGGCTCCAGGTTGCCGATGCCGGGCCAGCCCAGGCAGGCCGAGCCCTGGCGTGTGGCCATATCCAGTACGGCCTGGGCCGGAAGGGCTCCGGGGTCCAGGAGGAGCAGCTTCTGCAGCAGGGCCGCGTGACGCATCTCAGTAAAGAGATTCAGGGAGTTGTTGCTGGCCGCGCCGTCCGTGCCCAGGCCCACGACGATCCCGGCGTCCAGGAATCTCTGGACCGGAGCCGCGCCATTGGCCAGCTTCATGTTGCTGCTGGGGCAATGAGCCACCTTGGCGCCCCTTGCGGCCACCAGGGCGATCTCCTCCTCGTTCAGGTCCACGCAATGGGCCAGGATGGTGCGCGGCCGCAGGCAACCCAGGGAGTCCAGGTAGGGCACGGGCCGCAGACCGAACATCTCCAGACAGCTGGACGTTTCGGCCGGAGACTCGGCGCAGTGGATGTGCCAGGGGCAGTCCAGGGATTCGGCCAGGGCCATGCTCTCGCGCAGACTCTCCGAGGTGGTGGTGTAGGTCGCGTGGGGCATGAGCATGATCCGGGCGAACGGATCGTCCCGGGTGGCTTCGCGCAGGCCCTCCACCACGTCCCAGCAATGCCGGGCCGTTGGAAACATGGGAGAAGGAAAACCGAAAAAGCCTTCGCCCAGAACGACGCGGATGCCCGCTTCCCGTGTCGCCGCCAATACTTGCCGTTCATGGAAGTAGCCGTCCGCGAAGCAGGTGACGCCTGTGGCGAGCATTTCGGCGCAGGCCGCCTGTGCGCCCAGGCGCACCAGCTCCGGCGACAGCTTGGCCTCCAAGGGCCAGATATGCCGGGAAAGCCAGTCCATGAGCGGAAGATCGTCGGCCAATCCCCGGAAGAGGGTCATGGAGGCGTGGGCGTGGACGTTGATCAGGCCGGGCAACACCAGTGCCGCGCCCAAGTCCCGGACCTCGGTGGCTGCGTGGCGCGAGGCCGTGGCCTCCCACGGGCCCACGTCCAGGACGCGGCCGTCCCGAACGGCCAGACAGGCGTCCTCGAAAACACGCCTGCGCGCGTCCTGGGTCACGATCCGGGACGCGCGCAGGAGAAGGTCGCAGGGAATGAGGGGAGTCGGCATGCCGTCGCGCCGGCGGGACTAGATCCGCAAGTTGCGGATGGTCTCCAGGAGCAGGCTGGTGACCTTCAAGGCGTTATCGGTGAATATCCGTACGATCTGCTCCCAGGTCACGGGCGCTTCGTCCTCCTTCCAGCAGTCGTAGTCCGTGCTCATGGCCACGGCCGCGTAGGGTAGACCGGCCTCGTTGGCCAGGGCGCACTCCGGCGCGACGCTCATGTTGATCACATCCGCGCCCCAGGCCCGGAACATGTGCGACTCGGCCCGGGTGGAGAAGCGTGGTCCCTCGATGGTCACCACGGTGCCGCGCTCATGGTGTTTCAGGCCGAGCTTCCGTCCCGCGGCGATGAACTGTTCCCGCAGACCGTCGTGAAAGGGATCGGGCATGGGCGTATGCACCGGATTGTGCGGCTGGAACTGGTCGTGGAAGGTGTTGATCCGCCGTCGGGTGAAATCGATGAACTGGTCCAGGATCACCAGGTCGCCGCGTTCGATGCGCCGCCGCAGGGAGCCCACGGCCGTGGTCGCCAGAATACAGTCACAGCCCCGGTCCTTGAGGGCCTGAATGTTGGCCCTGTAATTCACTTGGCCGGGCGGGATGGTGTGCTCCCTTCCGTGGCGGGCCAGGAGATACACCTCCTTGTCGAAGAGATGCAGCACGCGCAGGGACGAACTGGGCGGGCCATAGGGTGTGGATACCTCGATATCGTGCATGTCCTTGAGCGCGCGCTCTTCATGGCTTTCCTGAAGCACGTCCGCGCTGTCCAGGCCGCTGCCGCCGATGACGCCGATTTTGAGCATGGGGGGGTCCGATGTGGTTGTCAGATTTTGAGCAGACACTCGTAATAGTGCCCCAGAAGCTGCTTGGGGCCGTCCAGGAAACCGAGCTCCACGAGGTAGCCGATGCCGACCACGTCGGCGCCCGCGCCCTGGGCCAGACGGAGCATGCCGTTGGTGGTGCCGCCGGTGGCCAGCAGATCGTCGATGAGCAGCACCGGTTCGCCCGGGGCCACGGCGTCCTCGTGCATGCAGAGGGTGTCCGTGCCGTATTCCAGGTCATAGGTCACGGAGCGGGTTTTGTAGGGCAATTTTCCGGGCTTGCGCACAGGCACGAAGCCGATGCCCAAGCGATAAGCGAGGGGCGCGCCGAAGATGAAACCCCGCGCCTCCGCGGCCATGATTTTGGTCGCGCCCTTGTCCGCGAAGCGCTCGGCCAGGGCTTCAATGGACTGCTTGAACGCCCGGCCGTCTCCCAGCAGGGGAGTGATGTCGAAAAAGACGATGCCTTCCTTGGGATAATTGGGGATGTCCCGAATCAGTTCACGCAGGTCCATGCAATCCCTCCTCATCTCTGGATGGAGGGTTGTACGGCGGACCGGAAATCGTTGTCAACGTGCCGGACCGCGTTGCCAGTTGATCCGCTCTGGGCTAGAAAACCCCATGCCGTTCGCCAAGAGAAGCCTGGGGCAGAACTTCCTGCAAGACCCCAACACCGCCCGGCGCATCGTGGCCGCTCTGGAGATCGCCACCGGAGACCATGTGCTGGAGATCGGCCCTGGGCGAGGGGCTCTTACGGAATGGATCATCGCCGCCGGCCCCGCCCGCTTCCAAGCATTGGAAAAGGACCGCGAGCTCGCCCGAACCCTGCCGGATCGCTGGCCAAGCCTGGAGATCCTGGCAGGCGACGCCTTGGAGCATCGCTGGGAATCCCTCGACGCCCCCTTCTATAAAATAGTAGGGAATCTGCCCTACAACATAGCGTCGCCCCTCATCTGGGACTTCGTCTCCCGCGCCCGGAACTATGGCCGAGCCGTTTTCATGGTCCAGTACGAGGTGGCCCGGCGGCTGACCGCCGAACCCGGCTTTGGCGATTACGGAGCACTCACGGCCTGGGTGCGCAACTTCGCCGCCACCTCGCTCCTGTTCAAGGTAGGGCCGGCCGTCTTCCGCCCCAGGCCCAAGGTCGACTCCGGCGTGGTGCTTTTTTCCCCGTTGGCGAAGCGGCCCGATCCGGCCCTGGCCGAGCGTCTGGCCAAGCTGCTCCACGGCTGCTTTCAGAAACGCCGCAAGCAGCTTGCCAACATATTGAAATCACAATGGGAAGACGGCGTTGGCCAATGGTTCGCGGAACAGGGCCTGAGCGGAACCCTGAGGCCGGAAAACTTGTCTCCTCGCCACTTTCTGGGTCTGGCCGAGCGGTTTGGGGATCACTTTTTCGCTTGACTTCGCGTGGAAAATCTTGTTTTCAGGTGATGCAAATTGCGAAGGTGAGCAATTTCGGGCATCGCTGGGCCTTATGTTAGAATTGGAGCCCGCTAGACAGCCCGCGAAGTTTGCAGTACATGCACAACATGCGTTAATCGGCGAACTTCAAGGCTCCCGGCGGAAAAGTGGTCACGCTTTGACGAGAGTATCATCGTCGAAAACCTATTGAGGAGGAAGGACTGATGACTAAGGCTGAGCTGGTTGTCAAAATCGCGGAGAAGGCCAACCTGACCAAGGCGAACGCCGAGCGCGCCCTGAACGCTTTCCTGGAGACCGTGGAAGGCACCCTGGTCAAGGAAAAGAAGCTGACCCTCACCGGCTTCGGCACCTTCCTGGTCGAGCAGCGCAAGTCCCGCGTGGGCCGCAACCCCCGCACCGGCGCCACCATCAAGATCCCGGCCACCAAGATCGTGAAGTTCCGCCCCGGCAAGTTGCTCAAGGACGCCGTTAAGTAAAGTAGGAGTCCGACATGCTCCACGGTGAAACCGTTCACAGCCCTCTGCCCATGGACCTTCCCTGGTGGCAGGCCGACCATGCCGTGTTTTTCGGGGTTCTCTACATCGTGCTGGGCTTCATCGCCGCCGGCATGGGGTATTGCATCCTGAAAGCTTGGTGGGATTCCTGCGGGGACGGCGGCGCAAGCCACCATCACTAGGGTTTTCTCGACGGCAAAGCGTTTTCTGGTTTGAAGCCCGCCCGGACATCTCCGGGCGGGCTCCCATTATGGACACCGGAAAATGATGCGCTTCGCCTGACATCCTCCCAGCATTCGGAGGCGGTTTTTTCTTGCCTTCAGGCAAGAAAAGGCCTATTTGTCTCTTTTGCAAAATTTGCCGAGCGTCTTTCTTCAACCCTGACGCCGGCCGCGAGGAGGTGATGTCCCCATGCCCGGTATCGTTCTCGACGATTCCGATAACTTCGATGTGGCCCTGCGTCGTTTCAAGAAGCAGGTCGAGAAGGCTGGCATCCTCTCCGAGCTGAAGAAGCGTCAGCACTATGAAAAGCCCAGCGTTCAGCGCAAGAAGAAGAAGGCCGCCGCCAAGAAGCGGCTCGTCAAAAAACTCCGCAAAATGAAGATGATGTAATGGGCCTCCAGGCACGGATCGAAAGCGACTTCGTCGCCGCCTACAAGGCCAAGGAATCGGTCAAGGTGGCTGTCTTGAGAATGCTCAAGACAGCCATCAAGAACCGTCAGGTCGAACTGTGCCGCCCCCTGGAGGACGGCGAGATACTCGACGTCATCGCCAAACAGGTCAAGCAGCGCCGCGAATCCATCGAACAGTTCAACGCGGGTCACCGTCCGGACCTGGCCGAAAAGGAAGCAGCCGAGCTTGAACAGCTCGCCGACTATCTCCCCAAGGCTCTCTCCGACGAGGAACTGGCCGCCGCCGTGGACACGGCCATCGCCGCCTTGGGCGCCTCCGGCCTCAAGGACATGGGCCGTGTGATGCAGGCCGTCATGGAGGCCCACAAGGGCCAAGTGGACGGCAAGAAAGCCAGCGCGCTGGTCCGTGGACGGCTCTCGGCCTGACCGACACACATTCATGGAATCCAGAACCTTTCAGTTGCTGGAATTCCCCAAGGTGCTGCGGGTTCTCGCCGACCACGCGGTTTCCACGGCCGGGGAAAACGCCTGTCTCGCCCTCGCGCCCCTGGGCGATGAGATGTCCGTGCGCCTGCAGAACCGCCTGCTGGAGCAGGCCATGTCCTGGCGCGCCGAAACCGGCTTCCGGCTGAATACCTTCGAACCCCTCGACGGCCTGGCGGCCATCCTTGAACGTCCTACGGCCATTCTGGATCAGGACGATCTGTTCGCCCTGCTGAAGACCCTGGAGCAGGCCAAGTCCGCCCGCGAAGCGCTGCAATCCTGCGGCGAACGGGAATGGGAGGAACTGCTCGACGCCGTGGCCCGAGCCCCCTGGCCCGCCACGGTCTGGTCCGCCGTCCGGCGCTGCCTGGACGACGAGGGCCGCCTGCGCGACGAAAGCTCTCCCGGCCTCTTGGCCGTGCGCGGCGAAATCCGCTCCATCCACCAGCGCTGCACCAAGAGGGTCAAAGACTTCATCCTGGGCGAGGATCTGTCCCGTTTTCTCCAGGACGAGTTCATGACCATCTCCTCGGACCGCTATGTCCTGCCGCTCAAGGCGAATTTCAAGGGCCGCTTCCCGGGCATCATTCACGACTATTCGCAGACCGGCGAAACCTGCTACTTCGAGCCCATGTTCCTGGTGGAGATGAACAATCAACTCCAGGAACTGAAGCAGGAAGAGCGCCGCGAGGAACGCAAGGTTCTGGAATTCCTCACCGGCATCGTGCGCCAGGAGCGAGACGCCGTCATCGGCTGTTACCGGGCCCTGGTGCGCCTGGACGTGCTTCTGGCCAAGGTGGGCCTGGGCTTGGCCCTGGGTGGCCGGACCCTGGACATCGAGCCGGATCTGCCGCCCCGCCTGCTGGAGGCCCGTCATCCGCTCCTGGCTCTGGACAGGGACCGGGCCGTCCCCCTGGACATCAAGCTGCAGCCCGGTCAGCACGCCCTGGTCATCAGCGGCGGCAACGCGGGCGGCAAGACCGTCTGCCTGAAGACCCTGGGGCTCATCGCGCTCATGGGACTCTCCGGCCTGCCCGTGCCCGTGGGCGTGGGCAGCAGCATCCCGGTCTGGCGCGACATCTTCGTGGTTCTGGGCGACGAACAGAGTCTGGAAGATCACGTGAGCACCTTCACGGCCCAGGTGCGCTACCTCTCCCGGGTCTGGGACCAAGTGGACGCGGAAACGCTCTTCCTTCTAGACGAATTCGGCGCCGGCACGGACCCCACCCAGGGCGCGGCGCTGGCTCAAGCGGTACTGGACAGCTTGCTGGAACGCCGCGCCACCGTGATGGTGGCCACCCATTTCCCGGCCCTCAAGGCGCACGCGCTGGCCGCCGAGGGCGTACGCGCGGCCAGTGTGCTCTTCGACCCGGACACCAAGCGGCCGCTGTTCCGCCTGGCCTACGACCAGGTCGGCGCGAGCATCGCTTTGGAGGTGGCCAGGGAGCACGGCCTGCCCGGCGCCATCCTGGACCGTGCGGCGCAGTATCTTCTGCTGGACGGCTCGGACACCACGGCGGTCCTGGACCGGCTCAACTCCCAGGCCGTGGCCCGGGACAAGGAACTCCGGTCCCTGGCCGATGAGCGGGAACGGCTGCGCCGCAAGCGCGCCACACTGGAGGCCGAGTTCGCCCGCGAACGCTCCGGCCTCATGGATGAGATCAAGGCCCAGGCGCAGGCAGTGCTGCACGAGTGGAAGAGCGGCAAGCTCGGTCGCAAGCAGGCCTTGAAGAAGCTCTCCGACGCGCGCGAACGGCTGGTGGACACCGGAACCCTCGCCGCGGAGACAGCGACTCCAGCCCTCGGCTGGGACGATCTGCGCTCCGGTCTGACCGTCCGCTATCTCCCCTGGGATCGTCAGGGCTCGGTGCAGGAGAAGGACGAACGCAAGCGCCAGGTCAAGGTGGACTTGGACGGCCTGTCCCTTTGGGTCAAGGAATCCGACCTGGGCCCGGCGGCTCAGACCGGCGCTTCCCAAAGCTTCACCGCAGCCGTGCCGTCGGCCTCCGGCCCCACACAGGTTCTGGACCTTCGCGGGCAACGCGCCGACGAGGCCCTGCGCCTTCTGGAACGCTTCCTGGACGACGCGCTGTTGCGCGGAACCGGCAGCGTGGAAATCATCCACGGCCGGGGCACCGGAGCGCTGCGCCGCGAAGTGCATGAATTTCTGCGGCAATCCCCCGCCGTGAACGCCTTTGCCCTGGCCCCCGAGGACCGGGGCGGCGACGGCATGACCGAAGCGACGCTCAAGTAGGGACGGACGCATGAATCCACAGGCCATCCAGGCCGTCAAATCCCGGCTCGTCCTTTCGGACGTGGTGCGGCGCTACGTGGATCTGCGGCCCGTTTCGGGGCGGTTCATGGGAGCCTGCCCCTTCCATCAGGAAACCAAGCCGTCCATGTCGGTGAACGATGAGGAGGGCTTCTTCTACTGTTTCGGCTGCCAAGCTTCCGGCGACGTGATCGACTTTTACAAGCGCATCAACGGGTTGGAGTTCCGCGAGGCCCTGGAGCAGTTGGCCGCCGAGGCCGGGGTCGATCTGGGCGACCAGCGCGAGGATCCCGAGGCCCAGGAGCGGCAACGGCGCAAGAAGATCCTCCTGGACATGCACGAACAGGCCCGGGATTTTTTCCGCGCCTTCCTGCGCAAGAACGAGGGCCGGGCCGCCCGCGCCTACCTCTCCCAGCGGGGCATCGAGCCGCGCATCGTGGAATCCTTCGGTCTGGGCTACTCTCCGGACGACTGGCACGCCCTGGACCAATTCCTCCAATCCAAACACCACACGCCGGAGCTGGGGGTCGAGGCCGGACTCCTGTCGAAAAATGATAAAGGCAACATTTACGATAGGTTCCGTGCAAGACTCATCTTTCCCATCCAGAATTTATCAGGTCGGGTTATTGCCTTTGGCGGCAGAATCATTAGTGAAGGGGAACCAAAGTATCTCAACAGCAGCGATACCCCCATCTATAAAAAGGGAGAGCATCTCTACGGATTGTACCAAGCCCGCCCGACCATGACCCGCAGCAAGCGGGCCCTGCTCACCGAAGGCTACATGGACGTGCTTTCCCTGCACCAGTTCGGTTACACCGACGCTTGCGGGGTTCTCGGCACGGCCCTCACCGGTGATCAGGTGCGCCGCCTTGCGGGCTTTTGTTCGCGCGTGGATCTGGTCTTCGACGGCGACAACGCGGGCCGCAAGGCCGCCCTGAAGTCCAGCGAAATGATCCTCCTGCAAGGGGTGGCCTGCAGGGTGATCCTGCTGCCTGAGGGCGAGGACGTGGACAGCGTGCTCCAGAAGGAGGGCCCCGAAGGTTTTGAAAAATGTCTCAAGGCCGCCAAGGATGGATTGACCTTCGCCCTGGACACCCTGCGCGACCAGTTCGCGCCCCGGGAGACCATGGCCTGGGCCAAGGATTTTTTTGAAAAGCTCGCGGACGACGGTCTGCGGGCCTATTATCTGCCTCGGCTGGTGTCGGGGCTGGGCGTCTCCGAGGTGGAGCTGCGCCAGGCGCTGGGAACCTCCCGGGCCGGACGCGATGCCCCCAGGGAGCGCGCGCCGCTGGCCGCCGTGCGGCCCGTGGGCAAGGACGACAAGAACGACCGCGAGTACCTGCGGTTCCCCATCCAGTACCCCGAATACGTTCGGGACTTGGCCGACCGGGGATTTGAACGCGTCCTGATCACGGACTGGGCCCGGGGCCTGTGGGAGAAGATCCGCTTGCACGATGGCCAGGAACTGGTGTCCTGGCTCGACGAAAGCGAGAAGAAATTTTGGGCTCGCTGCCGTCAGGAACGTGCGGAGCACACGCTCACCGGCGAGATGTTGAAGGACGAGTGGCTGTACATCTGCGACCGGGTGGCCGAGAGCCATGAAAAGCACGCCAGAAGGCAGCTGACGGAAGCCCTGCGGGAGGCTCTCAAGGAGGGCGATTCCCGCCAGGCCCAGGAGCATTTGCAGGCCCTGAACGTGTTCCTAGGGAGGGACGATGAACAACATTAAGGACATCCAGCAGATCAAGTCCCTGATCGCCAAGGGAAAAAAGAACGGCTTCCTGACCTTCGAAGAGGTCAGCAAGGCGCTGCCCTCGGAGATCAGTTCGCCCGATCAGCTGGAAGAGGTCCATAGCATTTTCGACCAGATGAACATCGTCATCGTGGACACGGAGGAAAGCGGCAAGAAGCTTTCCGCCGAGCCCTCCGAGTCCGAGTCCGACGAGTTGGACATCGAGCTCGTCAGCGACGGGGACGACGACGTTTCCGACTATTCCTCGCGCAGTACCGATCCGGTGCGCATGTACCTGCGCGAGATGGGCGCGGTGCCGTTGCTCGACCGCGAGGGCGAGGTGGTCATCGCCAAGAAGATCGAGAACGGCGAGATGGAGGTTCTGTACTCACTCGTCGAAGTGCCCGTCGCTCTTGAGGAACTCATCCAGGTGGGCGAGGATCTCAAGAACGGCAAAATCAAGCTCAAGGACGTGGTCAAGACCATCGAGGAGGACGACCCTTCCGAGGACGAGATGAACCAGCGCCAGCGGGTCATCTTCCTCCTGGACGAGATCAAGGGCATCTTCAAGAAAAAGAAGAAGGTCTACGACAAGCTGGACGCCTGCGCCGAGCTGAACCGCCGGGTCACGGGCGTGCAGAAGGAGATCCTGGGCTTCAAGGAAGAGGTGGTCCAGCGCCTGCGCGATATCAAGCTGGAGAAGACCCTCATCGACCGGATCATCGAGACCGTGGGCGACTACGTGCGGCAGATGCACAACTGCCAGCGCGACCTCTCGGCCTACGTGCTCTCCGTGGGCAAGACCAAGGCCGAGATCGAGACCCTGTTCCGCCAGGTGGACGCCCGGGACGTGAACCCCGTGGTGGCCGCCGACGTGCTCAACATGACCGTGGAGGAGTTCTTCTCCTTCAAGGAAATGCTGGCGGGCAAGCTGGAGATCATGAAGCGGCTCCAGGACAAGTGCTGCCACACGGTGAACGACCTGGAAGAGGTGCTCTGGCGCATCACCCGGGGCAACCAGGCGGCCATGCGGGCCAAGCAGGAACTCATCCGGGCCAACCTGCGCCTGGTGGTCTCCATCGCCAAAAAATACACGAACCGCGGCCTGCAATTCCTGGACCTGATCCAGGAAGGCAACATCGGCCTGATGAAGGCCGTGGACAAGTTCGAGTACCAGCGGGGCTACAAGTTCTCGACCTACGCCACCTGGTGGATTCGCCAGGCCATCACCCGGGCCATCGCGGACCAGGCGCGGACCATCCGCATTCCGGTGCACATGATCGAGACCATCAACAAACTCATCCGCACCTCCCGCTATCTGGTCCAGGAGCTGGGCCGCGACCCCTCGCCGGAGGAGATCGCCGAGCGCATGGACTACCCGGTGGAGAAGGTCAAGAAGGTTCTCAAGATCGCCAAGGAGCCCATCTCGCTGGAGACGCCCATCGGCGACGAGGAAGACTCGAGCCTGGGCGATTTCATCGAGGACAAGAAGGCCGCCGCTCCCGCCGAGGAGGTGGTGTCCACCAAGCTCCAGGAGCAGATCGCCAAGGTTCTCTCGGACCTCACTCCACGCGAGGAGCAGGTGCTCCGCAAGCGTTTCGGCATCGGCGAGAAGAGCGACCACACCCTGGAAGAGGTCGGCAAGCTCTTCAACGTCACCCGTGAGCGCATCCGCCAGATCGAGGCCAAGGCCCTGCGCAAGCTGCGCCATCCCATCCGCAGCGCCTTGCTCCGATCCTACTTCGAGAGCTAGACACCGGGAAGGGCGGCCTCGGCCGCCCTCCCTTTTCGTCCCCGGAGCCGCCACGTGACCACCGTTTTCCTTACGCTCCTGCCGTTGCTGGCCTTGGCCTTGGATCTGCTTTGGGGCGATCCGGCCCGCCTGCCTCATCCCGTGCGTGGACTCGGCTTGGTGGCCGACCGCCTGGAAATTTGGGGGCGGCGGCTCATGCCCGGCGGCCTGTTCTTCTGGGGCGGTCTGAGCACCCTGATCCTGGCCGGAGGCGCGGCCGCCCTGGCCCACGATCTTTCCCGCCTGCCCTGGGTCGGCTGGCTCGTCGCCCTCTATCTCGCCTGGAGCGGCTTGGCCCTGAGAGGACTTCTGGACTCCGGCCGCGCCGTGGCCCGTCAGCTGGAAAAGGGCGATCTGCCTGGGGCGCGCGTGACCCTTTCCGGACTGGTCAGCCGTGAGACGGCGCATCTCGACGCCGACGGCGTACGCCGGGCACTGGCCGAGACCGTGAGCGAAAACCTGAACGACGCCTTCGTCGCTCCATTCTTCTGGCTCTGCCTGCTAGGCCCTGGCGGCCTCTGGTTCCACAAAACCGTGAGCACTCTGGACTCCATGTGGGGCTACCGCGATGAGCGCTACGAGCGCCTGGGCAAGTTCCCGGCCCGGCTGGACGACCTGCTGGCCTACATCCCGGCCCGGATCACGGCCTTGGTCATGATCCTCACCGGCGCGCTCATGGACCTGGACTGGCGCGCGGCGAAGGCCCATGTCGCCGCCGCCGCGAGCGAGAGCGAAAGCCCCAACGCAGGCTGGCCCATGAGCGCGGCTGCCTGGCTCTGCGGAGCACGCGTGGGCGGCCCGGCGATCTACTTCGGTAGGACGAAGGACAAGCCCTGGATCGGCCCGGAAGGGGGCTTCTGGGACGGGGACAAGCTGGAGACCCTGTTCCAGCTCTGCCTGCTCACGGCCGCGCTCACGGCTCTGTTCCTGTTCCTCGGGCTCGGCCTGTTGCGCCTGTTCATCTAGGAGACTTTCTCATGCGCCTGCGCCCCGTCACAGACAGCGACCTCCCCGCCCTGGACCGGCTCAACCGCGCCGCCGTGCCCAACGTCAACGACGTGGGGGTCGCCGGACTTCGGCGACTGACCGCCCAGGCCGCCTTCTTCCACTTGGCCGAAGATGATTCCGGCCCGTTGGGCTTCCTCCTGGCCATGACCCCGGAAGCGGATTACGCCAGTCCGAACTTCCTCTGGTTCAAGAAACGCTATCCCGGATTCTGCTACATCGACCGTGTGGTGGTGGCCGAAAGCGCCCGCCGATTGGGCGTGGGCTCGGCCCTCTACCGCGCCGTCATCGATTTCTCAACCGGCCGCGCCCCGGTCCTGACCTGCGAAGTGAACCTTCAGCCCGCCAACCCCGGCTCCCTGGCCTTCCACGAGCGCTTCGGCTTCCGCCAAGCGGGCACACAGGACACGGAAAACGGGAAAAAGACCGTCTCGCTCATGATCCGCCCGCTCTGATCCCGCATTTTCCCGCTCGGTATTTTTTTCACCCACTCCGCATTGTCCATTTGACGCGCGACGCGCGCAACGCGTATAGACTCCAGTATCATCCATGCGAGTCGGCTCCTGGCTCGTATCGGATTCCGATTCCACGCTCCGCACCCTGTTTTCTGGCCTCACGGCTTTTTCGGCGCGGCTGGACGCATGCAACGTCTCAGGAGAAGATCACGAACGCACTGTACAACGGATTCAGACCGTCCGTCCGGACGGATAACGCGTCCGCAACGGCATGCGACGGCACGGCGCGAAACCTCACCAAGGAGATGCTGGATGAAGATCACCAAGCACAGCTGGCCGGTCCTGATCGTTTCCAAACAGTTCGACGCGCCAACGGACGAGGGATTGCGGCTGCGCGCCCTGGAGGAAGAACTGGAGCAGGTGCAGGAGTGCTCCGTCCTGACCTCCCAAAGCTACGAGGACGCGCTGGAGATGTTCGCCTCGCGCGCCGACCTCGGGGTGGTGGTCATCGACTGGGACATCCAGAAGGAGGATATTGGAGAAAAAATGCCACCGGAGGAACTGCTGGACGGCATCCGCCGCCGCAACCGCGGCGTGCCGGTGGTTCTGCTCACCGAACGCCGGGAGATCGAGAACATCCCCACGGACGTGCTCGGCCGCATCGACGACTGCATCTGGAAGACCGCCGACACCATCGAATTCCTGGCCGGACGCATCGAAAAGCTCCTGGTTGACTACATCCTCAGCGTGTACCCGAGCTTCTTCGGCATGCTCGTGGAGTATTCCCGGGAATACAAGTACGCTTGGCACACCCCGGGCCACATGGGCGGGGAGGGCTTCCTGAAGAGCCCGGCCGGGGTGGCCATGCACAAGTTCTTCGGCGAGAACGTGTTCCGCTCCGATCTCTCCATCTCCGTGCCCGAGCTGGGCTCCCTGCTGGACCACAGTGGGGTGGTGGGCGACGCAGAGCGCAATTCCGCCCGGGTCTTCGGGGCGGACCTGACCTTCTACGTGCTCAACGGCACCTCCAACGTGAACCAGATCATCTGGCGCAGCCAGCTCATCCGGGACGACATCGCCTTTGTGGACCGCAACTGCCACAAGTCCCTGAACTACGCCATGGTCATCACCGAGGCCTATCCGGTCTACATGGTGCCCCGACGCAACAAGCGCGGCATCATCGGCCCCTGCCGACTCTCCGAGTTCTCGGCCAAGACCATCCGCAAGAAGATCCAGGACAACAAGCTCATCCCGGCCGGGCTGAAGAAGAACGCCGTGAAGATGTCGGCCCTGACCAACTCCACCTACGACGGCATCTGCTACAACGTCATCAACATCAAGAAGGAGCTCAAGAAGAGCGTAGAGAACCTGCACTTCGACGAGGCCTGGTACGCGTACGCCCGCTTCCATCCCATGTACAAGGACCACTACGGCATGGCTGACGACGAGGTGAACACGGAGCATCCGCCCATCTTCTGTTCCCAGTCCACACACAAGCTGCTCATGGCCTTTTCCCAGGCCTCCATGCTGCACGTGAAGAACGGCAGCCACGTCTCGGTCAACCGGGACGAACTGAACGAGTCCTACATGATGCACGGCTCGACCTCGCCGCAATACAGCATGATCGCCTCCCTGGACGTGGCCACCAAGATGATGGACGACAGCGGCGAGATCATCATCAGCGACACCATCCTGGAAGCCGTGCACATCCGCCGCAAGGTGGCCCGGATCGCCAAGGAGATGCGCAAGGCGGGCGAGTGGTTCTTCGACATGTGGCAGCCGCGCAAGGTCATCTACAACGGCAAGCCCTGCGACTTCGAGAACGTCCCGGCGGAGTACCTGGCCGGGAACCAGCAGCCCTGGATCTTCAGCCCCAAGGACGACTGGCACGGGTTCGAGGACATGGAGGAGAACTACGCCATGCTCGACCCCATCAAGCTCACCTTCACCACGCCCGGCCTGGATGAGAAGGGCGGCATGAGCGAGGAGGGCATTCCCGCGGCCATCGTCACCAACTATCTGATCCGCCACCGCATCGTCTGCGAAAAGACGGACTACTATTCCTTCCTGCTGCTGAACTCCATGGGCACCACCAAGGCCAAGCAGGGGGCCCTCCTATCTGGGTTGCTCAAGTTCAAGGACCTCTATGACGACAACGCCCCCCTGGAGCTGGTCCTGCCCGAGTTGACGCGCGACAATCCCTGCTACCGGGGCGTCGGGCTCAGGGACCACTGCAACGCCATCCACCGCCACATCCGCGACCACAATCTGCTGGACAAGATGCAGGCCGCCTTCCAGGTCATCCCGGACCAGGCCATGAAGCCCGCCGACGCCTACCACGCGGTGGTGCGCAAGAACGTGGAGTACGTGGAGCTCAAGGACATGCGTGACCGCGTCCCGGCGGTCATGACCGTGCCCTATCCCCCGGGCATCCCGGTCATGATGGGCGGCGAGATCATGAACAAGAAGGCCGCGCCCATCTTCGACTACCTCCTGGCCCGGCAGGACTTCGAGAACCTCTTCCCGGGATACGAGAGCGACATCCACGGGGTGGAACGGATCAAACGCGGCGGCAAGAAGTACTTCACCATCATGTGCGTGAAGCAGGGCTGATTCCCCGGATCGCCGGGCTTCTCAACATCCCAAGCGCTGAAAGGGGAGTGACGCATGGCCGCCGACAGCAGCCACAAGATGGGCCTCATCGCCTGTATCGCCGTGGTGGCGGGCAACATGATGGGTTCCGGCATCGCCTTGCTGCCCGCGAACCTCGCCGCCATCGGCAGCATCACCGTGGTCGGCTGGGCCGTCGCCCTGGTGGGGGCCCTGGCCCTGGCCTACGTGTTTTCCCGCCTGGGCATGGAGGATCCCCAGGAAGGCGGCCCCATCGCCTATTCCGGCGAGGTCTCGCCGGTGCTCGGCTACCAGGCGGGCCTGCTCTATTACCACGCCAACTGGATCGGCAACCTGGCCATCGCCATCACCGGGGTGGACTACCTTTCAGTGTTCTTCCCGGCCCTGGAGCATCCGCTGACGGCCGGAGTCACCTCCATCGCCCTCATCTGGCTCTTCACCGGCATCAACATCCTGGGCGCGGCCTGGATCGGCCGCCTCGTCTCCATCGGGGTGGTGCTGCTCCTCATCCCGGTGGTGCTCACCGGAACCCTGGGCTGGCTCTCCTTCGACCCGGCCCTGTTCCAGGCCAACTGGATCGTGGGCGGCAAGCCCCCGGGCGAGGCGGTCATGGCCGCTGTGCTGCTCTGCATCTGGAGCTTCATCGGCATCGAAAGCGCCTCGGTGAACACCGCCGTGGTGGACAACCCCAAGCGCAACATCCCGCTCTCGACCATGATCGGCGCGGCCCTGGCCGGGCTGGTCTACCTCCTCTCCTGCTCGGCCATCTCGGGCATGTTCCCGGCGGCGGAAATGGCTGCCTCGGGCGCGCCGTTCTCCCTGGCCATGGGCCACATCTGCGCCAAGTTGCCCTTCGCGGGTCTGATCTCCAAGGCCGTCTCGGCGGTCACGGCCTTCGCCTGCCTCGCCTCCCTGGGCTCCTGGATGATGCTCGTCTCCCAGGCGGGCTGCCGCGCGGCCCAGGACGGCACGCTCCCGGCGATCTTCGGCCGCCGGAACCACAAGAACGTGCCCGTGGCCGGGCTGATCCTGGCCTCGGTCATGATGACCATCCTGCTCGCGCTGCTCATGCTCGTGTCCAAGGACGGAGACACCCAGACCCTGTTCGGCGAGATCTGCGACATCGCGGTGCTCCTGACCCTGCCGCCATACTTCTACTCCTCCCTCAACCTGCTGCGGCGCTACGGCCTGGCCAACACCCGGGCTCTGCTCCAGGTGGGCTCGGCCCTGATCGCCTGCGTCTTCTGCCTCATCGCCCTGGCCGGGGCCGCCAAGGCGGCGCTCACCGGCTGCCTGCTGGTCATGCTCTGTTCCTTCATCTTCTACGTGGGCAAGGACCGCTCGGACTACGAGCGCAAGACCCTGGCCCAGCGCGGCGGCCCGGTCTCCTGACCCCGCGCGGCGCGCGAAAAAAAGCCCCGGTTCCAGGACGGAACCGGGGCTTTCGCATGATGTCCGGCGGGAAACTATTTCTTGCCCAGCTCCACGCTGCGCAGATAGGACTCGCGGGCCGCGTCGGCGATGTTGCCCTTCACGCCCGTGCGGTCCATGTGCAGCACGCCCCGGATGGTCGTGCCCGCGGGTGAACAGACCATGTCCGTGAGCTCGCCCAGGTGCCGCCCGTCCTCGCCGGCCAGCTTGGCCGAACCGGCGAACAGGCCCTGGACCATCTGTACGGCCTGGGCCCGGGGCAAGCCGAGGTTCACGGCCGCGTCGGCCAGGGCCTGCATGAAGTAGAAGACATAGGCCGGACCGGAGCCGATCACCGCCGTGAAGGCGTCGAAGAGCTTCTCGGCCAGGACATGCACCTGTCCCAGGCTGGTGAACAGCCCGGACAAGAACTCCCGCTGGGCCTTCTTCAGGCCCGGGTCGTCCAGGCAGAGGGCGAAGACGCCTTCGCCCACCAGGGCGGGTGTGTTCGGCATGACCCGCGCCACGGGACATTTGGCGCCGCTCAGCTCCTTGAGCCGGGCCACGGTGAGCCCGGCGGCGATGGAGACGAGGCAGCGGGTCTTGCCCAGGGCCGAACCGGCCTCCTGGAGCACTTCCGGGGCCTGCTGCGGCTTCACGGCCAGGACCACGTAGTCGCTGGCCTGCACCAGCTCCTTCACCGAGGCGGCGGCCTTCAGGCCGCACTCCTTGCCCAGGGCCTTGAGCCGGGCCGCGTCCAGGTCCAGGCCCAGGAGCTGTATGTCCTTGCGCCGGGCCAGACCACGGATGATGGCCGTGCCCATGTTGCCCACGCCGATGAAGCCGACAGTGGCCATGTCAGCCCACCATCTCCAGGCGGCTGAAGAAATAGGCCACCTCGGTCTTGGCCGTGTCCGGGCCGTCGGAGCCGTGGCAGGCGTTGGCCTCGATGCTCTTGCCGAAACGCTTGCGGATGGTGCCCTCGGCGGCCTTGGCCGGATCCGTGGCGCCCATGAGCTCGCGGTAACGAGCGATGGCGTTGTCGCCCTCCAGCACGGAGACGACCACCGGGCCGGAAATCATGTAATTCACCAGGTCCTTGAAGAAGGGACGCTCGCGGTGCACGGCGTAGAAGCCCTCGGCCTGCTCACGGGTGAGCCGGATCATCTTCATGGCCTTGATCTTGAGGCCCGCGTCGATGATCATCTGGAGGACGGAGCCGGCCTGTCCGGCCTCGACGGCGTCGGGCTTGACGATGGAAAAGGTCAGTTCGCTCATGAAAGTCTCCTTCGTGTTCGATTGGTGTACATGGTTTCCCGTTCGCCGCCAACGCCTTCCGGCGTTCAGACCAGCAGCGCCCGATCCGAGGTGAACTCCTCCCCGCGCGCCTCGGCGAAGCGTGTGAGCAGGTTCTCCACCCGCAGATTCCGTTTTTCCTCGCCCCGGATGTCCAGAACGATCTCGCCGCGATGAAACATGACCAGCCGATGGCCGAGCCCGATGGCCTGGCGCATGTTGTGCGTGACCATGAGCGTGCTCAGGCCCAGTTCCTCCACCAGCCGCGCGGTGAGCCCCAGGATCTTCTCGGCGGTCTTGGGGTCCAGGGCGGCGGTGTGCTCGTCCAGGAGGAGCAGCCGGGGCCGGACCAGCACGGACATGAGCATGGTAAGGGCTTGGCGCTGGCCGCCGGAGAGCAGTCCGGCCGGGTCGCGCAGGCGGTTCTCCAGGCCCAGGCCGAGCCGCGACAACCGCTCCCGGAACAGCTCTCGGTCGCGACGGCGCACACCGGGCCCCAGGCCGCGCGGTTGCCCGCGCTTGAGCGCCAGGGCGAGATTTTGTTCGATGGTGGCCCCGGGGCAGGTGCCCTGGGAGGGATCCTGGAAAACCCGGCCGATGAGCACGGCGCGCCGCCACTCGGGCCAGGCCGTCACGTCCGTGTCGCCGATGACCACGCGGCCCTCGTCCACGGGAAAGACCCCGGCCACGGCGTTGAGAAAGGTGGACTTGCCCGCGCCGTTGGAGCCGATGACCGTGACGAATTCGCCCTCGTCCAGGCGCAGGTTCACGCCGTTCAGGGCCCGGACCTCGTTGGCCCCGCCCTTGAAGAAGGTCTTGGCGATGCCCTCGGCGCGCAACATCAGGAGAACACCTTGGCCTTCATGCGCGGCGCGGTCAGGGCCAGGACCACGAGCAGGGCGGTGATCAGGTTCAGGTCGCTCGGGGTGATGGAGAAGGAACCGAGTTTGAGCCCCAGGGCCAGGGCGATGGCCAGGCGATAGAGCAGGGAGCCCAAGATGGCCGCCAGCACGGCCCAGGCCACGGAACGCCGCCCGAAGACGGTTTCGCCGAGAATCACCGAGGCCAGTCCGGCCACGATGGTGCCCACGCCCATGTTCACGTCCGCGCCGCCCTGATTCTGGGCCACCAAGGCCCCGGACATGGCGGTCAGGGCGTTGGACAGGCCCAGGCCGAGGATGATGGTGCCGCCGGTGTTCACGCCCAAGGCGCGGATCATGCGTGGATTGTCGCCCGTGGCCAGCAGGGCCAAGCCCAACTCGGTGCGCAGGAACCAGATCAGGACCACGGCCGCGAAGGCGGTCGCGAGGCCGAAGAGCAGGGGGGTGGACAGATACTGTGGCAGGCCGCTGGCCGTGGTGAAGAGGTCCACCAGGGTGGGCTTGCCGAGCAGGGTCAGATTCGGTCGGCCCATGATCCGCAGATTTACGGAGTAGAGCGCGATCATGGTCAGGATAGAGGCCAGCAGGTGCAGGATGCGCAGGCGGGTATTCAGGAAGCCGGTCACGGCCCCGGCCAGGAAGCCCGCGCCGCAGGCCAGGACCAGGGACAGGGCCGGGTGCATCCCGGCGTCGATGGCCACGGCTGAGACGGCCGCGCCCAGGGGCAGGCTGCCGTCCACGGTGAGGTCGGGGAAGTCCAGGACCCGGAAGGTCAGATAGACGCCCAGGACCATGAGCCCGAAGGCGAAGCCCTGTTCCAGGGCGCCGAAGAAAGCATACGAGGTCATGGGCGGATGCGGTTCCTGAATAGAGTGCGTCGGCGTTGACGGCGGCTGTACACCGAAACGCGGCGCAAGGCAAATTCCAAGGCCGGAGCCCGGCTCAGGGGATGACCTTGTCCGCCCGCTTGAGCACGCTCTCGGGCAGAGTCAGCCCCATGCGCGCCGCCGCGCCCGTGTTCACGTGCAGGGCGAGGTCGCGGATGCTCTCCACGGGCATCTCGCCGGGTTTCCGGCCGTCCTTGAGAATGCGCGCGGCCATGTCCGCGGTCTGCTCGCCCATCTTGCGGTAGTCCACGGCCAGGGCCGCCACGGTGCCCCGGGCCACGGAGTCCGTGTCCCCTGAGAAGAAGGGCAGCCGGTTCTGCTCGCAGACCTTGATGGCCGCCTCCAGGGCCGAGACCACCGTGTTGTCCACGGGCACGTAGACCGCGTCCACCCGGCCCGCGAGGCTCTTGGCCGCCTGATACACGGCGGCGGAGTTGGCGGCCGTGGCCTCCTCCAGGGCGACCCCGGCCTTGGCGCACTCGTCCTTGAGCAGGTTCACCAGGACCACGGAGTTGGGCTCGCCCGCGTTGTAGAGCACACCCAGGCGCTTGAGTCCGGGCAGGCACTCCCGGATCAGAGCCAAGTGGCGGTCCATGGGGCTCTTGTCGGTCATGCCGGTGACGTTCCCCCCAGGGGCGGCCAGGCTCTTCACCAGACCGGCGGCCAGGGGATCGGTGACGCCGGTGAAGACGACGGGCTTGTCCTTGATCTTCTGGACCACGGCCTGGGCCGAGGGCGTGGTGATGGCCAGGATGAGGTCGGGGTTCTCGCCCTGGATCTGGCTGGCGATCTGGACGTTGGCAGCCATGTTGCCCTGGGCGATGTGCACCGAGGGTTCGACCTTGAGGCCCAGGGCCTTGAGACGGTCCAGGAAGCCCAGACGCATGGCGTCCAGGGACGGATGTTCCACGATCTGGGTCACGGAGACGTGGAAGACCTTGTCCTGGGCCAGGCACGGCGCGACCCAGAGCAGGACGGCCAGGGTGACGAAAAGAAGACGGCGCATGAGAGCCCTCCGGTTGGATTCGGTCGGCGCATGAAGCCGCATTTGCGACCCGACGTCAAGAGGCGGCGGGAACCGGATGGCTCCCACCCGGTCAGGCGGCCTAGAAACGGATGGGTTCTTCCTTGATGACCTGGAAGGCCTTGTTGCCCTTGACCCGGCCCGGGATGCCGTAGAACTTGCGCACGCTCTCGATCTCGGCCTCCAGGAGGTCGTCCTCGTCCGTGTCCAGGAGGAGGATGTCGCCCACTTGAAGCTGGAGGAGCTGGCGGCCGGTGATCTTGGTCCGGCCCAGGCGCACGAGCATGTCCACCGGGGTTTCCATGAGCCGCTCCTTGAAACGGCTGATCCAGGCGTGGTCCACTTCCAGGCGCTCGGACTGGAAGGAGGCGTGCAGCTTGGCCCGGATGGGCTCCATGGTCGCGTAGGGCAGGCAGCAGATGAGCGAACCGATGGCGTTCTCCAGCTCCACCTCGAAGGTGATCACGATGACCACGTCGCTGGGCGGGACGATGGCCGCGAACTGGGGGTTGACCTCCGAGCGGATCATCTCGATGTGCACTTCATGCACCGGCTTCCAGGAGTCCTCCATGTTGGAGAGGGCGATCTTGACCACCCGGTCCACGATGGCCTGCTCGATGGGCGTGAAATCGCGACCCTCGACCTTGGGCTGGCTGCCCGCGCCGCCGAAGAAGTTCTCCACCAAGGCGAAGACTAGGCGCGAGTCCACCACGAGGAGCGCGTTGCCGCGCAGGGGCTCCATCTTGAAGATGGAGATGCTCGTGGGCACGGGCAGGGAGCGCATGAAGTCCCCGAACTTGGACATGTCGATGGAGATGGGGTTGATGTCCACGCGCTTGCGCATGGTGTTGGCCAGGGCGTTGGTGTAGAGGCGGGCGAAGCGGTCATTGACGATCTCAAGGACCGGCATGCGGCCGCGGATGATGCGATCCTGGTTGGCGAGGTCGAAGGAAACGACGCCGGAGTCGTCCTCCGGCAGGTCGGACTCCGTTTCGACGTCACCTCCGGAGAGGCCCCGCAGCAACGCATCTACTTCATCCTGTTCGAGAATCTTGCTCATGGTTCGGCTTCGATCCTTGCGGGTTGCAGTCCGTATCCCGCCGACGCGTCAAAAAAACCGGCCGCGCCGACCCCTTGGCGCGGAAATCAAGCAAGAAGCGGGCCAGGAAAGCCGGGAGTGCGAACCTTTCTTTACATGTAGCCCGGCGAAGCCGGGAAGGCAAGCGCGCCCTAGCGCAAGCCCGAGAGTGGAACCACGGCGATGCGGCCGTCGCGGTCCTTGGCCCACTGGGCAAGGGCTTCCAGGGTCTCAGGGTGGGGATGGCCGATGGCGATGGCCCGGCCGTTGCGTCGGGCGAGGGATTCCGTCAGCCGGAGCTGGTGGATGATGGCCTGCACGTTGCGTTCGTTGTCCAGGAACACATCGCGCTTGAAGGCCCGCAACCCGGCCTGGCGGGCCTCGGCGGCGCCCACGCTGCGAGGCGAGGTCACGCTGTCGAGGTAGAAGAGCCCACGCTCAGCCAGCACGTCCATGACCGCACCCATACCGGGGGCGGACTCGGTGAAACGTGAGCCCATGTGATTGTTGATGCCAACGGCCTCGGGCAGGCGATCCAGGTTGCGGCGCAGGGTCTGGCGGATCTCGTCGGCGTCCATGCTCACGTAAAGGGCCTGCGGGCCGGGGTTGATGCCGGGCCAGCCTTTGGGCTGCATGGGCACGTGCGCCAGCACCTCGCGGCCGGCCTTGCGGGCCACGGCCGCCGTCTCGCGGCTCTGCCCGGCGTTGGGCCAGATGGAAAAGGTCACGGGGAAGGACAGTCGCGCCAGGGCTCGGGCGAATTCCGCGTGCTCCCCCATGTCGTCGATGACGATGGTCAGCTTGGGCCCGGGCACGCTGGGGGGCGGCAGCTCCTTTTCCTTCTCCTTGACGCCGTCCACGTGCAGCTCATGCGTCAGCACGCCGTCGATGCTCACCGTCACGAGTCCGGCCGAGCCTTCGCCCAGCTGAGCCTCGGGCAGACGGGCCGCCAGAATCGAGCGGAAGGAGTCGAGGAACTCGGCACCCTTGCGGCCCACGCCCAGACGCAGGGACTGGAAGTGGTAGTCTTCCTCGCCGTGGTGACGGACCTGGGCGTCCAGCAGACGCATGGACACGTTGCCGCCTCCCAGGGAGCGCATCGTCTCCAGTAGGGCCAGGTCGGCCTGCTTGACCTTGTCCTCCAGATCCCAGGCGGCGGTCTCCTCATAGAGAACGACCGGGGGATGCCGGTCCTCGGAGGGTGCGACAGCTGGTTCCGGCTCGGGCGAACGGAAAAAGAACAGCCAAAGGAGAAGCGACAGCAGCGCCGCCGCGCTCACCGCCGCGAGTGCAAAAGGAATCGGGCGCGTCAGCCGGGAAAGTATCCCGGCCCGCGCCCGTTCCTGTTCGTCCAGTTCCGGGGTCGGTTCGTCCATGCGGAAGCGTTTCGCCTAGCGGATCTGCCTGATGGTCGGCAATTTCTTGACCAGTTCGAGGGCCAGACGCAACTGATTGTCGCGGCCCAGCATCTCGCCGGCCTCCTTGCTCGTCTCGTTGTCCTTGGACTTGCCGCCGCCGTTGTTCTGCAGATGGCGGGACAGATCCTGTTCGCGCAGGGTGAAGCGGTTGTCGCCGTCTTTGTCCTCTTCGGCCGGGACGAAAGGCACTTCCAGATCGGGCACGATGCCCTCGGCCTGGATGGAGCGGCCGTTGGGCGTGTAGTAAAGCGCCGTGGTCAGCTTGATGCCCGTGCCGTCGGAGAGCGGGATCACGGTCTGCACCGAGCCCTTGCCGAAGGAACGCTCGCCCAGAAGCAGCGCGCGCTTGTGATCCTGCAGGGCTCCGGCCACGATCTCCGAGGCCGATGCCGAGCCGGGGTTGATGAGCGTGACCATGGGGGCGGCCACGTCCTCGGGTCCGCGGGTGGCCGGGAAGTCCTTGCGCTGACCGGCGTCGCGGCCCTGGATGTAGACCACGAGACCCTCGGACAGGAAGGCGTCGGCCACGGACACGGCCTGATCCAACAAGCCGCCGGGATTGTTGCGCAGGTCGAGAACCAAGCCCTTGATCTGCTTCTTGGCCTTGTAGTCCTTGAGCCTGTCAAGCAGGTCGCGGGTGGTGTTCTCGTTGAAGCGGGTCAGACGCACATAAAGATAGCCGGATTCCAGCTCCTGGGTCTTCACGCTGTGGATCGGAATGGTGCCGCGCACGATGGGCACGGTAGTCGGCTTGTTGGAGCCCTTATGCAGGATGACCAGCTTGACCGTGGAGCCCTTGGCGCCGCGGATGCGCTTCACGGCCTCGGTGAGAGTGATGTCCTGGGTGGACTGACCGTCGATTTCCAGGATGATGTCGCCGCTCTTCAGTCCGGCCTTGTCCGCCGGGGTGTCCTCGATGGGCGAGATGACCGTCAGGCGGCCCTGCTCCAGGGAAATCTCGATGCCGATGCCGGAGAATTCCCCGCTGGTGCTGACCTGGATGTCCTTGAAGTCATCCTTGTTCAGATAGGTGGAATGCGGGTCCAACTGCTCCAACATGCCCTTGATGGCGTCCTCAATGAGCGTGGAGCGGGGAATCTCCTGGACATAATGGTTCTCCACGATGTCCATGACCTGGCTGAAACGCTTCAGCGCCTCGAAGGAGTTGTCGCCCACGGCCTGGCTGGAAAGAGGCGCGACGGCCAGGACGAACAGGAGCAGCAGAGTGCCGATCCAAAGAAAAACGCGCATAATGAGGTATCCTCCCGGGAGGCCGGAGATCAGGCCGGCGGCGTTACGGCGCGGCGTTCAGCCACGCGTCCGGATTAATGGGTTTCTGGTGAAAACGCAATTCAAAATAAAGTCCTGGACCCTTGGCGTCCGGGTAATAACCGGCCGAGCCCACGGTCTCGTCCTTCTCCACCTCCTGCCCCGGGCGCAGGTCGGAATCGGCCAGAAAGGCATAGAGGCTGTAATAGTCGCCGCCGTGATAGAGAATGACCACCCGGCCGAATCCGCGCAGAACATCGTTGTGCATCACCTTGCCCCAGAACACGGCGCGCACCGGCGCGCCCTCCGGTAGGCTCAAGCCTAATCCGTTGCGCGGAGGCCGGGCCGAGGCGTCGAAGCGGGCCACTGTCGCGCCCTTGGCGGGCCAGGGCAGCCTGCCCTTGAAGCCCTCGATGCGCCGTCCGCCCACCGGCCCTTCCTGGTAGCGCAACTCCTTGATGGTCTGAAGGATGGCCGCCAGCTCGGTTTCCAGATCCCGGCGCTCGTCGCGCACCTGGGCCAGAACCCGCCGCAATTCCAGGCGTTCGCGCAGGAGCGCGTCCTTGGCCTTGTTCACCTGGGCCAGTTGGGCCTCGGCCTCGGAGGCGAGGCGCTTCTGCCGCTCAAGGTTGGCTGCGATGCGCAATTGGGCCTGCCGGGCCTCCTCCAGCTTGTCGCGAGTGGCGGCGTAGACGTGGCTCATCCAGGTGAAGCGGCGGTCCAAGGCTTCCCAGGAAGACAGGCCTTGGAAGCGGCTCTGGAGGTTCTTCACGTGCACCGGCCAAACGCCCTGCAGCAAACGTTTCAGGTCGGCCACGATGGCGGCCTTGCGGGCGCTCAGCATGGCGTGCTCCTCCCGGGTCTTGCGCTCCTCGGCGCGGATCGCCTCCAGCTTGCGTTCCCGCGCGGCGATCTCCTTTTCGGCCGAGCGCACACGTCCCTCGATGGCCGCGATCCTGCCGCTCAAATCCTTTTCCCGGGCGGCCAGACGGGCCACCTCCTCCCGCGTCCGGGCGGCCTGTTCCTCCCGGCCGCGCAGATCCTCGTTCACCTCCTGGGCCAAGGCGGGCTGAAGGGACAAAAACAGGCAGAGCAGGGCGAGCAGAGCCCGGCGCGACATCAACGGGCCTCCAGGAAGGGAGCCAGGGGGCAGCCGCTGTCGCAGCGGGGCGTCTTCTTCACGCACCACTGCTTGGCCGTGCGCACGATGAGGGCGTGATACTCATTGAACAGGGCGGCGTCCCGGGGCAGGGCGTCCATGAACAGAGACTGAATTTCATGGTAGTCGCTGTCCTCGGGAAGCAGGCCGTGGCGGGAGAAGATGCGCTGGGTGTAGGCGTCGATCACGAAGACTGGGGCGTCCAGGGCGTAGAGCAAAATGGAGTCGGCGGTTTCCGGACCGATGCCCTTGACCGCCAGGAGACGCTCCCGCAGGCCGGGAAGGTCGCGGCCGACCAGGGCCTCCATGCTGAGGCCCGCCTCGTCCTTGAGAAATTCGAGAAAGTTGCGCAACCTGGTGGCCTTGAGCCGAAAGTACCCGGCGGGACGCAGGCATTCCTCCAGGCGCTCACGCGGCAGACGGTAGAGCGTCTTGGGCTCCAGGGCTCCTTCGTTCTTGAGGTTGGCGATGGCCTTCTCCACGTTCCCCCAGTTCGTGTTCTGGGTCAGGATGGCGCCCACGGCCACCTCGAACGGCGTCTCGCCGGGCCACCAGTTGCTCGGACCCAGGGTCGCGAGCATGGCGTGATGGATGTTCAGAAGCAGGTTGAGACGCTTCACCGGCATGCCCCGGCGTAGGTCAGGGCTGCCCACTCGCCGGAAATCTTCCGCTCGGCCGGGCCCAGGCCCTGAGCCTCGTAAGCCGCGGCCACAGCGTCGGCCTGTTCCTCGAGAATGCCTGAGAGGACCAGAGCCCCGCCCGGAGCCAGTCGGGACACGATGAGCGGGGCCATGCCGATGAGCGGGCCGGAGAGGATGTTGGCCACGATGAGGTCGAAACGCACCCCCGGCTCCACGGCGTCGATGCTGCCCACGGCCAGGGAGAGCCTATCCCCCACGCCGTTGCGGGCCGCGTTCTCCTCGGCGCATTCCACGGCCAGGGGGTCGATGTCCAACCCCACACCGGTCATGCCCAGGCGGCACAAGGCGATGGCCAAGATGCCCGAGCCGGTGCCGAGGTCCAGGAAGTGTTTGTCCTCCCAGCTGGCACCATCGCCCAGGATGGTGGAGAGGCCCTCCAGGCAGAGCGCCGTGGTGGGGTGGTGGCCCGTACCGAAGGCCATCTTGGGCTCGATGATCACCGGGGTCAGTTCGGGATTGGCCTTGTCCGCCAGCCAGGGCGGCAGAATCTCGAAGCGCTGCCCGCATTCCAGGGGCACGAAGAACTCCATCCAGGCGCGGCCCCAGTCTTCCTTCTCCCGGCCCTGGACCTGGACCCCGGCCTGGGGCCAGCGGCTGGAGACGACCTCGGCCACGGCGCGACCGGCGGGGCTGTCCTCCACATAGAGACTGAAGGCCGTTCCATCCGGGCCATCCTGGTCCTCCTGCCAGCCATGCGGCACGTTCTCGGCCAGAAAGGCCTGGCAGGCATCGACTTCGTGCGCGGGGAGGGAGAAGCGTATCTGGAGAAGATCGGTCATGGTCGGTATACCTCGTCGTCGGACCTGAAAAAACCGGGGGCCGGTCGTCCCGGCCCCGGTGGGTTTACGCTGCCGACCCGATCCTCAGACCTGGTCGTCGATGACGGAGCCCTTGCCGCTATACATGAACTGCTGCACCGTGGTGGTGAAACGCTGCTGCTCATCCCGGGCGTGAAGCTCGGAAATCGTCGGATGTTCCGGCGCTGTCGGCTTGCCCGCCGGCTCCCGCGCGGCCTGGGAGCCGAGGGGAAAGGGGAGCTCCTTGTCGAGCCCGGCCACGGTCATGCTCATGGCGTCCTCATTTGAATGATCTTACGATCTGGGCCTTGCACGGTCAAGGACGGCCAGGCTTCGGTCCAAGCCGGTCCATGAGTTCCGGAGGAATGTCAGGATATCGGGCACGCAACGCGTGGGCATCGCGGAGGGAACCCGCGGCCGCCGACGGACGAAAGTCCGCGGCCCAATGCATGGGGGCGTCGAGCACCAGCGGTCCCTGTCCCCGCCGCCCCATTTCCAGGCAAAGCCCAACAGCCCAATGACGGCCCAGGCTGAGGTCGGGCACGGGCACCTCCCCCCGGCGAAGGGCCAGAAGCGGTCCGTCCAGAGCCAGCGCGCGGCAGGGCAAAACCGTCGTCCCGGCGCAGAGCCGCAAACCATCCACAAAACGACCAGCTTCTTCCAGGCCGTTTTCGCCCACGAACCAGCCATGCACACCGGCTAAGGGCCGAGAACCCAAGCGCTGTTCCGCCGCGTTCCACCCGCCCAGGAAACGCTCCAGAAAACCGACGGGGAGATAGGCGTTCTGATCGAGAACCAGCACGAGAGAATGCCGGGCGCATTCCAGGGCTCGACGCGCAGCCTCGGCGAACGGCATGGACTCGGGGAATACGAGAAGCTCGTGGGGAGTTCCAGGACCAAGGCATGGTGAGCGCCCAAGATTGGCCATGAGCAGGGCGGGCTCGCTGGAGCGAGTGACCAGGGTCAGGGGCGGCACGACGCAGACAGGAGCCGCGGACGGCAACATGGCGCGCACGATCCACTGGGCCACGTCCAGGAACGGCTTGAGGCGCTCCGAGTCCAATCCCAGGTGCTCCAGCAGGGGCCGCGCCGCGGCATGGAACCCCTCCGCCGCCGGGACATTGAAGGCCGCCGCCACCTCGGGCAGAAATCCGGCGTCCAGAAACATGCGCAGCAGACTCAGATGGGAGAAGAAACGCAGATGTCCGCGATCCAGGAGCCCGGCGGCCTCGGGCTGCCAATCGCCTCGGAGCAGGGAAGAGGCCAGGGTGTGGTGCTGCACGTTGGGCACGCAGCACAGAACCGTTCCCCCGGGCGCGAGTAGGGCGCGGTGCCGGAGCAGTACGTTCAGAGGATCACGAAAATGCTCCAGCACGTCGCCGTAGAGGATGCAGTCCAGGCTCCCGGGTTCCAGGTCAGCAAGTGAAGCTTCGGCGTCCTGGACCAAGACCCGGTCCAGACGCTTGGCGGCCTCGGCGGCCGGGCCGGGCTCCAGTTCCAGGCCGATGACCGTGCGGGAGGGATCAAGCGATTTGAGATGGGCGCCCAGGCGGCCTTCGGCGCACCCCACTTCCAGGATGCGCCGGACGGCTTGGGGCACCGCCCCGGCCAGGAGCAGATTGAGGCCGCGGAAGTATTCGTCCGGGCGCGCGCCGTCCTGGCCGGGGCCGCTCATGTGGTTACGCCGTCGGCCGGTTTGCGAGAATCGTATCCAGCGTCGTCAGGAAGGCGCTCAAATCCTCGCGGGCGATGGTCAGGGGCGGCAACAGACGCAGCACCCGCTCGTGGGTCAAATTACAAACGAACCCGGCGTCCAACAGGGCCCGCCAGATATCCTGGCCGGGAGCGGCCAGTTCGATGCCGAGCATGAGCCCCAGACCGCGCACGTGGGCGATCTTGTCCGGATGTTTGGCCTGAAGCTTGCCGGCCTCGCCCAGGAAGAACGCGCCCAGTTCGGCGGCGCGCTCCACCAGCCGTTCCTCACGCATGATGTCGATGACCTTGGAGGCAACGGCCGAAAGCACGCCGCCGCCGCCGAAGGTCGTGGCGTGGGTGCCGGGTTCGAAACCCCGGGCCACCTCGTCCGTGGCCAGAACCGCGCCCATGGGCAGACCGTTGGCCAGCCCCTTGGCCACGGTGAAGATGTCCGGCGTGATCCCGTAGTGCTCGTGAGCCCAGAAGCGGCCGGTCCGGCCCATGCCGGTCTGGACCTCGTCCACGATGATCAGGAAACCTTTTTCCCGGCGCAAGGCCAGCAGGGCCTCCACGAACTCGGGAGGCAGCGGCCGCACACCACCCTCGCCCTGAACCGTCTCGACCATCACGGCGGCGGTGTTCTCGTTCACGGCCGCACGCAGGGCGCAGGCGTCGGCGAAGGGGACGCTGCGGAAGCCCCCGGGCAGGGGTTCGAAGCCATCCTTGATCTTGCCCGTCTGGGCCGTGGCCGTCAGCGTGGCCAGGGTACGGCCGTGAAACGAACCCTCCAGGGTCAGTATCTCGCGGGCCGCCGAACCCCGGACCTTGGCCATGTAGCGGCGGGCCAGCTTGATGGCGCCCTCGTTGGCCTCGGCCCCGGAGTTGCAAAAGAAGACCTTGTCGGCCTGACAAGTGGAAAGCAGCTTCTCGGCCAGCACGATCTGCTCTTCCTGGTAGAAGAGGTTGCTCACATGCACGAGCTTATCGGCCTGCTCGGCCATGACCTTGGCCAGTTCGGGACGGCAATGCCCCAGGCCGCAGACGGCGATTCCCGCCAGCAGGTCGACATATTCCTTGCCGTCGGAGTCATAAAGCCGCGCGCCCTTGGCCCTGGCCAGGGCCAGGGGGTAGCGGCCGTAGGTCCGCATGATGACTTTTTCGTTCCGTTGCTTGATCGTATCGAATGTGGCGTTCATGGTATTCCTCATTTGTGTCCGGTGTGTCCGAATCCTCCGGCCCCGCGATCCGTTTCCGAAAGGTCCCGCGCGGGCAGGATGCGGGCCTGGAAGCAGGGCAGGAAGACGAGCTGGGCGATGCGCTGCCCGCGCTCGATTCGTCGGACCTCGCCGGAGGTATTGAGGAGCCAGACCACGATTTCGCCCCGGTAGTCCGGGTCGATGACGCCCACGCCCTGGGCCACGGTCAAACCGTCCTTGGCGCCCAGGCCGCTGCGGGAAAAGACGAAGCCGGCCACGTTCGGCTCGACGATTTCAATGGCGATGCCCGTGGGCACGGCCAGACGGCCGCCCGGCTCCACGAGAGCCTCGGGCGCGTCCAGACAGGCGCGCAGATCCAGGCCGACGGAGGAGGGCGTGGCGTAGGCCAGGCCCGCTTCCTCGGCCAACGGACGGAGATACTTCACCTTCACGTTCAGATCGACAGGACTCGGTTGCATGGGGCTCCCGTATTCGGTTTCGAATTTATTTACATGCTCCCGATGCCCCCGGTCTGTCAATGAGACCAACCGCTTCCTTTATTATGAACGGCTCGCGACTTGCCATTCCAGACCCGAGCCGCTATGACTCAAGAATCGGTGTTCCCCCGACGCCTTTTACCGCAAGGAGCCCCCATGCAACCGTTGCGCATATACAGCGTCGTTTCGAAATTGCCGCCCAAGCTCGAGGCCATGTGGGATCTCGCCTACAACCTCTTCTTTTCCTGGAACGACCGCATCCTGAACCTGTTCGCCTCCATCGACCACGAGCTTTGGCGGCGCTGCCAGGAAAATCCCGTGACCTTCCTGAACAACATCCCCCAGAAGACTCTGGAGGAATTGTCCCGGGACGACTTCTTCCTCTCCCGCCTGGAGGACGCCAAGAAGGCCCTGGACCAGTACATGTCCCGCAAGCCCACGGCCTTCACCTTCCCGGAAAACAAGAACCACGCCCCGGTGGTGGCCTATTTCAGCCTCGAATACGGCATCACCTTGAGCCTGCCGATCTATTCCGGCGGTCTGGGCATCCTGGCGGGCGACCACCTGAAATCCGCCAGCGACCTGAACATCCCGCTGGTGGGCATGGGCCTGCTTTATCGCGAAGGCTACTTCCGCCAGTACATGACCCCGGACGGCTGGCAGCAGGAACGCTACCCCGAGAACGATTTCAATCAGATGCCGGTCCATCCGGTCCGCACCAAGGACGGCGAACCGGTCAGCATCATCGTGGACCTGGCCGGGCAGCCGCTCACGGCGCGCATCTGGGAGGCCAGGGTGGGCCGCATCCGGCTCTTCCTCCTGGACACCTACGTGCCCGAGAATCCGGAACACTTCCGCCAGATCACCTCCAGTCTCTACGGCGGCAACCTGGAAATGCGCCTCTGGCAGGAGATCCTGCTCGGCATCGGCGGGGTCAAGGCGCTCACGGCCCTGGGCCTGGAGCCCAAGGTCATCCACATGAACGAGGGTCACTCGGCCTTCGCCGGACTGGAACGCATCCGGGTCTTCATGCAGGAAAAGAATCTGCCCTTCGAGGCGGCCGGAGAGCTGGCGGCCTCGTCCTCGGTCTTCACCACCCACACTCCCGTCCCCGCCGGAAACGACCGGTTCCCACCGGACCTCATGCGGCCCTATTTCGAAGGTTACGTCCGGAGCCTCGGGCTGGCCTACAAGGTCTTCCTGGCCCTTGGCCGCGAAGACCCACGCGACGACAACGAGCCGTTCTGCATGACCGTCCTGGCCCTCAAGCTCTCGCGCTTCAACAATGGCGTGAGCAAGCTCCACGGCAAGGTCTCGCGCAACATGTGGAAAAAAGTCTGGCCGCAGTACCCCGAGGAGGATGTGCCCATCGGGGCCATCACCAACGGCGTGCATATGCCCACCTGGGTGGCCAAGGACATGGCCCTTCTCTTCGACCGCTACCTGGGCGTGAACTGGCGCGAAGATCCTGACTGCGCCCGCTTCTGGGCCAACGCCGAGAACATCCCCGACGCGGAGTTGTGGCGCACTCACGAACGCCTGCGCGAACGCCTGGTGGACTTCGTGCGCAAGCGCCTGCGCAAGCAGCTCCTGGCCAAGGGCGCGCGGCGCAAGGAACTCCAGATGGCCGAGGAGGTTCTCGACCCCCAGGCCCTGACCATCGGTTTCGCCCGGCGCTTCGCCACCTACAAGCGGGCCCACCTCCTGCTCCAGGACAAGGAGCGCCTCCTGCGCCTGATCCAGGACGCCAAGAGGCCGCTGCAGTTCATCTTCGCGGGCAAGGCCCACCCCCAGGACAACGAAGGCAAGAAGATCATCCAGGAACTCATCCAATTCTGCCGCCGCGAGGAATGCCGCTACAACATGGTCTTCCTGGAAGACTACGACATGAAGATCGCCAGCCGCATGGTCCAGGGCTGCGACGTCTGGCTGAACAACCCGCGCCGCCCCCTGGAGGCCTGCGGCACCAGCGGCATGAAGGCCATGGCCAACGGCGTGATGCAGTGCAGCACCCTGGACGGCTGGTGGGACGAGGCCTATCGGTCGGACAACCGCCTGGGCTGGGCCATAGGCACGGGCGAGGAATACGAGGACTTGGCCTACCAGGATTTCGTGGAAAGCCAGACCCTCTACAACCTGCTGGAGAACGAGATCATCCCGGAGTTCTACGACCGGGGTCACGGCAATTTGCCTCGCTCCTGGATCCGGGGCATGAAGGAGGCCCTCAAGGAGCTGGGGCCGGTGTTCAACGCCCACCGCATGGTCGAGGACTATGTGGAGAAGGCCTATCTCCCGGCCTACACGAACTTCCTGAACCTCATGCGCGACAGTTTCGAGCCCGCCAAGGCGCTGGCCTCCTGGCGCATGGAAATGATGACCAAGTGGGGTACGCTCAACGCGCGCAACGTGCGGGTCGAGACTCCGGGCCAGATATACGTGCGCGAGCCCGTCATCGTGGAATGCGAGGTCTACCTCGGCGGCGGGCTGCGTCCCGAGGACATCCTCGTGCAGATCTACCACGGTCCCGTGGGTCAGGACGACCGTTTTTCCTCCCGCCAGACCACGCCCATGACCCCGGAAGGAGTCCTGAGCGACGGTTGGCATCTCTTCCGCGGCGACCTGATTCCCTCGGAAGCCGGGCGTTTCGGCTTCACGGTGCGCATTCTGCCGCACCATCCCCTGCTTTTGGATCCACATTCCCTCGGTTTGATTTTTTGGGCCAAATCCTGACCGAATCGGGGTCCGAACCCGGCTGCTTGCCAGGTTCGGACCCTGAAAAACAAATTTTCCACTTTCGAAATTGGCAAAAACCGTCTCTGACGGAAAAAATAGCCACCAAGCCTTGTCGGAACGTCATTGGCCCACTTCTTGACAGGGTAGGGCTCTTGTGATTTTCTGACTCCCCTTTTGCGCATCTCCTGGTCGCCCCCATCTTTGACGGCCGCGAACCGGCCCGGCCGACAGCGGGGGAAGATGTGTCAACTCTTCATGGAGCGAGGTGGCGGACTTGCTGTTCCAACCAATCAACAAGAACTACCACGACTACCGAATCGTGCGGGACAGAGACCTGTGCATCAACTGCAAGGTCTGCATCCGACAATGCGCCTATGAGGCCCATTACTGGGACGAGGCGCGGCAAATGGTTCGCCACGACAACACCAAGTGCGTCGGCTGCCATCGCTGCGAAGCCCTTTGTCCCACCGGAGCCCTCTGCATCCGGCTCAACCAGTCCGAGTTCCGCCCCAATGCCTGCTGGCGACCTGTCTTCCTCAAAAATATCTACAAGCAAGCCGACACCGGCGGCGTCCTGCTGGCGGGCATGGGCTCGCCCGTGGACATCCCGGTCTACTGGGACAAGCTCCTCCTGGACGCAAGCCAGGTCACGAACCCCTCCATCGACCCCCTGCGCGAGCCCATGGAGCTGAAGACCTTCCTCGGCTCCAAGCCGGATCGGGTGGAGTTCACCACCACGGGCAAAGGCAAAAAGGCCAAACCCAAGCTGTCCACCAAGCTCGGGCCGCAGATCGAACTGAACTACCCGATCATGTTCTCGGCCATGAGCTTCGGCTCGATCAACTTCAACCTGCACGTGGCCATGGCCCGGGCCGCCACGGAACTGGGCATCTGTTACAACACCGGCGAGGGCGGACTGCACAAGTCGCTCTATCAGTATGGAAAGAACACCATCGTCCAGGTGGCCTCGGGCCGCTTCGGCGTGGACCCCGACTACCTGAACGCCGGAGCGGGCATCGAGATCAAGATCGGCCAGGGAGCCAAACCGGGCATCGGCGGCCATCTGCCGGGCGAAAAAATCAACGAGAAGGTCTCCGAGACGCGCATGATCCCGGTGGGTTCGGACGCCATCTCGCCCGCCCCGCACCACGACATCTACTCCATCGAGGATCTGCATCAACTCATCTTCGCCCTCAAGGAAGCCTCACGCTACCGGGTGCCGGTTTCGGTGAAGATCGCGGCCGTGCACAACGTGGCCGCCATCGCCTCGGGCATCGTGCGCGCCGGGGCCGACATCGTGGCCATCGACGGCATACGGGGCGGCACGGGCGCGGCTCCGGCCATGATCCGCGACAACGTCGGCATCCCCATCGAACTGGCCATCGCCGCCGTGGATCAGCGCCTGCGCGACGAAGGCATCCGCAACCGGGCCTCCATCGTAGCCGCGGGCGGCACACGCTGCAGCGCCGACGTGGTCAAGGCCATCGCCCTGGGCGCGGACGCCTGCTACATCGCCACCGCCGCGCTGCTGGCCGTGGGCTGCACGCTCTGCGGCAAGTGCTACACCGGCAAGTGTCCCTGGGGCATCGCCACCAACGACGCCAAACTCTCCAAGCGCCAGAACCCGGACATCGCGGCCAAAAAGATGGCCAATCTGGTCCGGGCCTGGGGCCACGAGATCGAGGAGATGCTTGGCGGCATGGGCCTGAACTCCATCGAGAGCCTGCGCGGCAACCGCGACAAGCTCCGAGCCGTGGGTCTTTCCTCCACGGAGATGGACATCCTGGGCGTGAAGCACGCTGGTCGCTAGGGGGAACGTCATGAAACGCGTCTATCCGAACAAGGAATTCTGCATCGGCTGCCACCTCTGCGAGCTGGCCTGCATCACCGTGCATTCCAAGAGCAAGGATCTGATCATCGCCTACACCAAGGAACGCCTGGAGGACGGTCTCAAGAGCTGCAAGCGCTTCCAGGAAAACGGCCCGACCTGCGTGGCCCTGTCCTGCCGCCACTGCGACGACCCCTCCTGCGTGGCCGCCTGCATCTCCGGGGCCCTGCAAAAGGATCCCGAGACCGGAACCACCACCTACGACATGGACAAATGCGTGGGCTGCTGGTCCTGCCTCATGGCCTGCCCCTACGGAGCGATCCAGCGACATCCCACCCTGAACAAGATCGTCAAGTGCGACCTCTGCAAGGACCGCGAGGGCGGTCCCGCTTGCGTGGCCGCCTGTCCGAACCGGGCCCTCATCTTCGAGGAACGCTGAACCCCCAAGGAGCACGACCATGACCTACGTCATCATCGGCAACGGCGTGGCCTCCATCGGGGCCATTGAGGGAATCCGCAGGCTGGACCAGGAGGGGACCATCGTGGTTCTGGGCTCGGAACACGTTCCGGCCTACGGTCGCCCGCTCATCTCCTATCTTCTGGCGGGCAAGATCGGACCCGAGCGCCTGAATCTGCGCAGCGAAGACTTCTACCGCCGCATGTGCGTCGATCTGCGCCTGAACACCACGGCCACGGGCATCGACGCCAAGAAAAAAACCGTGACCACCAACAAGGGCGAAGTCATTCCCTACGACCGGCTGCTCCTGGCCACCGGCGGGGTGCCCTTCAATCCGCCCATCCCCGGCTCCGAAGGCCCGGACATCTATAACTTCACCAACCTGGACCACGCCCAGGCGCTCATCGCCGCGTCCAAAAAACTCAAGCGCGCCGTGGTCATCGGCGGCGGACTCATCGGCCTCAAGGCGGCCGAGAGCCTCTTCGACCGGGGCGTGGACGTGACCATCCTGGAGCTCTCCTCGCGGGTGCTTTCGGCGGCCTTCGACGAGAACGCCGGCCGCCTGGCCGCCCGCCGTCTGGCCGAAACCGGCATCGGCGTACGCTGCGGCGTCACGGCCAAGGAGATCCACCGCGACGACAAGGGCCATGTCATGGGCGTGCTCACCACGGACGGCATGTTCGTGCCCTGCGAGGCGGTCATCGTAGCCATCGGCGTGGTGCCCAACGCGGCGCTGGCCAAGGAGGCCGGAATCAAGACCGACCGGGGCGTTCTGGTGGACGATCAGCTTCAGACCGGGACCAAGGGCGTGTACGCCGCCGGCGACGTGGCCCAGGCCCGGGACATGATCACCGAGGACAACCGCGTGGTTCCCATCTGGCCCAACGCCTACAACCAGGGATACTACGCCGGGCGCAACATGGCCGGGGCGGGGGAGAAATACGAGGGCGGCCTGGCCATGAACTCCATCAGCTTCTACGGTCTGCCTACCGTCTCCGTGGGCCAGGTGAATCCGCCCAAGCCCGAGGAGTACGAGATATCCTTCCACCTGGACGAGAAACGCCAGACCTACCGCAAGCTCGTCTTCAAGGACGACCGGCTGGTGGGCTACGTGCTCGTGGGCGACATCGACAACGCCGGCATGTACACGTCCTTCATCAAATTCCGCATGCCCCTGCCCGGGGACGCCAAGCGCACGCTCATGCACGGCGAGCCGGGCGTCTTCCTGTGGCCCGAGCAGGTCTTCGAGAAGACCTGGAACCCGGACGGCGGCGGCAAGTAGGCCGAAGCGAGGAACCGATGAAAGCACCTGAAAGATACTACGACTTCCAGAAGGACATCGCCGGTTGCGGCATCTTCGGCGTCATCCACAAGAAAAAAGGCCTGATCAACGGCGAAGTGCCCATCAAGGCCATGGCCTGCATGCACGACCGGGGCAACGGCCTGGGCGGCGGCTTCGCGGCCTACGGCATCTATCCGGACCGCGCGGACCTCTATGCCTTCCACCTCATGTGCGACAACCAGGCCGGGCTGGACGCCGCCGAGGAAGTCCTCAAGCAATACTTCACCATTCACGCCTCGGAGCCCATTCCCACCCGACGCGTGCTCTCGGTGAAGAACCCGCCCGTGGTCTGGCGCTTCTTCCTCAAGCCCCTGAAGGACCGCCCCCAGGACATGAAGGAAGTGCTGGACGAGAAGGACTACGTGGTTTCCGTGGTCATGAAGATCAACTCCGGCGTGCCCGGGGCCTTCGTCTTCTCCAGCGGCAAGAACATGGGAGCGTTCAAGGGAGTGGGCTTCCCCGAGGACATGGCCGACTTCTTCCGCCTGGAGGAATACAGCGCCTACATCTGGACCGGACACAACCGCTTTCCCACCAACACCCCGGGCTGGTGGGGCGGGGCGCACCCCTTCACGCTGCTGGACTGGTCCATCGTGCATAACGGCGAGATCAGCTCGTACGGCATCAACCGTCGTTTCCTCTGCGAACACAACTACATCTGCACCCTGATGACCGACACCGAGGTGGTCGCCTACCTTCTGGATCTGCTCATCCGCAAGCACGGACTGTCCAAGGAGATGGCGGCCAAGGTCTTCGCCCCGCCGTTCTGGGACGAGATCGCGCGCATGCCCGAGGAGGACAGGGAACTCTACACCACGCTGCGGGCCGTCTACGGTCCGGCCCTGCTCAACGGTCCCTTCGCCATCCTGGTGGCCGACAACACGGGGCTCATGGGCCTCAACGACCGCATCAAGTTGCGCCCCCTCCTGGTGGCCGAGAAGGACGACATGGTCTTCATGTCCAGCGAGGAAAGCGCGGTGCGGCTTGTCTGCCCGGAGCTGGACTCGGTCTGGATGCCCAAGGCCGGGGAACCCGTCATCGTGAATCTGGAGGCCTGAACCGATGGCAACGAAAGCGCGCAAGAAGATGACCCTGAACGCGGGCGAGACGTATTATCGCCAGTTCAATGAAAAAATCCGCGAGGCCGTGGACGCGGGCTACACCGACTTCGTCCTGGAAGACGTCAACAGCCAGCGCTATATCGCCACCGGCCTCATCGGCGACCTGCGCTTCCTGGTCAAGGGTGTGCCCGGTCAGGACATGGGCGCGTTCATGCGCGGTCCGGCGATCCGCGTGGCCGCCAACGCCCAGGACGGCGTGGGCAACACCATGGATGACGGTCTTGTGGTGGTCGAGGGCATGGCCGGAGACGTCATCGGCTACGCCATGCGCGGCGGCCGCATCTTCATCAAGGGCGACGTGGGCTACCGCGTGGGAATCCACATGAAGGCCTACATGGACAAGCTTCCGATCATCGTTGTCGGTGGCAAGGCCGGTGATTTCCTGGGCGAATATATGGCCGGCGGAATCATTTTGCTTCTCGGAATGTTTTCTGGTAAGCCTGACGCGCCGATAGCGGGAAGGAGCCTGGGCACCGGCATGCACGGCGGCGTCATCTACGTCCGGGGCGATGTTCCCCCGGAGCAGCTTGGCCCCCATCTGCACACCCAGCCTTGCGACGCCGACGATCTGAAGGTCATCGCGGGTGTCGTCAAGGACTACGCCAAGGAGCTCCAGGTGGACGCGAAGAAGATCATGGCCGAAAAATTCGTCAAGGTCCGCCCCTTCTCGCATCGTCCGTACGGCAACTTGTACGTCCCGGCCTGATCCGGGCAAACGAACCGAGGAGGTCTCATGTTTTTTGATTCCATCGCCCACGCCATGGGCTCCACCGGCGGCGCCGGCGCAGAAGGCGGCAACCCGATCACCGCGTTCCTGCCGCTCATTCTCATGTTCGCCATCTTCTACTTCCTGCTCATCCGCCCGCAGCAGAAGAAGGCCAAACAGCACAAGGAAATGTTGGCGGGCATCCGCAAGGGCGACAAGGTTCTCACCGCCGGCGGCCTCGAAGGCGCCGTCCTGGACGTGGATGGAGACTCCCTGACCGTGGAGATCGCCCAGGGCGTGACCGTGAAAGTGAACCGGAATTACGTTGCCGGATTGATGAATCCGGTGCGCAAGGCCGACAAGGAAGAGAAGTAGCAGGCTTTCGCAACCCGTCCGGCCCTGGGCCGCGGCGAGGCAGTGAGGCGGACCGCTCCCGGAGCTTTTTCGGAGGGTTCGCCCCTGTCTTTCTGGCGCGCCCGCCGGTTTTCGTCCAAGGACCCGTTCGGGAGAATCCATGAAAAACATGACTTGGAGAGTGGCCCTCACCCTGGTGGTGATCATCCTCGGGGCCGCCTACGTCCTGCCCTCCATTCCGGCCGTGCAGGACTCGCCCCTGGCCAAGTTCTTGCCCAACCGCCGCATCAATCTCGGTCTCGACCTCAAGGGCGGCATCCATCTGACCTTGGGCGTGGACATGAAGAAGGCCTTGGAAAACAGCCTGTCCATCGCCGGAGACGACCTGCGCAACTCCGCCCGCGAGGACGACATCGTGGTCCTCAAGCCCGCGCTTCTGCCGGGCGGGAAGATCGAGACCCAGTTGCTCACGCTGGAGAAGCAGGACGCCTTCGAAGGCATCCTCAAAAAACAGTTCGGCAATCTCCGGGTGGACAACAAGGAGGTCCGCGAGGGCCGCGCCGTCTATACCCTGGCCTTCACGCCCGAGTATGTGAAGCAGTTGACCAAGATGACCTTGGATCAGGCCGTGAAGACCATCCGCAACCGCATCGATGAGTTCGGTGTGGCCGAGCCGGACATTCGCAAACAGCAGGATGAGAACCGCATCCAGGTCCAGCTGCCCGGCCTGCAGGATCCCGAGCGGGCCATCAAGATCATCGGCAAGACCGCCCACCTGGAGTTCAAGATGGTCGACGACAGCGCCGACCCGGCCCAGGCGGTCAAGGGCATCGTGCCGCCCGGCACCGAGCTTTCCATGCTCATGCACCGCAACAAGGCCGGCGGCTATTCCGAGCAACCCATCGTGCTCCGCAAGGAGGCCGTGCTCACCGGCGAGGCCATCAGCGACGCCCAGGTACACTTCGGCAACTACGGCGAACCCTACGTGGGTATCGCCTTCAACCCGCGCGGGGCCAAGACCTTCGAGCGCCTCACGGGCGAAAACGTGAAGAAGCGCATGGCCATCGTCCTGGACGGCAAGGTCTATTCGGCCCCGGTCATCCAGGAGAAGATCTCCGGGGGCCGCGCCAGCATCACCGGCAGCTTCACTCCCGAGGAGGCCGCCGACCTGGCCGTCGTCCTGCGCGCCGGTTCTCTGCCCGCGCCCGTGACCGTGCTTGAACAGCGCACCGTCGGTCCCTCCCTGGGACAGGAATCCATCGACAAGGGCGTGATCTCCACCCTGGTCGGCGGCGCGGCCATCATCCTCTTCATGATCGCCTACTACGGCCTCTCCGGGCTGGTGGCCGACGTGGTCCTGCTGCTGAACATCGTCCTGACCATGGCCGGGCTGGCCGCCTTCGGCGCCACCCTGACCCTGCCGGGCATCGCGGGCATCATCCTGACCATCGGCATGGCGGTGGACGCCAACGTGCTCATCTACGAACGCATACGCGAGGAAATCCGCCTGGGCCTGAGCGCGGCGGCGGCGGTGGATCTGGGCTTCAGCCGGGCCACTCTGACCATCGTCGACGCCAACCTGACCAGCGTGCTCACGGCGGTGATCCTCTACCAGTTCGGCACCGGGCCCGTGCGCGGGTTCGCCGTGACCCTGATCCTGGGCATCCTGACCTCCATGTTCACGGCCATCTTCGTGTCGCGCATCTTCTTCGACTGGTACGTGAAGCGGCGCCCCGAAGCCGCCACCCTCAGCATTTAAGGAGAGACGAGATGGGCCTGCAATTCATCCGACCGGATACCAAAATCGACTTCGTCGGCTTCCGTTATGTCGCCTACTGCGTCTCAGCCGCCCTCATCCTCCTGGGACTCGTGTCCCTGGTGATCAAGGGCGGCCCCCGCTACGGCATCGACTTCGCCGGCGGCATCATCGTCCAGGTGAAGTTCGAGGAAAAAACCGACATGAACCAGGTGCGCGGGGCCCTGGAGGGCTTGAAGCTGCCGGGCATGGTCATCCAGCAGATGGGCGCCGCCGAGGAATCGGAATATCTGGTGCGCACCTCCAGCTCGGAGGTTTCCTCCGAGGAGGTGCGGTCCATGATCGGCCAGTCCCTGGCCAAGGATCTGCCCCAGGCCAAGGGCGAAATCCGCCGCCTGGAGATGGTCGGCCCCAAGGTCGGCGCGGACCTCCGCTCCAAGGCCCTGGAAGCCATGTATTACGCCATCCTGCTCATCGCCATCTACATCTCCGGCCGTTTCGAGCAACGCTGGACCGCGGCCGGAATCATGGCCGCGGGCCTGTTCGTGGGCATCTCGGCCTTGCAGTTCCTGGGTTTGTCCACGTCCTGGCTCATCGTCGGGGCCATGGTCATCACCCTGGGTCTCTGCCTCTGGCTGAACCTGACCTACGCATTGGGGGCAGTGCTGGCGCTCATCCATGACGTGATCATAACAGTGGGAGCATTCTCGTTGATGAACAAGGAGTTCGACCTCACGGTCATCGCCGCGCTCCTGACCATCATCGGCTACTCCCTCAACGACACGATCATCGTCTTCGACCGCATCCGGGAGACGTTGCGCTACGGCAAGGGCGGGACGTTCGCCGAGGTCATCAACACCTCCATCAACCAAACCCTGTCGCGGACCATCCTGACCTCGGGCCTGACCCTGATCGTGGTGGTCTGTCTCTATCTCCTGGGCGGCGCGGTGATCCACGACTTCGCCCTGGCCCTGCTCATCGGCATCTTCGTGGGCACCTACTCGTCGATCTTCGTGGCCAGCCCCATCCTGCTGCACTTCGGCAAGCGCCGCATGGCCCAGGATTCCGCTCCGGCCAAGGCGTAAGCCCACAACCGACGACCACTTTGAGAGCCCTCCGCCCCGGCGGGGGGCTCTTTTCTTTCAACGTGCCAACAGCCCCACGGTGAGGCGGTGGATGCGCCTCCCATCCCGACGCAGACGGACCGGCAGCACCAACCCGTTCTCGAAGCAGACCTGGCAAGCCTTCCGGTCCGTGGCGGCCAGCGTCAAACTGGCCGCCGCCCCGGCGGCCAGGGGGGATGGGGCCTCCCGTCCGTCCCCAAGCCAGGAGCGGACGAGAACCCGTCCGCCCGCCGCATGGCAGAGCAGCAGACAACAACACCCCGCGTCTTCCAGCACCTTCTTCACGGGCGAGGCGGGCTTCCAGGTGTGCAGTTCCTTGGCGTCGCGCAGCGCGGCAGCCAAAACCACCCCGTCCAGATCCAGGAAGCAGGGCGCGGGACACTCCATCGACGCGCACGGCTCCAGGCCGAGCCTCCGCAGCGCGTCCAGAGCCGTTCCACGTCGCTCGTCCACCCGCCAGACCAAAGGAGCGGGATACTCCACATGCACGAACCGTCCCCGGCGGCGCACCTCCCTGGGACCGGCAGTGGTCCGGAAGGTCGCCGGAGTAGTGAGCAGCGGCAAGGACTCTTGGGTGCGAAAAACTGCGGCCAGGCCCAACCCGCGCCACGCGGGCGGCAGGGAAGGGGAGCTGCGCAGCACACCGTCCACGTCGAACGCAACCTCGACGCCGACTGCTGCCCTGAGGGATTCGGCCACGCAATCCGACCGGACCCGGATGCCGACCTCGCCGCCCTTGCCAAGTGAGAAACGCACGAGTTTCCCGTTGTCATCTGCGTGTGTCGTCATGGCTCCTCCCGGTGTTGACTCCGGCAGGATGACTCGGATAGCCTATCGGATCAAACGAATCATTCCGCCATGATGATTCGGATTTTCCGAACTATAGAGGAGGGGGTGTGGACATCCGTCAGCTCAGGACCTTTCTCGAAGCCGCTCGACGCGCCAGTTTCAAACGCGCTGCCCAGGCCGTGCATCTGGCCCAGTCCTCGGTCTCGGCGCAGCTTCGAGCCCTGGAGGAAGAATTGGGGTCGCCGCTGTTCGAGCGCCGCCCACGGCGTGTGACGCTGACCGCCACGGGGGAGGCGTTGCTGCCCTATGCGGAGCGCATCGTGGCCCTGGCCGAGGAGGCCCTGGCCGCACTGAGCCCGGCTGCGGAACCGCGCGGCAAGTTGACCATCTGTTCTTCGGAGTCCCTGGCCGGACATCGGCTGCCCGAAATCCTGCGCCGCTACCGCCTGCGCCATCCCCAGGTGCGCCTCGTGCTCAAACCGGCCAGCTACGAGGAGATCAAGACCTACCTAGACGAGGACCGGGCGGACCTCGCCTTCGTCATCGGCGGGCCGGTGCGGGAGGAGCGCTTCCAAAGCGAGACACTCCTACTCGAACACATGGTCCTTGCCCTGCCGCCTGGACACCGGCTGGCCGGACGCGCCGCACTGCGGGCCCGAGACCTGAACGACGAGACCATCATCTTCACCGGGCCGCGTTGCAGCTACCGGCTGGCCTTTGAACGCAGCCTGGCCGCCTGCGGCAACCAACCCGCTTCCTGGATGGAGTTCTCCAACGTGGAGGCCATCAAACGCTGCGTGGCCTCCGGGCTGGGCGTGGCCCTGCTTCCGGCCATCTGCCTGGAGAACGAACGACGCACTGGAGACATCACGACCGTGCCGTGGAAGGAAAAGGACTTCTCCGTCCTGACGCAAATGGTCCGGCGCAAGGAACGCTGGGTCTCCCCGGCCCTGGCCGCGTTCATGGATACGGCCAGGGAAGTGCTCGGTCCGACGGAATGAAAAGGCCCCCTTCCCGGAAGGGAAGGGGGCCCGATGCGCAAGGTGGATTCCGTCTAGGCCAGCTGAGCCAGGAGGGTGTCCTTGATGGAGCCGATGGAACCCTCGCCGTTCAGCTCAATATACTTGGTCTTGCCGGCCTTGGCCAGATCCTTGTAGAAGTAGGCTGCGGCCAGTGTGCCGGTCGTGGTGTCGTAGTAGATGTCGTGACGCTTGTCGATGGCCTTCTCGTCCTGGTCGTCGCCGCGGGCCGTGAGGGCGCCGCCGCAGACCCGGCACGTATCGCCGTTGGGCTTGATGGCGTCGATGAAGATGTTGTTCGGATGGTTGTTGTCATTGGCGCACAGGCGGCGGCCCATGATCCGGTTCTTGGCCACCTGGCGGGGCAGCAGAATCTCGATCACGTAGTCCAGCTTCACACCGGCGGCCTGCAGCGCGTCCCACAGCTTCTGGGCCTGCACGATGGAGCGGGGGAAGCCGTCCAGAAGCCAGCCTTTGGCGCCGGAGCCCTTGAGCACGTCGAGAACCATGGGGATGGTGATGTCGTCGGGCACCAGCTCACCGCGGTCGATGTACTCCTTGGCCTTCTTGCCAAGCTCGGTGCCGCCGCCGATGTGCTTGCGGAAGATGGCGCCGGACTCGATGTGGTCGAGCTTGTATTTTTCTTTCACGAGGGCGCCCTGGGTGCCCTTGCCGCTGCCGTTGGGGCCAAAAATGAGAATGTTCACGGAATACTCCTCCTTGCCCTTGTGCAAAAGTTTCACAAGCTTTTAGCCGGTCGTTCCGATGCTGTCAATGACCGTTCCCGCTTTCAAGGGTCGATGGCCCGGCAAACGGGGCCCGTGGGCTCCATTTCGGCTCCATCGGCATCAAAATCACGCAAAAAGAAACGCATCCATGTAGCTGGATAAAAGAATATAGACAGAAATCCGAGCTATTGCGATGGCGCAATCGGTTATTTTTCAAGACTTTTTCTTAAGAAAAAAATCCCTTCCCGCGTCACTTGGGCCTGTTTGTTCCCGGGAAACTGGAACACGCTTCCCAGACGATTCTCCCGCCAGGCGTCATCCAGCTGGAACAGGCTCTCGGCCAGAGCTTGGCCGGGCCCGAGGGAGTCCAAGGCCCGCTTGCACAGCCGGGAGCGCAGGGCCGACGGCGCAGTTTCCAGAATCGCGTCCGGCAACAGAAGAGCCGCTTCGCGGACATCCGGCAGCACGGCCCGAACCTGCCCCTCCCAGAACGCCTCGTCCTGACGCCCCACCCTCCAGAGCCGGGCCACGGAGTCCAGAAAGGACGGGTTCTCCTCCAGCAGCAGGGGCAGCACGGAATGGCGCATGCGGTTGCGCCGGAACAGGGGCTCCTGATTGCTGGAGTCCTCGCGCCAGGACGCCGACAGGTCGGTGAGGAAATCCCGTAGCGTGGACTTGGGCGTGAGGAGCAGGGGCCGGAGCAGACGGCGGCCGTCGTCCCGGCCGGGCATGCCGGACAGCCCGGGCCAGCCCGTGCCGCGCACCAGGCGCAGGAGCACATCCTCGGCCAGGTCGTCCAGGTGATGGCCCAAGAGAATCCAGTCGGCCCCGGCCTCGACCCGGGCCTGCTCCAGGAACTCCAGGCGCGCCTCGCGTCCGGCGTCCTCCAGGCCCGTGCCCATCTTGTCGGCCAACGCGGCCACGTCCACGCGCTGGACGGAGCAGGGCACACCCAGGGCCGCGCAGAAATCGAGGGCCGCGCTGGCGTCCTCGCCGGACTCAGGACGCAGCCCATGATCCAAGTGCGCCGCCCGCACCGATCCGCCGTTCCGGGCGGTCAGACAGACGGCGACCAGCAACAGAGCCGTGGAGTCCAGGCCGCCGGAAAAGGCCACCAGAACCCTGGAAGCCCAAGGGGACACGCCCAGGTCCGTGGCGGTGAAGCGCTCAATCCCCAGGCAGAAATGCGCCCAACGGGGCGGCATTTCCTGAAGGGTTCGGGGCAGGGGAGCGGCCATCATTCCCCCGAGCGGTCAAACCGCGATATCCATATCCCTGATGAGTTGATCCAAAAAATCAATCATACGTTCGCGCTGAGCGGGTGTGGCGTAGGCGATGCACGAACAGCGCAGGGGGCCCCGGCCGCGGACCAGGAGTTCCAGTTTGAGGCGGCCGCCGTCGATGACCTCCAGGGCCATGATGTGCGGGCCGCAGGTCTCGACGTGGGCCTTCTGCTCCGTGTCGAGCAGTTCGGCGGGTACAGGAAGATAGTAGATGCCGTCCAGGGAGCCACGCAATCCCAGCTCCGTGAGCCGGGCCTCGATCCTGCGGACGCTTTCCTCGGTCAAATCCTCGATCTGGTAGCTGCGCATGGTTCGTCCTAATGTTGAGGGTGGCAGACCGGTTCTCCGCCATCCTCGTCTTCGGGATCCGCGTCCGGCCTCTTGCGGTCGGAGTGGGCGTCCTGCGGCACGTCTTCCCGGTCCAGGTTGAACATTCGCCGCGCCTGGTCGATGAAGCGCTCGGCGGTCTCTTCCTGAGCCCGGCGCTTGAGGTAGACCACCGGCTCGTGCAGGAGCTTGTGCCCCACGGAGAGGACCAGGGTTTCCAGTGCGTTGCGCGTCTCCTCGTCCACCGGGCCGATGCGGCGCAGGGTCCGGGCCAGCTCACGACGGCCGATGTCCTCGGCGCGGCCCATGAGGTCCACGATGGTCGGCTGAAGGTCCAGGGACTTAAGCCAGCGGCCGAAGGTCTCGGTTTCGGCGACCACGATGTCCTGGGCCTTGACCGCCTCCTCCCGACGCTGGGCCAGGTTGCCCTCGACCACTTCCTTGAGATCGTCGATGTCGTAGAGGTAGACGTTGTCCAGACTGTTCACGTCCGGATCGATGTCCCGGGGCACGGCGATGTCGATGAAGAACATGGCCGCGTGCTTGCGGGCCTTGAGCACGGCCTTCATGTCCCGGGAGTGGATGATGGCCGTGGGCGAACCCGTGGAGCTGATGACGATGTCGGCCTCGGGCAGGCGGGCGAACAGATCTTCGAAGGCCACGGCCTCGCCGCGCATGGTCTTGGCCAGTTCCTTGGCCCGGGCCAGGGTGCGGTTGGCGATGAGCAGGCGGGAGATGCCGTTGGTCAGCAGATGCGTGGCCGCCAGTTCGGCCATCTCGCCCGCGCCGATGAGCATGGCCGTCTTGCCCGCCAGATCGCCGAAGATCTTGCGGGCCAGTTCCACGGCCGCGAAGCTGATGGATACCGCGCTGGAGGCTATGGCCGTCTCGGTGCGCACCCGCTTGGCCACGGAAAAGGACTTGTGCAGCAGGCGGTTGACGATGACCCGGGCCGCGCCCTTGGTCACGGCCTTGCGGTAGGAGGCCTTGAGCTGGCCCAGGATCTGGGGCTCGCCCATGATCATGGAGTCCAGGCTCGCGGCGACCCGGAAGACGTGCTCCACGGCCGCCAGACCCTCGTGGGCGTAGACGTGCGGGGAGAGCACGCCCACGTCGCCGCCGCAGACCCGGGCCCAGTAGGACAGGACCGCCCCGGAGGCGTCCTCGTCCGTGTCGGTGACGGCCAGGATCTCCACCCGGTTGCAGGTGGACAGGGCCAGACACTCGCTCACCGGGCAGTCGCGGAGCAGCCCCTCCTCGAATCCCTCGACGTTCGTCAGCGCGTATTGTTCGCGGACCTCCACCGGCGCGGTACGGTGATTGAGCCCGAGCAGGATGATCTTCTTGTCCATGGCCTAGGGTCGGAAGGTGATGGAGTGATGGAGGAAGGCCACGACGACGAAGGCGAAGACCGCGATGGCCATGAGCGCGGGCTTGCGGCCGCGCCAGCCCAGCACCGTGCGCTGGTAGAAGAGCGCGGTGAACAGGAACCAGACGGCCAGGGCCGTGATGTTCATGGGGTCCCAGCCGAACTTCTTCAGCGGGTCCATCCAGCGCCAGAGAAAACCGGAAAAAAGGCCCACCGTGTAGAGCGGAAAGCCGTAGAGCGTGGCCCAGCGGTTCACCCGGTCGAAGTTGTCCAGGGAGGGCAGATCCTTGCCTAGGGCCGCCGGTCCGGCCTTGCTTTTGATCTTCTTGTTCAGGTTCAAAAAGGCCAAGCCCGAGCCGAAGGCCAAGGTGAGCAGGGCCATGCAGGCCACCAGGGCCGCGATGTGCATGCCGAAGAAGACCAGGGTCAGTTCGCGCGGGATCGTCACCCGGATGCCCGAGGCGGCCAGCGAGGCCACGAACAAGAGCAAGGTCAGCGGCAGCACGGCCAGGGCCAGAAAACGTGACTTGAGCCGCTTCCAGACCACGAGCCCGGCCAGGAGCACGCAGAAGGCGATGAGGTTCAGGTAGAAATCCCCGCCGCTGGGGAACTGACCGCGCTCCAGGATCTGGATGAAGAGGTCCGCGCCGTGGAAGGCCAGACCGGCCACGGCGAAGAGCGCGGCGGCACGCTTGAGGTTCTCCCTGGCTCGGGCGGCCCCGGCCAGGAAGAGCAGGGTGCCCGCCAGATAAACCGCGATGACGATGAGTTGCAGCAGTTCAAACGAGCCCATGCAGCAGCTCCGGGATGCGCGGACGCAACGGTTCCGGCAGGTGTTCGTCGAGTACGGCGGCGGCCTGGCCGAAATCCTTGGCCGCCAAGGACTCCATGAGCCGTGAGCCGACCACGGCTCGGAACACGGCGGTGTTCTCGCCGGTGGGCCGGTCCAGCTCCAGGAGCATGGGGCGCAGGCGGCCCATGACCACGAGGAAGGCCCCGTATTCCGCGCCGAAGGACTCCTGCAGGTGCTTGCGCAGATGCTTGGCCAGGGCCGGGCTCTGGCCGCCGGTGGAGATGGCCAGGGTCAGATCGCCCTGAGTCACCAGGGCCGGCACGATAAAACTGCATTTCTCCGGCTGGTCCACGATGTTGCAAAGCAGGTTGCGCTTACGGCAGAGGTCGCTGATGCGCCAGTTGAGGGCCTCGTTGCTGGTGGAGGCGATGACCAGAAAACGCCCGTCCAGGTCCGCGTCGCGGAACTCACGGCGCTCGAAGGCCACGCCGGGCTGTTCCAAGAGGGCGTTCAGGCCTTCGTCGGGCTCGCGGGTGTCCAGGACCAGGATGGAACGGGCTCCGCAAGAGAGCAGGGTGGCGATCTTGCGCGCCCCCACCTCGCCCGCGCCCACCACGAGGCAGCTCTTGTTCTCCAGATTCACGAACATGGGATAATAGCGCATGGCCCGATCCATATACCACGGCCCCGGGCTCTGTAAACGCAAAGTGCGCGTCTTGCCAGGAACTGTGCATCCGGGTTAGGCAGGGAACACGGACAGTTGCCCATGAAACACGTGCTCGTCGTCCAGCTGGCCCGCTTCGGGGACCTCGTCCAGACCAAGCGTCTCATCCTCTCCCTGTGCGCCCAGCCCGGAACACAGGTCCACCTCTGCCTGGATGCCTCCCTGGGGCCCCTGGCCCGGCTGGTCTTTCCCCAGGTCGTCACGCATCCCGTGACCGCCCACGGCGCCGGCCTGGCCCAGGCCGGGCCCGAGGCCCTGTTCACGGCCATGCTAGAGCGCAACCGCCACGCCTTCGCCGGGCTCGTCGCCCAACGGTTCGAGACGGTATACAACCTGAACCGCTCGCCCCTGAACCTCGCCCTGGCCTCGCTCTTCGACCCCGAGCAGGTGTACGGCTACACCTGGAGGCAGGGCCAGCCCCTGCAGGCGCCCTGGCCCGAGTTGGCCATGCGCTGGTCCGGCCAGCGCCGCCTGGGCATCAATCTCGTAGACTTCTGGGCTCATTTCGCGGACGCGCCCGTGCCGCCCGAGGCGGTCAATCCCGAGGCCAAGGCCGGAGGGGCAGGCATGGGCGTGGTCCTGGCCGGGCGCGAGTCGCGGCGCTCCCTGCCGCCCGAAATCCTGGCCCGGTTCGCGGCCGCCGCCTTCGAGCGCGCGGGCCGGGGCCGCATCCTCCTGCTGGGCTCCAAGGCCGAGATTCCGGCGGCCAAGGCCGTGCTGCGGGCCCTGCCGGGTCGACTGGCGGACAAGGTCACGGACCTCTCCGGCAAAACCGACTGGGCCGGACTGGCCGAGGCCGTCGGCGGGCTGGACCTCGTCCTGACCCCGGACACCGGAACCATGCACTTGGCAGCACACCTGGGCGTGCCCGTGACCGCCTTCTTCCTCTCCTCGGCATGGTGCTTCGAGACCGGCCCCTACGGCCTAGGCCACACGGTCCACCAGGCCGTTTTCGACTGCCTGCCCTGCCTGGAGAGCCGTCCCTGCCACCAGGAGCACCGCTGCCTGGCCCCCTTCGCGGACCCGGGATTCGTCCGCTTCCTCTCCACCGGCAAGCCCGGGCATGCTCCCGAGGGCATCCTCTCCCTGCGGGCCGAATTCGACTCCCTGGGCCAGACCTATGCCCCTGCGGCGGGGAAGGACGCGGACCAGAAGCAGCGGCTCCGCTTCCGGGCCTTCCTGGCCCGGCACCTGGGCCTGCCGGACGCGGAGAAGGGCGTCCCGGACAGCGGACTGGCCGAACGCTTCTACCAGGAACGGGATTGGTTCCTGCGGAATAACATCATTGATTTTAAATATTAGAAAAAGTCTAGACTTTTTCTAGATCATTATTCTCCGCCTTTGGAGGCGGGGGAGGGACGCGGAAGCGCCGCTCCTGGTCGAACAAGCAAGGACGGGACATGGACAAGCATCTGCGCGTTCTCGTGGTACTCCCCATGTACGGCGGCTCGTTGCCAGTGGGACGCTTCTGCGCCCGGGCCCTGCGTCGTCTCGGCCACACGGTCGAGGTGCTGGAGTCCCCGGATTTCCATTCCGCCTACAAGGCCCTGGAAGGCCTGCGCGTGACCTCGGACCGACTGCAATACCTGGAAAACAGCTTCCTCCAGGTGGTCTCCCAGGCCGTGCTGGCCAAAGTGGAGACCTTCGAGCCGGACCTGGTCCTGGCCCTGGCCCAGGCCCCGCTGAGCATCCAGGCCCTCAAGCGCCTGCGCCGGGACAAGGTGGCCACGGCCATGTGGTTCGTGGAGGACTTCCGCCTGTTCACCTACTGGCAGGCCTTCGCCCCGCACTACGACCTCTTCGCCGTGATCCAGAAGGAGCCTTTTTTCGAGCAGTTGCAGGGTATCGGCCAGCCCAACGCCTTGTACCTGCCCCTGGCCGCGGACCCGGAATTCCACCGGCCCCTGGAGCTGACTCCGGCCGAGCGCAAGGAATACGACGCGGACCTCGCCTTCATGGGCGCAGGCTATCCCAACCGCCGCCTGGCCTTCCGCAAGCTCTTGCGCGAAGGGTTCAAGATTTGGGGCACGGAATGGGAGGGCGACCCGGTGCTCAAACCCTATGTGCAGCGGAACGGGGCGCGCGTCTCCTCCGAGGACTGCGTGAAAATCTTCAACGCCACCGCCGTGAACCTCAACCTTCACTCGAGCATCCAGGCCGAGCATCTCGTCACCTGCGGGGACTTCATCAACCCCAGGACGTTCGAGATCGCGGCCTGCGGGGCCTTCCAACTGGTCGACCTGCGCGGCCTCATGTCCGGGGCCTTCGCCCAGGACGAGTTGGCGACCTTCACCACGATGGCGGAACTTCCTGAAAAAATAGACTATTTCATCAAGAACCCAGAGGAACGCGAGGCCTTCTCCCGACGCGGCCGCGCCCGAGTCCTGGCCGAGCACACCTATGACCGCCGCATGGACGCGCTCCTCGACTTCGCGGCCGAACGCCTTCCCGGCTGGCCCCGGGAGCGGAGCAGGGCGGCGGCCCTGGACGCCGGGCTGCCCGAGCACCTGCGCGCCGAGGTGGCCGCGCTCCTGGAGCGGCTCGGCCTGCCCGCCGACGTGTCCTTCGACGACCTCGTCTGGGCCGTGCGGCAACAACAGGGCGCGCTCTCGGACCTGGACGCGGCGGTGCTCTTCCTGGACGAGTGGCGGAAGCTCTATGTGGAGCGCCGGTAGCAGCCGGGCTCCCGCGCTGGCGGCTAGCTCAGCAGGCGGGAGAGGATCAGGACCACCACGCCGGCGGCCACCGCGACGAGCAGGTCGCGCAGTTCACGGGACTTGCAGAGCTTCTTGCCGGGCGCACCGCCTTTTTCCTGTGAGATGATGCGCTCAATACGGATCTCTTCCGTGTGGGCGCTCAGGGCCTTCTTGAGGAGCCAGTGCCCGGAGTTTTCCTCCACCAGCCGGAACTGGTCGTCGCTGAGCAGGACGAGGCCCCGCTGCGTATACATCACGATGGGCAGCTCGTCCGAGGCGTATTTTCCACGCAACTGCTTCAGGATGTCGAGGCCGCGGGGTTCCCAGGCTTTCAGCACGGCCTCCCTGGTCTTGTCCACCTGCTGGTCGAGCTTTTCCAGTTCGACCTCGGCGGCGAGCCGCCGCTCTTCGTAGTCGGATACGTCCTCGCGCGGATGGTAGAGGTCCAGCAGGACGATGTCCGGCAACCGTTTCATGTCGGAGAGGGTTCCGAGCAACTGGCAGGAATCGTCGACGGGAATGATGTCATAGCGCTGGCCGTGCCGCGCCGTGAATTCGTCGATGAACCGCTTCTGGTCGTCGCAATAGACGACAGTGGTCTTCTTCATGATCCCCCCGATGCGCGCGTTCCCCAGGGTGAGAGTACCCGCTGGAGTATACGCAAACGAGGTCTGGCGCAATGGGAGGAATGGATGGGGATCATTCCGCAGATGAAAAAGGCCGGGGCGAGCCCGGCCTTTTTCATCTGCCTCACGACGGGAACGCTCGGAAAAAAACCGCGCCCCCCGTCGGCTTTCAAGAGCGTCGAACTATTTTACGGTCTTGCTGAAGAGCATGATGCCCACGACCTTCTGGGCCTTGCCCGCGCTCAGGTAGCGCACCAGGAGGTTATTCAGCGGCTCGGGCTTGTCATCATCTGTCTTCTTTTTCTTCACCTTCTTGCCCGCTTCGGTATCGGTCATCAGGGTGCAGATGTAGATGCCCTTGTCGTCCACCATGTAGATGGTCTTGCCGTCGGGATCGATGACCCCGGCCAGGGCGTCGTTGGTCTGAGGGGTGGCGCGCTCGCCATAGAACAGCGCGCCCTCCTGCTTGGTGATGGTCAGCGTGGCCTCCACGCCTCGGTAGAAGTCGGCCGAACGGTCACCGGCCTGCTGGCCGTCCTTCTGGAACGGTTCGGCGCTGGGGGCCGTCTTCCAGACGCCCACAAGGTTGGGGATGCTCCCGGCATGGGCCATACCGGCGCAGACGAGAAGACCCAAGAGCAGGGACATGAAGAACACTTTCCGCATACGAACCTCCGAATCGGCAATGGTTGGGGCGGAATATCCCGCCGAAATCACTCTCCCACCTTGCGGCGACGCTTGAGCCAGGCCAAAAGCCGCGGCTCCTGGCCCTCGTCCTTGGCGAAATAGAACGTCCTGCCCTTGAGTTCGGAGGGCAGGTAGTCCTGCTCCGTCCAGGCTCCAGGGAAGGAGTGCGGATACTTGTATCCTCGGCCGTAGCCCCATTCCTTCTGCATGCTGGTGGAGGCGTTGCGCAGATGCAGGGGCACGGGCTTCATGCCGTTGGTGCGGATCTCCTTCTGGGCGTTGAGATAGCCCGAGTAGGAGGCGTTGCTCTTCGGCGCCAGGGCCAGATACACCGCCGTTTCGGCCAGCGGGATGAAGCCTTCGGGCATACCCACGAACTCCACGGCCTGCTGGCAGGCCACAGCCAGTTGCAGGGCCTGCGGGTCGGCCAGGCCCACGTCCTCGGAGGCCGAGAGCACAAGCCGACGGCAGACGAAACGGGGGTCTTCGCCGGACTCCAGCAGGCAGGCCAGGTAGTAGAGGGCCGCGTCCGGGTCGCTGCCACGGATGGACTTGATCATGGCCGAAGCCAATTCGTAGTGCGAGTCGCCGTCGCGGTCGCCCCGGATGACCACCTCGGGCAGGGACTGTTTCAGGCTTTCCGGGCTGCGGCGCTCCGGCGGCAGGCCCGACGTATATTCCAGGAGGTTGAGCAAAGTTCGGCCGTCGCCGCCGGAGAGCGAGGCGAGGATATCCAGGCTCTCGTCGACGATCTCGGTTTCCAGCACCTCGGCCCCGCGCCGGGCGATGCGCGCCAGCTCCTGCCGGGTCAGCGCTCGGCAGCGCAGTACGTGCAGCCGCGACAGGAGTTGGCGAGTCACGCTGAAAGAGGGGTTCTCCGTGGTGGTGGCCAGGAGCACGATCTCGCCGGTCTCCAGCAGGGGCAGAAAGAAGTCCTGCTGGGCCTTGGAAAAGCGGTGCAGTTCATCCAGAATGAGTATCTCGATGCCCGAGAGCTGCTTGCGCAGGGCGGTCAGTCCGGCCTCGGGCGCGCTCACGCGCAGGTATGGCAGGCCCTTGGCCCGGGCCAGGAGCAAGGCGAGGGTGGACTTGCCGCAGCCGGGAGGGCCGAAGAACAGCAGACTCGGCAGGCGCTTGGCCTCAAGAAAGGCGTTCAACCGTTCGCGCAGATGATCCTGGCCGGCGAAGTCTTCCAGCTTCTTGGGCCGGATGCGGTCGGCCAGGGGTTGTTTCTCGGCGATCTCGATCTTCATGGCTCGTTCCGGCGCCCCAGGTGGGCCAAGCCCATGCAGAGCAGGGCGGCGGTTTCCCAGCGCAGGATGCTGTCGCCCAAGCTGGCTGGCTTGAATCCGGCCTCCAGAAGGCGGGCGGCCTCCTCGGGCTCCAGGCCTCCCTCGGGGCCCAGCACGGCCAGCACACGCCCACGCCCGAGATCCTCGGGCCGGGGGATGAGCGAGGCTTCGGCGTTCTCCCAGAACAGATAGCACCGCTCAAAGGTCCGCGCAAACTCGATGAGCCCCGGAACGCCTCCGGTGAGCACATGCACCTCCGGCAGCCGGGAATTGCCGCACTGCTTGGCCGCCTGGATCATCTTCTCGGTCCAGGTTTCCTTCGGGGCGGCCGGGGGATCGCCCTGGCTGCGGGCGGCCCGCCAGAAGGCCAGCCCCAGGGCCCGTAACTCCACGGCTTTTTCCAACAGCCAGTCCCGGCGGCCGGACTTGTTCCAACCCAGAGCCAGGACCAGCTGGTCCGCGGGTTCCGGCCGTTCGGTCAGGGATTCGGGGGCCAGCACCGCACGGCCGCCCTCCACACGCTCCAGCACGAAGAGGCCGTCCCGGCCGCGACCGTCAAACAGACGCACCCGTTCCCCCGGTGGCGTGCGCAGGACCTTCAGCAGATGACGGGCCTCGGCTCCCTCCAGAAGATATGGCAGTCCGGAGCCCGGCGTGGGCCAGGATTCCGGAGGGAGATGAAAGGAATTGAGTCGGGCCATGCGCCCCGCCTCACTTTTCCAGGGCCACCAGGTCGTCGTAGCTCTCGCGGCGGCGGATCACCCGGGCCGTGGAACCGTCCACCAGGATCTCGGCGGCGCGCGGACGGGAGTTGTAGTTGGAGGACATGGCGAAGCCGTAGGCGCCGGCGGAGTAAACAGCCAGGTATTCGCCCTGTTCCAGACCAGGCAGTTCGCGGTCGCGGGCCAGGAAGTCGCCGGACTCGCAGATGGGGCCGACCACGTCCACCTTGGCTTTCGGCCGGTCGTGGGCCGCGACCTCGCCGATGCGATGATAGGAGTTGTAGAGCGAGGGGCGGATGAGGTCGTTCATGGCCGCGTCCACGATGACGAAGCGCTTGCTCGGGGTCTCCTTGAGGTAGACCACCTGGGTCACGAGGATGCCCGCGTTGCCCACGATGACCCGCCCGGGCTCCAAGATCACCTTCAGATCCATGTCCTTGAGCCTGGAGGTGAGCGCCTCGCCGAACTCGCGCGGGTGCGGCGGCTCTTCCTCGTTGTAGGTGATGCCCAGGCCTCCGCCCAGGTCCAGATGGCGGATGCCCAGACCCATGTCGTCAAGACGGGCCTTGAAGGCCAGGATCTTGTCCAGGGCTTCCAGGAAGGGATTGATGCTCGTGAGCTGCGAGCCGATGTGGCAGTCGATGCCCACGGGTTCGATGGCCGGCAGATCCCGGGCCAGCTGATAGGCCTCCAGGGATTTTTCGATGTCCAGGCCGAACTTGTTCTTCTTCATGCCCGTGGAGATGTAGGGATGGGTCTTGGGGTCCACGTCCGGGTTGATGCGGAAGCTGATCCGGGCCTTCCTGCCCATATCCCCGGCGATGTCGTTGATACGCGCCAGCTCGGCCAGGGACTCCACGTTGAACATGAGGATGTCCGCCTCAAGCGCCGCGCGGATCTCCTCGGCACGTTTGCCCACGCCGGAATAGACGATGCGCCCGGAGGGAATCCCGGCCGTGAGCGCCCGATGCAGCTCGCCCCCGGAGACGATGTCCATGCCCGCTCCCTGTTCGCCCATGAGCCGCAGGACGTTCACGTTGGAGTTGGCCTTGACCGAGTAGCAGGTCAGGTGATCCAGACCGGAGAAGGCCGAATCGAAGGCGTCGAAGTGGCGGCGGATGGTGGCCGCCGAATAGACGTAGAGCGGAGTGCCGTGCGCCGCGGCCAAGTCCGCGACCTGGACCTCCTCGGCGAAGAGTTCTCCGTCGCGCATCTCGAAATGGTGCATATGAACGGCTCCTTGGAGGATGTGGTGTGTTACTTGGGCCAGGAGGAGAAGAGTTCGGAAAACACAGGCCCCAGCTCCGGGAACTGATTCTGGGCCATGACGCGCCAGAGGTAGATTCCGTCGGGATTCAAATCGCAGACCGACACGCGGAGAGCCGAGCCGATGCGGGTCAGGCCCGCCTGCCCGGGGACGTAAGTGTCGGCCCGGGTGGGCTTGAAGGGACAGCCCGGGCACCCCACGTCCTGACCGTCGCCTACTTCCAGGAGCTGCACACTGAGCGAGGAGAGGTTGTCCACCGCGCCCAACACGCGCACCTCGACCACGAGGCAGCCGCCCTTGCGTTCGGCCCGGATGGCCTTGAAGGTGAAACGGTCCTCGGAAAGCACGGGTTCGGGCCACTCCTTCTTGCCGCAGGCGGACAGGAGGGAGAGCGCGAAGAGGCAGAAAAGGAGGACAGCGTGGCGTCGGGTCATCGGCCGTCCTTGAACGTCTGTTTCCATTGATGGAGCAGGGTCAGGGCCTGGATGGGCGTCAGGCCGTCCACGTCCAGGTCGCGCAGGGCCTTGGCCAGCGGCGATTCCTCCCCCGGCCCTGGGACCACTTCCCGGTCCAGGCCGGGCAGGCTGGACTGACGGGAAAGGAGCGTTCCCCGCGTCCGGGCATCTTGCGATTTTTCCTCGAGGTTCGCAAGAATTTCCCGCGCCCTTTCCACCACCGGTCGAGGCACCCCGGCCAGCCGGGCGACCTCGATGCCATAACTCTTGTCCGCCGGGCCGGGCACCAGGCGGCGCAGAAAGACGATCTCGCCCTTCCATTCGCGCACCGCGATGTTCAGGTTGCGCAACCCAGGCAGTTTGCCCTCCAACGAGGTCAACTCGTGATAATGGGTGGCGAAGAGGGTGCGCACGCCGCCCGCCCGCCTGGCCAGATCCTCGGCCACGGCCCAGGCCAGGGCCAGGCCGTCGAACGTGCTCGTACCCCGGCCGATCTCGTCCAGGATGACTAGGCTGCGTCGTGTGGCCTGGCGCAGGATGCGCGCGGTCTCCATCATCTCGACCATGAACGTGCTCTGTCCCTGGGCCAGGTTGTCCGAGGCCCCCACCCGGGAGAAGATGCGGTCGGCCACGCCGATGCGCGCCCGGGCGGCGGGGACGAAGGAGCCGATCTGGGCCATGAGGGTGATCACGGCCGTCTGGCGCAGCACCGTGGACTTGCCCGCCATGTTCGGGCCGGTGATGAGCAGGATGCGCCGGGATTCGTCCAGGCGCACGTCGTTGGGCACGTAGTTGGCCGCGCCCTGGGCCGCCTCGACCACGGGGTGGCGTCCGCCCTCGATCTCGATCTCCAGTCCGTCGTGGATTTCCGGCCGGGTCCAGGCGTTGAGCCGCGCGGCCTCGGCCAGGCCCTGCCAATAGTCCAGCCCGGCCAGAGCTCCGGCCATGAAGACGAAGCGCGTCCGGGCCTGGGCCAGGGTTTCCCGCAGCTCAAGGAATAATTTGTACTCCAATGCCTTGCGTTCTTCGGATGCCGAGAGAAGACGATCTTCCAGTTCCTTGAGGCGGGGCGTCACATAGCGCTCGCAGTTGACCAGGGTCTGGCGACGGATGAAGGACTCCGGCACCGCGCCCTGGTGGGCCTTGGAGACCTCGAAATAATAGCCGAAGACCTTGTTGAAGCCGAGCTTGAGCTTGGGGATGCCCGAGGCCGTGCGTTCCTGCTCGAACAGTTCCCGGACCCGGGCCTCGCCGTGCTCGGTGAGCTGGATGAGGTCGTCCAACTCGGGATTGAAGCCGATCTTGAACAGCCCGCCCTCACTCGACGCCAGGGGCGGGTTGTCCACCAGTGCGACGTCCAGGTGCGCGGCCAGATCGCTCATGTCGTCCCAGGACTGCAGCAATCCGCGTAACTCGGCGGGGGTTTCCCCGGTCTCGGCGGCCAGGGGCTGGCGCACCCGGGGCAGGGCCAGGAGGCTCTGACGCAGGGCCGCGAAGTCCCGGGGCGTGGCCCGGCCGAGCTGGACGCGGGTGGACAGGCGCTCCAGGTCGTGCACCTCGTCCAGGGCCCGGCGCAATTCCGCGCGTGCGGCGTCCCGGCCAAAGAAAAACTCCACGCAATCCAGGCAGCGGCCGATGCCCGTCGGATCACGCCAAGGTTCGCGCAGGCGCCCGGCCAAGAGGCGGGCTCCCAGGGGCGTGACCGTGCGATCCAGAACATGCACCAGGGTGCCGGACCCGGAACGGCCGTCCAGACGGCGGAATATCTCCAGGTTGCGTTCCGTGACCTCGTCCAGGATGAGATGGTGCGAGAGGTCCAGGGGGCGGAAGTCCTCCAGGTGGGAGACGTCCTGCTTCTGGGTCTGGCGCAGGTAGAAAAGCAGCGCTCCACAGGCGCGGGTCAGCTCCGGCTTGCCGGAGAGCCCCAGGGCGTCCAGGTCGGCCACTCCCTGGGCCTCCAGCAGGTTGCGTCGGGCCGCGTCCAGGTCGAAGGCCCCGCGCTCGGGCAGAGGCGTGACCTGGGCCCCCATGTCCGCGAAGGCCGTGGGAACCCGGCGCCCCTGGGGCAGAAGCAACTCGCGCGCGCCGATCTTGACCAGCCATTGCCAGAGTTCCGGTTCGCGGGTGGAGGAAAGGCCGCTCCAGTGTCCGGTGGAGACATCCGCCCAGGCCGCGCCGCCAGCGCCGTGGACCTCGTCCCAATAGAGCGCGGCCAGATAGTTGCTGTCCCGGGCGGGAAGGTTGGCGTCCTCGATGACCGTGCCGGGGGTGAGCACCCGGGTCACCTCGCGGCGCACCAGCCCCTTGGCCTGCTTGGGGTCCTCCACCTGGTCGCAGATGGCCACGCGGTAGCCCTTGTCCAGGAGCTGGGCCAGATAGCCCTCGGCCGCGTGGTGCGGCACCCCGCACATAGGCACCTTGGCCTCGGCGTTGGGGTTGCGCGAGGTCAGAGTGATGGACAGTTCACGGGAGGCCACTTCGGCGTCGTCGAAGAACAGCTCGTAGAAGTCGCCCATACGGTAGAAAAGCAGGGCGTCCGGATACTCCTCCTTGATGCGGAGGTACTGTTCGAACATGGGGGTGAGCCGGGGCGCGGTCACGGCGAGCCTGGGCTCCTTATTGGCTGAAGTCGTAGCGGAAGGCGATGGAGTGCCAGCTGCGGCAACGCGGGCAGAGATAGAACACGGCGTCGCGCTTGAGTCCGCAGCTGCGGCAGACGAAGCGGCGCAGCCGCCGCGCCTTGTCCATGAAGAACTCCAGCTGTTCCTTGAAAAAAGGTGTGAAGCTCTGCTCGTCCTTGGTCAGTCGGAAGACTTCCAGGCGGGCCAGCCAGAAGTCCGGCCGCAGCACGAGCGTCTTCTCCAGCCAGGAGCGGGCCTCCAGACGCTGTCCGCATTGCAGCAGCAAACGCGCTCCGTAGAAGTAGAGAAGCACGTCCGGTTCCTGCTCGGCCAGGGTCGGGACCACGGCTTGGAGCAGGTCACTGTTGGACATGGGCGCGGCCTCGCCCCCGTCACGACGGGCTCCGGCGGCTGATTCGATCAAGCCCTCCAGAAAGACGAAGCGCATGGCCGGGTCCGCCTTGGCCAGGGCGTCCCGCAAGGAGGTCTTGAGCTGGGAGGCCGAACCATCGCGGTAGGCCATGGCGAGATGCTCGGCCCAGGCTTCCACCGAAGCGGGGTAGACCTTCACCGCCTTGCGCAGGAAGCTGCCCGCTTGGGGCGCATCCCCGCTTTCGGTCAATTCCTGGGCCCGGCGCACAAGGTAGTGGGCCTGGGGCAGGGGACGGCCCAGGCGGCCGTAGAGATCGGCGGCGCGTTCGAACTCGCCTCCGTCGGCGGCCAGCAGGGCCTGTTCCAGAAGAATGGCCGGACGGTCCCCCATGAGGTTTCGGGCCTGATCGAAGGCATGCGCCGCGCGGTCCAGGAATCCGCCGCGCCGGAAGTCCCGGCCCAGTTCGAACCAGGCCCGGGCCCGGAACTTCGAATCCAGGCCTTGACGCACGATGAGGTTGTTGCGGATCTGGATGGCCCGCTCAATCTCCCCTTGGGAACGGTAGAGGCTGCCCAGGGCGAGGTATATCTCCACCGCCTCCGGGTTGTTGCGCACCACCTGGGAGAGTTCGTCGATAGCCGCGCGGGTGTCCTGCACCGGCAGGGTTTCGCCCTCGCCCGGGCCAGGCGTGAACTCGAACCGCGTGGAATTTTTCCCGCGGCGCAGAAAGTCGAGCAAGGACAAGCCGACGCCCCTAGGCCTCCGGCTCGTCGGCCGGGGTCTGATAGGGTTGGTTCTCCAGAGGCAGATTGCGCAATTGGTTCAGCTCCCGCTCCAGATTGGAGGCCTTGGTGCGCAGTTCCTTGACCTGGCCCGCCAGACGAAAACGCTCGGAGAGGAAATAGCCGATGCAGACCAGTCCGCCGACCAGGAAGGAGGCCAGAACGATGAGGTAGAAGGGCAGCGGAATGGAACGCAGATCGAAGAGCAGGGGCACGGAGAGGACGAGCACGAAGCTCTGGGTCACGGTGTCCTTGTTCTGGACGAAGAAGAGCATGGACGCGGCGAAGAAGAGCACGAGCAGCAGAACCTTCACGTAGCGCATGGGTTTCTCCTTGTCAGTCCGCCGCGTCGAACAGCGGTTTGAGGCGGCGGTAGGTGGAGAGCAGGTGCTCGGGAATGACGTTGGTTTCGCCGAACACGGCCATGAAGGAGGCGTCCCCGTTCCAGCGGGGCACGATCTGAAAATGGAGATGAGCGGCGATGCCCGCCCCGGCGGCCTCGCCGAGGTTGAACCCGGCGTTGATGCCGTGGGGCCGGAAGGCGGTCTTCAGCACGGCCACGGAGCGGCGCATGGCCGCCATGCATTCCTGGGCCTCCTCTTCGGTCAAGTCCGTGAGGCAGGACACGTGGCGGTAGGGCGTGACCATGAGGTGGCCGTTGTTGTAAGGGAATTTGTTCATGATCACGAAACAGGTCCGGCCGCGCCAGAGCACGAGACGGCGTTCGTCCTCGTCCGGGTGGTCCGGGATGCAAAACACGCATTCGTCGGGCTTGGGGCCCAGGATATAATCAAGGCGCCAGGGCGCCCAGAGCACTTCCATTCACGCCGTCCGTTCGGTTGATGCGGAGCCGGTGCGGCTCCGGGGCGGGCCTCCCGCCCGTTCGGTTCATCGGAAGGGGCTCAAACCACTGATGCTTATCCTACACGCCCGGAGGAGGGAGGGCAAGCGTCCGCAGGCAGTCCCGCTTCCCCGGAATCCTCTTCAATGCCCCATTCCCGCTTCAGGCTCCGAACCAGTTGCAGTTGCTCCTTGCGCCCCTCGGCGCGGCCGTCGATCTTGGCCTGACGCACGGCGCGCAGAATACGGGCGTAGACCGGCCCCTCGGGAATGCGCAGCCGCTTCAGGTCGCGCCCCGTGACCTCGATGGCCTGGGCCGCCGGATTGGTCAGGAATTGCGAAATATGCTTGCGGATTTCCTCGCGCCGACTGCGGGCCATGAGAAACAGCACTCCCTCCAGGGGCAAGGTGGTCAGACAGAAGTAGAGTTCGGACAGGGGCGAGGATTCCTCCTTCCAGGCCATGAGACGCCCGAGAACCGCGCCGATGGACTCGCGCAGGGCCAGAAACTCGCGTTCGTCCCGCTGTGACAGCCCCAAGCGGCGGCAGATGTCCACGGCCTGGTCTCCGTCCACCCCTTGGGCCACCCCCAGCAGATAGAGTTTCCAGGGCACGGCCGAGGGTTTCTGGTAGAGGAGCTTGTACCAATTGTGGACCTTGGCGATCTCCATGACCAGCCGGGCCTTGGTGGGGTCCAAGGCCAGTTGTGGATGAATGGCTTCCAGCAGCCCCAGTTCCTGCATCCGCGAGAGGCAGTTCAAGGGCGCGTCCTCGTCCAGGATGAGTTGCAGCTCGTGGAAAACCCGGTTGCCGGACAGCCTGCTGAACAGGTTGAGCTGGAGGGCGTTCTTGATCAGACGTAAGGTCTGGGAGCCGATGCGGAAACCGAAGCGTTGCTCGAAGCGCACGGCCCGCAGGATGCGCGTGGGATCCTCCACGAAACTCAGGGAGTGGATGACCCGGATGGTCTTCTCCTTGATGTCGCGCTGCGCCCCGAAGAAGTCCACCAACCGGCCGAAGTGCTGCGGGTTGAGATGCACGGCCAGGGCGTTGATGGTGAAATCGCGGCGGTAGAGGTCCATCTTGATGGAGGACAGCTCTACCGTGGGCAGGGCCGCAGGATACTCGTAATACTCCAGGCGCGCGGTAGCCACGTCGATGCGCCTTCCACCCGGCAGGATGACCACCGCGGTCTTGAATTTCTTATGGGTCTTGGCCCGGCCGCCCATGCGCTGGACCAGTTCCCGGGCGAAGCGGATGCCGTCGCCCTCGACCACCAGGTCGATGTCCAGGTTCACCCGGGCCAGCAGGATGTCGCGCACGAACCCGCCCACGGTGAAGACCTCACAGCCCATGTCTTGCCCCAGTTCGCCGGCCTTCTTCAACAGTTCGAACACGGCGGCTGGCAAGCGGTTGAACATGAGTGTGCGGATGTTGCGCTCACGCCTGCGGTCCGGCGAAAGCGACTCCGGGATGCGCGACGGCTCCTCCACCAGCAGATTCACCAGATCCGTGCGGGTGATGACCCCCCTCAATTCAGCGTCCTCGGCCACCACGGGCACCAGACGCTGGCGCTTGCCGAGGATGATCTCCATGACCTCCTGGAGATCCGAACGCGGCGGCACGCTCAGGAAATCCCGCAGCATGTATTCCCTGACCTGCACGTCGCCCAGCTTGTGGGTCATGGCCTTGTCCGCGATCTTGTGCTCCAGCAGCCCCACGCAGCGCATGCCGCCGTCCTCCACCACGGGCACGCCCTTGAGCCCGAAGCGGGTCATCAGCTCCACCGCGTCCTTCATGGGGCGGCTCTGCCCGATGACCACCGGCGGTTTGGACATCAGGTTCTCCACCACCATCTGCGGATTCACGTGGGAGTAGAGCCGGGCGAAGAGTTCGTCCTTGACCTCGGCCAAGGTCTTGTTCTTGATGGTCGCCGAGGCGGCGTAGGAGTGCCCCCCGCCGCCGAAGAAGCCGCAAACCTCGCCCACGTCCACCTCGGCGTGGCGCGAGCGGGCCACCAGATGAATACGGTCGCCCATGCGGCCCAGGGCGAAAAGCACCCGGATGTTCTCCATATCCATGAATTTATGGGCCAGGAAGGCGAAATCCCCGACGAAGTCCTCGGTGCTGGCCTCGGCCATGACCACGTTCACGCCGTTGATCTCCTGGGTCGTGGCGGTCTCCAGCAGTTCGCCCAGAATCTTGACCTGTTCCGAGTCCAGGTCGCGGGAGAGCAGGTCGGTGATGACTCCCAGGTCCATACCGTTGCGCCGTAGCCAGCCCGCGGCCTCGAAGTCCTCGGCCGTGGTCGAGTCGAAGGCGAAGGAGCCCGTGTCCTCGAAGAGCCCCAAACCCATGACCGTGGCCTCCTCGGGCAGGGGCACGATGCCGCGTTCGCGCATCTCGGCCACCAGGATGGCCGTGGTCGAGCCCCAGGGCTTGACCATGCTCAGCGTGGCGGCCACGTCCTCGTCGGAGTCCGGGTGATGATCGAAGGCGTGGATTTCCACGGTCGGATTGTCCAGGAGCGGCCCAACATGAGCGAGACGTGACTTCTGACGGGTGTCCACGACCACCAGAAGCCGCACGGTGTCCTGATCGATCTCCTTAAAATTCCTGAAGTTGAAGAGATAGGTTGTGCTTTGGATATAGAAGTTGCGCAGGTTCTTCTCCTGGCTCCCGGGAAAGATAAGCACCGCGCCGGGGTAGAGCCTGCTGGCAGCGATCATGGCCGCCAAGGCGTCGAAGTCGGCGTTGGCGTGGGCGGTGATGACCGTCGGCGCCGCTATCTTGGATTCCGGGCCCTGGGGCATGCGCAACCTCTCACGCGCCGGAGCGCGGATGGAATTTCCTGTGGATGGAAAGCAGGCGTTCGGCCTGCACGTGGGTGTATATCTCGGTGGCGGCAATGTCGGCGTGGCCCAGCAGCGCCTGGACGATGCGCAAATCAGCGCCGCCCTCCAGCAGATGCGTTGCGAAGGAGTGGCGAAAGGTGTGCGGTGAGATCTCGCGCCGGATACCCACGGTCAGGGCGTACTTCTTGATGAGCTTCCAGATGCCCTGACGGCTGAGTTTGCGGCCGGAACGGTTCAGGAAGACTTGGGGATCGGCGGGCCGGAACGCGGGACGGGTGCGCTCCAGGTATTCCGTCAGCAGGGCCTGGGCCCGCTCATGCACCGGCACCACCCGCTCCTTGGAGCCCTTCCCGAAGACCCGCAAGATGCCGGTCTGGGGGTCGAAGTCCGCGGTGGACAGTTCCACCAGTTCCGAAACGCGCAGCCCAGAGGCGTACAAAAGCTCCAACATGACCCGATCGCGGAAGCCGAGGGGAGTGGAGGCGTCCGGGGCGGAAAGCAGGCTATCCATTTCCTCGCGCGAGAGGACGTTGGGCAGGCCTTTCGGCAGCTTGGGATTTTCCAGCAGTTCGGCGGGGTCGTCCGCGCGCAGACCGCGATCCAGACAGAAGGCGAAAAAGCCGCGCAGGGAGGAGAGGTGCCGCGCCAGGGAACGACTGGCCAACCCACGCCCGCGCAGACGAGTCAGGTGCAGAAAGATATCCCGGGAGTCCGCCGACTCGGGACCGTGCCCCTTTTCCCGGAGAAATTCGATCAGGGCGGCGAGATCGGCGGCGTATCCCGTGAGACTGTTCTCGGAAAGGCCGCGCTCGATGAGCAGGAACTCCAGGTAGCGGTCCACCCACGGATGTTGCGGAGGCGTCTGGCGTTCTCCGGCGCTCATGGAATCATCACACATGCTCATGTCCCGTTGGAAAAGGGGCGGTGGTCCGGCGTGCCGGTCACGGCGGACATTATCAGGATACACGGTTGTCCGATGGGTCACAAGTGAACCGGCCGGCGATTGACAGGGACGCCGTGCGCATTTAAGGAGGAACTCTCCAATCGATTCCGCCCAGCAAGGAGTTTCCAATGCGCACGTTTCCGCTGGCCAAGCGGCTTCAGGCCCTTCCTCCCTATCTCTTCGCGGCCATCGACAAGGCCAAGGAGGAGGTCCGCGCCCAGGGCAAGGACATCATCAGCCTGGGCATCGGCGACCCCGACATGCCGACCCCGGAGTTCATCGTGGAGGCGCTCTGCGCCGCCGCCCGCAAGCCCGAGCATCATCAGTACCCGTCCTACATCGGCATGCTGGCCTTCCGCCAGGCCGTGGCCGACTGGTACAAGACCCGCTTCGGCGTGGACCTGGACCCGGCCACCGAAGTCATGACCCTCATCGGCTCCAAGGAAGGCATCGCCCACTTCCCCCTGGCCTTCATCGATCCTGGCGATCTGGCGCTCATCGCCACCCCGAACTACCCGGTCTATCCCGTGACCACCGCCTTCGTGGGCGGCGAGGTCAAGTATCTGCCCCTGACCGACGAGAACGACTTCCTGCCGGACCTGGATTCCGTGTCCGAGGAAGAGTGGAAGCGGGCCAAGCTCATCTACGTCAACTACCCGAACAACCCCACGGCCGCCTCCGCGCCCCGCAGCTTCTACGAGAAACTGGTGGCCATCGCCCGCGAATACAACGTGATCGTGGTCCATGACGCGGCCTACACGGAAATCTACTTCGATCCGTCGGACAAGCCGCTGTCGATCCTGGAAATCCCTGGAGCCAAGGACGTGGCCATTGAATTCCACTCCCTGTCCAAGACCTACAACATGACCGGCTGGCGCATCGGCATGGCCGTGGGCAACCCGAGCCTCGTGGCGGGCTTGGGCAAGGTCAAGGAGAACGTGGATTCCGGCCTGTTCCAGGCCATCCAGGAGGCGGGCATCGCCGCTCTGCAAAACGGGGAACCTTACGCCGCCAAATTCCGGGAAGTCTACAAGGAACGCCGGGACGTGATGCTCAAATGCCTTGCCGACATCGGCATCTCATGCCGCGTCCCCAAGGCCTCGCTCTACATCTGGGCCAAGGTGCCGCAGGGGCAGACCTCCCAGGACTTCGTCACCAAGGTGTTGCGTCAGACCGGCGTGGTCCTGACCCCGGGCAACGGCTTCGGTACGCCCGGAGAAGGGTACTTCCGCATCTCGCTGACCGTGAACACCGACAGACTCAAGGAGGCTGCGTCACGGATATCCAGCTTGTAACCACCTACCTGGGGCTCGGCTCGAACCTCGGCAAACCCGAGGAAAACCTGAACGAGGCCCTGGCGAGGCTGGAAAACTACGGCGCCGACATCCAACTCAAAAAACAGTCGGCTATCTACTGGACCGAACCCCAGGGCCTCAAGGATCAGCCCTGGTTCGCCAACCAGGTGGTGGAGCTGGCCGTGGATCCGGAGATTTGGGCTCCGGAAGGGCTGCTGTCCACACTCCTGGCCATCGAGGCCCAGATGGGCCGGGACCGCTCCGCGGAGACTCCCGGCGGCCCCCGGGTCATCGACCTGGACCTGCTGCTGTTCGGCGACCTGACGGCGGACACGGGCTTCCTGACCGTGCCGCACCCGCGTCTGCTCACGCGGGCCTTCATGCTCGTCCCGTTGCGCGAGATCGCCCCGGACCTCGTCCTGCCCGGCGGAGTGGCCGTGAAAACGGCCCTGGGCGCCCTGAACCACCGCCTGGACGGCGACCGTATCTGGCAAGACTAGGCCGCGTGCGGCAAAGGAGTCCCCATGCTCATCAAGTTCCTCATCTTCGCCGTGGCCGCGTTCGTGGTCTGGAAGCTCTTCACCGGCGACCGCAAGCAGAAGCAGGTCCGCGACAAGAAACAGGAAGAGAATCTGGCCGCCTCCGGCGAGATGGTCAAGGATCCCGTATGCGGCGCCTACGTCCGCAAAGACGGAGACATCCGTGTGCGCCAGGGCGAGGCCGTGCACGTCTTCTGCTCCTATGAATGCCGGGACAAATTCATCAAGAGCCTGGAAGCAGGGCAGGAAAAGGCCGAATAGCGACCTGTCACGGGCGGGTGAGCAATTCCACGACCTCGGCCAGCAGATCGCGGGTCTGATTGAACAAGCGGCTGAACCGCCCATAAAGGACCGCGCCTTCGGACACGCCGAGGGCGTCGGCCAGGACGGTATTGGTCTCGCAGCTCAAGAAATATTGCGGCTCCGAGGTAAACGACAGGCCCGCTTGGCGCAGAATCCCGCCAAAGGGACGCTCGGCCTCGATGAACGCGGCGCGCAGTTCCGGCGCGAACCGCTCCAGATGAATGCGTAATCCCGCCAGGGCAACCGGCCGAGCGGCGTTCTCCAATCCCAGCACCACCACCCGATCCAGCGCCTTGTCCGGCGTGAGGATGTCATCGCCCAAAAGCCGCACTGTGACATCGTCACCGTAGTGCTCGGCAAGGGTGGCGGTCATGCTCCGATCATGGACGAGGAGGGCGGCCCACGGCGGGGGAACGGCCCGGGATTCGATCCGGAGAAACGCGGGAAACGACTGGCCGCGTTCGGCATGCAGCCGAAGCAGGGCGCGCATGGAATCGAGAAACTCCATTCGGCTCACCTCGATGTTCCTTTCTCCTATGGAACACCCGAGAAAAAATCACCAGCCCCCCGCGGTGGTCTGGAAATATGCTTCTCACTTCTTTTCTTCCTTCCGCTTTTCCGCTAGTTATGAACCATGAAGTTCTTCATCGATACCGCCAAGCTGGACGAAATCAGGCAGGCCAAGGCCTACGGCCTCATCGACGGAGTGACCACCAACCCGAGCCTCATGGCCAAGGAGAAGGGCGACTGGAAAGCCGTGGCCCGGGCCATTTGCGGCGAGGTGAACGGCCCGGTGAGCCTGGAAGTCATCGGAACCGGCGCCGAGGAGATGGTCCGTGAGGCCCGAGAACTGATCAAACTCGGCCCCAACGTGGTCATCAAGGTGCCGATCACCGAGCCGGGACTGGCTGCGGTGCGGCAGCTCACAGACATGGGAATCGAAACCAATGTGACCCTCGTCTTTTCACCGCTCCAGGCGTTGCTGGCCGCCAAGGCGGGCGCGACCTACGTAAGTCCCTTCGTGGGGCGGCTGGACGCCATCGGACACGACGGTTTGGCCCTGGTGGAGCAGATTCTGACCATCTTCGGCAACTACGGCATGTCCACGCAGGTTCTGGTGGCCAGCATCCGCCATCCGCAGCACGTGCTTCAGGCCGCGCTCATGGGAGCGGACGTGGCCACGATCCCGTTTCCGGTGATCCGCGAACTGCTCAAGCATCCCTTGACGGATTCCGGCCTGCAAACTTTCCTGAACGACTGGAGCAAAAGCCACGGCGCGACCAAACAAAAGAGTCGTCGAGCAAAATAAAAATCATCATATAATTCATTGCAATAGGGGATTTCTTTAATCCCCTTTTTCTCGCACGACAAATTGTCCCGGAATGTAAATTATGTAAACTTTCAAAAATAAGCGGGTGGAAACACGGGGGGCCCCCTCCGCCTTGCTTGCAACCCGTCTGGCCTCCTGGTAAGGAAGCCCTGCTTCCGCGTCATCCATGGGAGTTTTCCCGGAGAACAGTCTTGGCGAAGCAACATCAGCCCCCGGTCTTTCCCGGAACCCAACCCGCGACCTTCAACCGTACCCTCCAGACAACCATTATGATGAAGAAACCGTTCCGTGTGCTTCTGCTCGTTTTCCTGGCCGTTTTCGCTTTGACGCTTCAGCCGCTCCTGGCGGAGCCGCACCAAAACGCCACAGACGCCGATTCGACCGCCCCGTCGAAAAAGACCGAAATGAAAAAGTCCGGCGCCAAGTCCGCCACCAAGCCGTCATCGGCCAAAAGTTCCGGCAAGGACGAAGCCAAGACGAAGAAGTCCTCTGCCAAAAAGCCCAAGACCGAAACGAAGAAGGACCAGCAGACCGCCACGACGGAGCCCGACAAGGCCCCGGCCGGCGACGACGCCGAAAAGCAGCCCGAATCCCCCGCGGCAAATGAGAAGCAGGCTCCGGGAAAAACAGCCAAGACGGCCAAAGCCGACCCTCCTTCCCCACCGAAGTCCAGCGAAAGCGGCTACGACAAGTTTCTTGAAAAATACGGGGCCTGGGATCGCCTGAGCAAGGAATACAGCAGCTCTGACGACCCGGACCTGATCCTCAAGCGGGCCGTCATGGCCCTGCAGACCGGCGCTCCCCAGCAGGCGCTGGAGATTCTCGAATCCTCCCCCTCCTTCGACGACCAGTCCAAGGAAGTAAAGCGCCTCTGGCTGGGCGGCCAGGCCGCCCGCGCCGCGGGCGATCCCTCCAAGGCCGTGTTCTGGTTCAGCCAGGCGGGCCAGTTGCTCGACGCCAAGGAACGCAATGCCCGCTTCCAGAACGAACCGGACCTGGATACACTCTGGACCGACGTCTGGCGTCGATTCTTCTGGATCTACTCGGCGAACTTCGGCGCCACCCGCGAAGGCCAGGAAGCAGTCCTGCGCACCACCCTCGAACAAGCTCAGCGGGTCTGGAAAAACAATCCCTTTTGGGACGCCGCCGCCAAGGCCCTGGAGCACGAGTCGGCCGTAGGCGACAAGCCCATGGCGGGCGACGTGGTGGAGATCGGCGAGAGCGACCGGCTTCAGGTAGCCAAGGCCCTGGCCGCCGCCTGCCTGGAATACAAGGACGATGCCAAGACCGACGCTGAAGCCATCACCGCCCAGGCGCCGCGTGAATTCTGGGCGGCCGTCACCGCCTTCATCGCTTCCGAGGAAGACCCCAGTGAGCTGGCCTCCCTCCACTCCTCCTATCCCAAGGCCTCGATCTTCTGGGGCAGCAACACCATGTCCACCTCTTCCTCGGGGCGCACGGACTGGCTCCTGTCTGAGGAAAGCAACTCCGAATGGCAGGATATCCGCAAGAAGAACCGTTCCCTGAAAGACGCGGCCAAACGCTATGTGGACCGTGAACCAGGAAAGGAACTGGAGGCCCTGCCCGTCTTCGGCCAGTATCGTTTCGCCCTGGCCGTCGCCTCGGGCAAAACCGAACAGGCGCAGGCCCTGTGGACCGGTTTGGAAAAGCGTGATCTGCCCTTGAGTCTGAAGGTCTGCGGCATGCTTCTCTTCGACGAGCCCCTGGAGAACCTGCTCACTGAAGATCCCAACGCGGCCGCGCGGCAGTACTTCCTGCTCCCCGCGCTGGCCTCGGCCGGAGGCGGAACCAGCCTCCCCTCCCACCTGGCCCCGTTCTGGATTCGCCTGGAAGGCCGCCAGCTGACCAACGCCGCAAGCCGCACCTGGCCCCTGGACCGGCTCCTGGTTCTGTCCTCCTGGACCTCCCGCCTGGAAAACGAGCCCTCGGCCGATTTGGCCAAGCGCATCGCCTTCCTCTTCCCCGAGACCTCCACCGGGGCCCAGGCCACGCTCCGCCTCGCCGAGGAGGCCCTCAAGGACCAGCAGTACCAGCTAGCCGGATTCTACCTGAACAACGTGGAGACCATCCGCCTGCCCAAGGAACTCCGCGCGCGGCAACTCGAACTCAAGGGTGACCTGGCCTTCGGACTGAGCAACTTCGACGAGGCCCTGGACTCATACAGCCGCTTGCTCAAAACCGGCGTGAAGCTCTCGGACACGAGCCTGATCCGGGTGGCCTTCATCCTCCAGCAGAAGGGACAGCTCGATGTGGCCCAGGGCCAGTTGGAGAAACTCTGGGAGCGCCATGAGAACATGCCGCCCGCCATGCAGGCCGAGGTGCTCTACTATCTCGGCGAGGGCGCGCACGCCATGGGCAACATCGACAAGGCCCTGGACTACTACCTCCGCCTGGCATGGCAGTATCCGCAGGAGAACATCTGGGCCCTGACGGCCATGTTCCGTGCCGCGCTCATCTACGACAACATGGGCCAGTACGACACGGCCAAGAATCTGCTCGTCACGGTCATCCGCAACGCGGAAACCGAGCAGCAGCGCGAAGCCGCCAAGAACCGCCTGGCCGAAATCGAGGCCAAGATGGGCAAGGTCGAGGAACGGCCCAAGTCCGGCGGAACCATGGTCTACCCCTTCTAACGCCTTCGATCTGCACCGACATGAACCACGGGCGTCCGCGAGGACGCCCTTTTTCATTATCCGACGTCACGCGGCAGGCCCTCCTCACTGACAGGCGGGAAGGAGCATCCTGGCCACGCCGCTGCATCAGCGTCCCTTTCCGCGCCCGGCCAAGCAACCGGTCGCCAAGCACCCCGAGCCTGCGGCGACGCAGCGTCATCCTCATGCGGTCCGGAGCTGAACGACTCCCGACGACCGACGACACGGCTGCCGCCAGCAAGCCATTTGAGTCCTCACGACTCCAAAAGCGTCGTGGCCGCCTTCCTGTACTAAAGGCTCTGACTCAACGACGTTCAGGAGTTTTTCCGTTCCACTCCAACGGCCATGCGCGTCTGCACGAGGCAAAGAAAAAGGGCCCTGGTTGTCGCCAGGACCCTTTGATCTCTGTGGTGCCGAGGGGGGGACTCGAACCCCCACGGGATTTCTCCCACTACCCCCTCAAGATAGCGTGTCTACCAGTTCCACCACCTCGGCATCGGGGGATTTTCAACAAAGGCTTATTGCTTCGGAGCCTCCGGCTGCTGCGCGGCCTTGGGATCCTCGAAGGTCACACCCTCGGGCTTCTTCTCCTGGGCCGGAGCCGGAGCGGTCACCGCGCCGGAAGAATCCAGCATGATGGACTCCACATGCGACACCCGCTTGTTGATGAGCAGGTTGTAGCCCAGGGAGGTCAGCAAAAACACGGCGGCCAGCACCGAGGTCACCTTGACCAGCAGGCCGCCCGCGCCGGTGCTCCCGAACACGGAACCGCTGCCGCCGCCGAAGATGACGCCCATGCCTTCCTGACCCGACTGCAACAGCACGGCCACGATCAGGAACACGCAGGCCAACACGTGAATGACGACAACCAGAGTCTCCAAGTCAAATCCTCACTTTTCTCACGCTTGTCGGCTTCACGCTCCGGCCAGCACGATGCGGGCAAAACTTTCAGCCGCCAAGCTCGCGCCTCCTACCAGCACACCGTCCACATTGTCAAGCGCGATGATCTCGGCGCAGTTTTCCGGCTTCACGCTTCCGCCGTACAATATCTTAATATTATTGCCGATATTTTTAAAAGTGTCAAGCAAAATCCGACGCACACAGGCGTGGGCATCCAAGATTTCCTTGGGGCCTGCCACCTCGCCGGTTCCAATGGCCCAAACCGGTTCATAGGCCACGGCCAGTCTTGTCGGATCGATCTCCCGGGGCACTCCCGTCAAGCCGCTCCGCAACTGGCGTTCCAATACAGCTTCAACATCGCCAGACCGGCGCTCCTCGATCTTCTCGCCCACGCAAAGCACCACGTTCAGCCCCGAGGCCAGGGCGAAGGCCGTCTTGCGGCCCACCAGATCATCGGACTCGCCGAGGACATGACGACGCTCCGAATGTCCGGTGAGCGCGAAGGACGCGCCTGCGTCCTGGAGCATGCCCGGCGCGATCTCGCCGGTGAACGCCCCCTCCTTCTCGGGCCAAAAGTCCTGACCGCCGGTCCAGAACCCCCTCTCGTCCTTGAATTTCTTGGACACGGCGCGCAAGGCCGTGAAGGGAGGAAACACGAGAACCTCGCGCCCGGCGGGCAGCCTGCCCTCCAGGAGCTTGACCAGAGCCTTGGCCGTGTCCTTGGCTTCCTCGTAGGTCTTGTACATCTTCCAGTTGGCGGCCATGAGCTTGTTCATCAGGAGCACTCCTTGAGGGCGGACAGACCGGGCAGTTCCTTGCCTTCCAGGAACTCCATGAAGGAACCGCCGCCGGTGGAGATGAAGCTGAATTTCTCGGCTGCCCCGGCGGCATGAACCATGGCGTCGGTGTCGCCGCCCCCCACGATGGTCACGGCTCCGGCATTGGCGGCCATGGCCCGGCAGATGCCCAGGGAACCGGCGGCGAAGGCCGGGTTCTCGAACAGGCCCATGGGGCCGTTCCAGACCACGGTGCGGGCCGAGGCGATGACCTTGGAGAAGGCTTCCACGCTGCGCGGCCCGATATCCAGGGCCATGGCGCCCTCCGGGATGGCCGCCACTTCGGCCGTGCCCGTGGCGGCGGCGTCCTTGGGCGAAGCGCCCAGGACCACGTCCAGCGGCAGGTGCAGCCGGGTGCCCTTGCCTGCGGCCTCGGCCAGGACGGCCTTGGCCTCCTCAACGAGATCCAACTCGGCCAGGGACGCGCCGATGCCGTGGCCCTGGGCCAGGAAGAAGGTATTGGCCATGGCTCCGCCGATGATCAGATCGTCCACCTTGCCCAAAAGATTTTTCAGAATGCCCAGTTTGGTGGATACCTTGGCTCCGCCGGAGATGGCAACGAACGGCCGTTCCGGGGCCGCCAGACGTTCGCCCAGGAACTGCCATTCCTTTTTCATCAGGAACCCGGCACAACACAAGGCCGCAGCCCGGGGCGCGTCCACGACCGAGGCGTTGGGCCGATGCACCACGCCGAACCCCTCGCCCACGTAGACGTCGGCCAGTCCCGCCAGACGCTTGCCGAAATCCCCCCGGGCCTCGGGAGTCTTCCCGGTCTCCTCGGCATGGAAACGCAGGTTCTCCAACATGAGCACCTGGCCGGGAGCCAGCTCACGGGCCATTTTCTCGACCTCGGGCCCCACGCAGTCCGGGGCCAGCCGCACCTCGCGGCCGAGGAGCTTGGCCAAGTGCGCGGCCACAGGAGCCAAACTGAGCTTGGGGTCCACGCCCTTGGGCTTGCCCAGGTGGGCGCAGAGGATCAGGGCCCCGCCCTGGTCCAGGACGTAGCGCAACGTCGGCAGGCTCTGCCGGATGCGGTTGTCGTCGGTGATGACACCGTTTTCGATGGGCACGTTGAAGTCCACCCGGACCAACGCTTTTCTGTCCTTCAGGTCGGTCTGGTCGATATAACGCATGGCTGTTCTCCTTGGCCGGTCGGTTCAGGGGATGTCACAACGAAACAGCAAGGCGTCTTCAAGGGTGTCGGGATAGTACCGCTTGCGCACCCCGATCTGTTTAAATCCGAATTTGCGGTAGAGGTCAATGGCCGGAAGGTTGGACTCCTTGACGTCCAGAAAACCTTGCCGGGCCCCCGCCCGGCGGCTGTGCCCCAAGGCCGCGTCCAGAAGGGTCGCCCCCAGTCCCTGTCGGCGGAACTCCGGATGCACGGCCAAATTCATGACTTCCATCTCGTCCTGGATCACCGAGTAGGCGATATAGCCGACTATTCTTCCACTGCGACGCACACCCAAAATATGAAACGCGCCGCGCTCAAGCCCCAGGCGGAATTGCTCCTCGGTCCAATGGTAGGCGAAACACAAAGCCTCCAACTCCATGACCGCGCGGATGTCCGCCGGTCCCAAAACCTCGGCCCCAGTCTCGGGAGTCCCTCCAGCGTGGGCTGGAAATCGCCCCAACTCCGTCATACACTGCGCTCCATGCCCATCCTGAACCATCGCCCCTCTTCCGAGCCACCGTTGGTGGAGGCCGTGGACGACCGCAACCGCCCGCTGCTCGTGCTGCCCCTGCCCGAGGTGCACCGCCAGTTCCTTAATCATCGCGCGGTGGCCGTGCTGGTCTACGACCAGGACAACCGCCTCTTCCTGCAAAAACGCGGGCTTCGACGTACACTCTACCCGGGGCGCTGGGATGTGTCCACCAGCGGACACGTCCATGCCGGGGAATCCGCTCAGGGGGCGGCCATGCGGCGGCTTTGGACGGATCTCCGGCTCCGGCCGGAACGCATCCGCCACGTCCGTGACATTCCCGCCAGCCCGGAAACGGGACACGAATTCATCACCATCTTCGCCGTGCCCCGCGCCACGCAATTGGAGCCGAACCCGAACCGGGTGGTCAGCGGCTTTTTCCACGCCCGCGAGGAAGTCTCCTGCCTGGTTCGGGAATTCCGGGAGCTGCTGGCTCCAGGTCTGGTTCTGCTCTGGGAGCGCAACATCCCCTTCTCGTCCTGGGAACAGCCTTGAACGGGGAAATCAAGACGCGGGAGGCTCCATCAACAGGCGGCTCAATTCCTCGTGCAGCAACCCATTGCTGGCCAAAATATTCTCCCCGCCCAGCCGGTACGGCGCGCTCGCGTCATAGCCGCTGACCCGCCCACCCGCTTCTTCCACCAAAAGCACACCGGCCGCCGTGTCCCAGGCGTTCAAGGCGCTCTCATAGAAACCGTCGTAGCGTCCGCAGGCGACATAGGCCAAATCCAGGGCTGCGGCCCCGGGACGCCGGACGCCTTGGGTCCTGGTCAGCATGCGCCGCAGGTGCAGGGTTATCGCATCCAGATACCGAGCGTTGTCGTAGGGGAAACCGGTGGCCACCAGGGAATCCTCCAGGCTGCCCACGCCCGAGACATGAATACGCTCGCCGTTGCGCCACGCGCCCAGGCCCTTCGCCGTGGTGAACAGCTCACCCAACACGGGTAGGTTGATCAGACCCAGGGCGAGGTGATCACCGCGCCAAAGGGCAACGGAAGTGGCAACGAAAGGCAGCCCGTGAGCAAAATTGGTGGTGCCGTCCAGAGGGTCGATGATCCAGGTGAGATCGCCCAGGCGGGCCATAGATGAGGACTCTTCGGCCAGAAAATCCGACCCGGGCAGGATGGCCGCCAAACGTTCCTTGAGCAGGGCCTCCACTGCCAGATCGGTCGAGGTGACCAGATCGATGCGGCCCTTGTGGCGCACCTCTCCTGGCCGGCCGAAGTTGGCGATGACGATCGCGCCGGCCTCGCGTACAGCCCCAGCCGCGCGCTCAAGGATCGCAGCGGCGTCAAACGAAGCGCTCATTCCAGCAAGGCCCCTTCGTAGGCCTTGCCCTTCTCCAGGACACGCCCCGTTCCTCGGGCCACGGTGGTCAGCGGGTCCGCGTCCAGAACCGCGTTGAGGCCGGTTTCGCGCTTGATGAGCACGTCCAGGCCACGCAAGAGCGAACCGCCTCCGGCTAGCAAAAGTCCGCTGTCGGCGATGTCGGCGGCCAGTTCCGGCGGGGTCTTTTCCAGGGCGTTGCGCACGGCCTGCATGATCGCGTTGAGCGGTTCGCGGATGGCCTCGCGCACGTGGGAGTCCGAGGCGAGCACGGAACGCGGCGCGCCCTCCACGAGATTTTTGCCCAGAACCTCCATGCTGAGAGGTTCTGGCAACTCCACGGCGGAACCGAGGGTGATCTTCACCTGCTCGGCCATGTTCTCGCCGATCTGCATCTGAAATTCATTCTGGAAATACCGCTGAATGGCCTCGTTCATCTCGTCCCCGGCCACGCGGATGGATTCGGCGTGGGCGATGGCCGAAAGGCTGACCACGGCCACCTCGGCCGTGCCCCCACCGATGTCCAGGACCATGTTGCCCAAGGGCTGATCAAAAGGCAGACCCGCGCCGATGGCCACGGCCAGGGGCTCCTCGATGAGCCGCACGTCGCGGGCTCCGCCGCGCTGACCAGCCTCGATCACGGCCCGCTTCTCCACCGGCGTGATCCCCAGGGGAACGCAGATGATCAGTTTGGGCCGCAGCAGTTTCAGTCCGCGCGAGGCCTTGGCGATGAACGAGGAGATCATCTGGCTGGTGGTGTCGAAATCCGCGATCACTCCGTCGCGCATGGGCCGGATGACTTGTACGCGCTCAGGTGTCCGTCCCAGGTAGCGCTTGGCCTCCGCGCCCACGGCGATCACTTCGCCGGTGATCCTGTCCAGAGCCACCACCGACGGTTCGTTGAGCACGATGCCCTCGCCGGGGCAATACAGGAGGGAGTTGGCCGTTCCCAGGTCCATGGCCAAGTTTCTCCCACCGAGAAAATTCCACAATCGCCTGAAGAACATGAAATCCTTCCGCTGAATGACGACAGGGGACGACCGGATCAGCGACCGGAACGGCGCTGCAGAAAAAACTCCACGCTCCGGTTGTAGGTCTTTTCCTCTTCCGCGGTGAAATAACAGGCAGGCAGCTCACCGCGCTGCCGGTGGTAGTGCAGGCATTCACAGCACAACCCATGCCGATCGCAGGTATAGGTGCAATTGCAGTGTGTGGCGTTGATCTTGGCCCGTGGACACTGATCCGTCTTGCGCATGGGACCACACCTCGCGGTAGGAAAATGACGGCGTTCCTGACCGTTGCCGTGTCGGCACTGTATGAGGAACGATCGCATCTGTCAATACTTGAAGATCATTGGGAAAAATCAACGCATCCCAGTCGAGAACGCAAAGGGCCGGAGGAAAGGCCGGGCCCGGCATTGTCATTCCGCCTCGCCCAGGCTACAAAAAAGTGAGCGATCATTTCCCATTGGCGAGAACAGAACCCAGGTACACTCCAGATGTGGCAGGAAGCCTTCAGCGAACGCACCGACTGCGACTGGGACGACACCCTCGCCGTCTCGTCACGCCCCGGCCTGGAGGAATTGAAGACCTTCCTGGACTGGACGCACATCAAGCACTGCCTGCTGCGCCCGTTCTTCGAAACCGCCGCCTATCCGCTGGTGGAGCCGCGCGAGCTGCTGCCCTCCTTCGAAGTCGATCTTCATGAATACAAGGAATTGCCGGGCTTCAGCATGGTCGCCTTCGACCGCCCCCTGCAATCCTTCCGCGAGGTCTTCCAGTATGACGTGCTGCACGGCCTCGCCGATTGGCGCACGGAAGACCTTCTACGGGCTCCTTGCATTCTGGAACCGGCCCTGCTCAAGGCCAATCTCCAGACCTTCCAAAGCAGGCTATCCAAACGCCTGCATGAAAAACTCCTCAAGCAGTTCGGCGAGTCGGACATCTGCGCCTTGCCGCTTTATTCCGAACTCATGCCGTTTCTCCTGCAACTGGAGCGGGCCCATGTTCTGGCGCGGAACGCCGAAGGATGCTTCTCCCTGTGCGGCATCTGGGCCTCTTTCCCCTCGGACCTGGACACCGAACTCAAACGCTTCGGCATGAAGATCGGCAAGTTCAGCCACTCCGACAATCTGCGCTACGAATGCAACCGCCTCTTCGTCTACCAGTTCCTCATGGAGACCTACGGCTTCCCCATGGCTTCGGAGCGGCGCACGTCGGCGGCCCTCTTCTCCCGCCGCCTGTCCCGTATGGGCGAAGCCTATCTGGTCCGCGTGCTGGGCCAGTCCGACCGGACCATCACCACCCTCTTTTCGCCGCGCCGCAACCAACGCTGGCCAAAGGTGGAAAAAATCGCCCTGGTGGAAGTGCCCCCGGAGCAGAAGGATGCCCTGGAACTTTTGCGCGACCTGGGGTTCCTGGTCGATGAAAAGCGCCGGGCGATCATCCTGCGTGTGACTTACAAACAGCACAAGTACGACCCGAAGAACGTGCGCGAGGACCGGGCCCTGTCGGTGCATCGTCAGGAGATCATCCATCCCCGTAGCGGACGAGTCCTTGACCATCTCAACGTGCTCAAGGACGCGGGCAGCATGCTGCTCACGCTCAACGACATCGTGCGGGGCGAATACCACGGCCGCCATACCTACAAACGCCAGGAAGTGATCACCGAGACCGGCACCCACGAGCAGCGGCTCAAGGTGCTCCACAGCTGGCTCTCCAAGCACCAGCACCGGCTCATCGAGTACTCCGACGACTTCTTCGCCCGGCTCACCAAGATCCTGGACATCTATCTCATGGCGCCGGCGAACTTTGAAATATTCAGCAACCTCGAACAGCTGCATCAGGAAGTGTGGGCCAAGTACAGCGCCGTGCAGCAGGCTCGGAAGATCAAAATCCTTGAAGACCTGCGGTCGCGGCAGTACAAGGGCAGGGCCGTTTCCTACCGCGACGCGCTGCGCCTCATGTGCGACATCCTGGGCCAGCTCAAGTTCGAGCTCGTCAACTATTTCGACGAGTTGGTGGAAAAGGCCCTGGCCATCGGCACGGACGTGCTGAACGACGCCTATCTCCATAGGAATTATGTGGAGCGAAAGGACGACGTCCTCACCGAGTACGGCCGCGAAGTGAAGAAATTGTATGGGCGACTGGTGGGTCTGCGCGACGACATCCGCTCCATCCGCAAAACCCGCCAGGGTTCGCGCGACGCGACCTGAACCGCAAGCGAAGAGGAGGATTCATCCCCGTGGAACAGCTCCGCACCACCCCACTCACCAGCTGGCATCATGCCGCCAAGGCCAAGATGGCCCCCTTCGCCGGGTTTGATATGCCCGTGCAGTACGAAGGCATCATGGCCGAGCACGCCCAGACCCGCACCAAGGCCTGCGTGTTCGACATCTGCCACATGGGCGAATTCCGCCTGGAAGGCCCAGGGGCCAAGGACGCCCTGAACCGCGTGGTGACCCAGGATATGGACACCCTGGCCCCGGGCAAATGCCGCTACGGCTTCCTGCTCAATGAACAGGGCGGCATCCTGGACGACCTCATCATCTATTGCCTCGGCACCGATCGGTACATGCTTGTGGTCAACGGCGCCTGCGAGGAAAACGATTTTTCCTGGATCAAAGCCCGCCTAGGCACTGGCCCGTCCTTCGAGAACATTTCCTCGACCACGGGCAAGATCGACCTCCAGGGGCCGGAGTCCCTGGACGTGCTGGAAGCCGTGGTCGGCGGCTCCTGGCGCGAACTGAAATACTTCTCCTTCGTGGAGACCACCTGGCGCGGCAAGCCCCTCATCGTCAGCCGCACCGGCTATACCGGCGAACTGGGCTACGAATTCTACCTGGGCTGGGATCAGACCCCGACGCTGTGGGAAAGCCTGCTGGCCGACGCCCGGGTCAAGCCCGGCGGCCTGGGCGCGCGTGATACTCTGCGACTGGAGCTGGGCTATCCGCTCTACGGCCAGGATCTGGACACCGCGCACACCCCGGTGGAGGCAGGGTACGGCGCGTTCCTGACCAAGACGGGAGACTACGTCGGCAAAGCGGGCCTTTCGACCGTAAGGGAGCACCTCGTCCCCCTGCGCATCGACGGCCGCCGCTCGGCCCGGCACAACGACGCCGTGTGCCTGCCCTCGGGCGAACAGGTCGGCCTCGTGACCAGCGGCTCCTTCGCCCCCAGCCTCGGCCACTGCATCGCTCTGGCCTACGTGCGCGACGGCGTGGAGAAGAACGAGGCCTTCGTGATCAAGGCGGCCCGGGCGGAATTGCCCGCGGTACGCGCGGAACTGCCTTTCTACACCCAGGGCTCGGCGCGAAAAAAATTAGGCTGAAAAAAGGCCGCCTCCGGGCGGCCTTTCTCGTCCTAGCGTGGGTCGATGGAGAGCATGGCCAGGCGCAGGCGTTCGGTCTCCCGCTCCATCCCGGCCTCGTCCAGTTCCCCCTCGGGAATGTCCAGAGGCCTTCCGACCCGCACCTGGCAACGGGTGAAGGGATAGGGCAGCTCGAACCGATCCCAGGAGCTGGTGAAGACATGCTTCCGCTCGGGAAAGGCCCGGATGGGCATGATCCGCGCCCCGGCCAACCGGGCCAGGAGGATGACTCCGGGCTTGGGCTCATGGCGCGGTCCCTTGGGGCCGTCGATGGTCAGCACGGCGTGGCGGCACTCCTTGCGCATGACCCGAGCAGCCTTGACCAGGGCTTTGGCTCCGCCCCGTGTACTGGACCCGCGCGTGGCCACGTGTCCCAGGCGCTCCAGGATCCGGGCGATGATCTCGCCGTCCTTGCTCTGGCTCACGAAGGTCACGGCCGGGACATCCAGAGTATAGCCAAAGGCCGTCAAGGCGAACAGCTCATTGTGCCAGAGCGCCAGGATCACCGGCTTCCCGGCCGCATGGCTGTTGGTGATGATGTCCCATTCACCGGCATGGTCGAAGTGAATGGACCGGGCCCAAAGCTTGAACAGCCCGGCGTTCAACGGCGCGAGATCGGCCAGAGAGAAGGAACCCGCCATACAACCTCCTCGGGGAGCCATACTGGCAGACGCGATCCGGTGCAACCCCCATGCTTCGATCAAAAAATCCTATCGAACCCGACAAAACAAATTGACCAAAGCGATTTGACCTCCTCCCCGCCCCTGTGCTGCATTGGCGAAAAGAGGAGCATCAACGTGCCCGAGATCATACTTGATTGCCGTGGTCTGCCCTGCCCCCAGCCCGTGCTCACCAGCAAGCGGCGCATCGAGGAATCCGCTCCGGAGGCCCTGCGTGTGCTGGTGGACAACGAGCCCGCGCGGGAAAACGTCTCCCGTTTCCTGACCAGCCAGGGGTATGCCGCCCAGGCGGAGCCCTTCGAAGGGGGCTTCGCCATAGTGGGACGACGCGCGGCTGGAGCCTCCGCGCCCGCCACGGAATGGACAAGGCCGCTCCCGGACAAAGCCGAGACGCGGGTCACGGTGTTCATCACCGCTGAGACCATCGGGCGGGGCGACGACGGTCTCGGCGGCCGCCTCATGCTCAACTTCCTGGCCACCCTGCCCGAACTGGGCCATGAGCTCTGGCGCGTGGTGCTGGTCAACGGCGGGGTGCGGCTGGCGGCCGAGGGCCACGCCTGCCTGGAGAAACTCCAGGCCCTGGAGGCCGCCGGGACCACGATCCTGGTCTGCGGCACCTGCCTGGAGCACTATGGTCTCCTGAACAAGCGGCGCGCGGGCCAGACCACGAACATGCTCGACGTGGTCACGAGCCTGCAACTTGCCAGCAAGGTCATTCATGTCTAAGACTGCACCCGTCGCGGCGAATTCCGCGCGGGAGAAGGCATGGCCCCAGGCGAGAACGCCATTCGTTTGAACAAATTTCTGGCCCAGTGCGGGGTCGCCTCGCGCCGGGGCGCGGACGAGCTCATCCTGGCCGGAGCCGTGACCGTCAACGGAGCACCCGTGGCCGAGGCCGGGGCCCGCGTGGACCCGGAACGCGACGTCGTGACCGTGCATGGCCGTCCCGTGGCCCTGCCTCAAGCCGACACGCCGCTGACCCTGGCCCTGCACAAACCCGTACAAGTAGTTACCACGGTGCGCGACCCCCAGGGTCGCCGCACGGTTCTGGATTTCCTGCCGCCGGACATCCGCGCGCAACGGCCCTTTCCGGTGGGACGCCTGGATTTTCTCTCCGAGGGCCTGCTCCTGCTGACCACGGACGGCGAACTCTGCAACCGCCTGACCCATCCCCGTCACCACGTGCACAAGACCTACCACGTGCGGGTGTCTGGTCAGATTCCGACCCGGGCCCTGGGCATCATGCGCGGAGGCATGACCCTGGAGGAAGGCGAACGCCTGGCTCCGGTGGAAACACGCGTATTGTCCGAGACCCGGGGCGAAACCCTGCTGGAGATGACCCTGATCCAGGGCGTGAACCGGCAGATCCGGCGCATGTGCCGCGACTTGGGACTGTCCGTGCTGCAACTGACCCGCGTGGCCCAGGGCCCGGTGCGCCTCGGCGACCTCAAGCCGGGAACATGGCGGAAGTTGAGCGAGGAAGAGGAAACGGCCCTGCGGCGGGCCGTTGGACTGCTCTGAAACAAAATGGCCCGGGAAACCCGGGCCGTTTTGTTCTTACTGCTTGGTGTTGTCCAGGATGGTCACGCCCTTGGGCGGCGTGAAACTGAAGGCGTCGGCCGGATGCTTGTAGCCCTGCTGGAAATTCTTCAGGGCCACGAGGTTGCCGTTGCCGTAGAAGTCCACGATGAAGACCCGCTTCACGGTACCTTCGTCATCCACCCAGAGATAGGCCAGAACCAAGCCCGGCTCGGGCTCCTTGGGAATGAGCTTGACCTTGTTCAGTTCCAGATCCTGACCCTGCATGACGACCTTGAAGTCTTCCTTGAGGTTCGCCTGGCCGGAAAGGAAACGAATCATGGTCTTGGAGGTGAAGGCCTGATCCGAACGATAATGAATGGCCTGTCCCTCGCTCTCGATATAGTCCCAGACGGATTCCTTGCCGACCACGAGCAGTTGCTTCTCCGGGGTGAGGGTCTCCCAACGGACCAGGCCGGGATTCTGGAAGCCCATGACGCCGGTGCGCTTCTCCACCTCGCGGGTGGCGGCGTTGGTCAGTTCCTGGTCGAAGTCGGCCTGAAAGGACTTCAGCGCCTCATAGCGTTTCTGAACCTTGTCCGGCAGATCCTGAGCCAGGGCCGCGCCGGTCCAGAGCAGAACCAGGGCGGCGCAGGCGATGACGCGGAACGTTTTCATAGACAGGACTCCTTTTCAATTCAGGAGGCATGAGGTACACCCAAGTCGCCTTGAAGGCAAGGAGTACCCATGAACGCCCCCATGCCGTCACAATTGGAACGCCGCACGATCGAAGCCGAAATCATGGACCGGATGCGCGCCGAGCTGGCTTCGGAGCTGGGGGAGGACCGAGCCTTGGCCCTCCTGCGCCGCGCCTCCCAGGCAGCCGCCCGCGACGCCGGCGCGGCTTTCGCCCGCACGGCTCCCGGCGGCCCCTCCCTGGCCCACTTTCAAAGCATACTGGAGCGCTGGCGCGAGGGCAACGCCCTGGACATCGAAGACGTGCGCCTGACCGGCGGAGAACTGACCTTCTCGATCACCCGTTGCGAATACGTGGCCGCCTACCGGGCCTTGGGGCTCGGCCCCGCCATGACCGACGCGGTGTCCTGCTGCCGGGATTACGGTTTCATCGAGGGCTATTCGCCCAGGTTGTCGCTGGAGCGGAAAGAGACCATAGCGGCCGGACACCCGGCCTGCCGTTTCCGTTTCGTCTGGAAGGACTAATCCTTGCGGATCACGGCCCGGGGCTTGGCTCCGTCCTGGGGGCCGAGCAGACCCTCGCGTTCCATCTGCTCGATGAAACGGGCCGCGCGGTTGAAGCCGATGCGGAAACGGCGCTGGATGAGCGAGATGGAAGCCTTGCCCTGGGAGATGACGAACTCCCTGGCCTCCTGATAGTGCGGGTCGTCGGCCATGCCGTTGTCGCCGCCATCCCCGTTCTCGCCTTCCACTCCCGCCTCCTTCTTCCAGTCCGCGAAGTCCACCGCGAACTCGGCCTTGGGGCAGTTTTCCTTCCAGAAATCCACCACCGCCTGACACTCGGCCTCGTCCACGAAGGCCCCGTGCATGCGCTTGAGCTTGGAGCCGCTGGGCTTGAAGAGCATGTCGCCGCGCCCCAGCAGCCGTTCCGAACCCACGGTGTCCAGGATGGTCCGCGAGTCGTGCTTGGAGGTCACCTGGAAGGAGATGCGCGTGGGAAAGTTGGCCTTGATCAGACCGGTGACCACGTCCACGCTGGGCCGCTGCGTGGCCACGATCATATGGATGCCCGCCGCGCGGGCCAGCTGGGCCAGACGCACGATGCTCATCTCCACGTCCTTGGCCGCGGTCATCATCAGGTCCGCCAGCTCATCGATGATGATCACGAGATAGGGCATGGCCGCGAGATCAGCCAAGTCCTCGGGCCGGGAATCGCCCATGTCCCCGAGCTTCTGGTTGTAGCCCTCGATGTTGCGCACCCCCAGGCGGGCCATGCACTCGTAGCGCCGGTCCATCTCGAAGGTGGCCCACTCCAGGGCGCTCTTGGCCAGGGCCATGTCCGTAACCACCGGATGCACGAGGTGGGGCATGTCGGCATAGAGCGCCAACTCGATGCGCTTGGGGTCCACCAGAAGAAAACGAACCTGCTCGGGCGTGGCCTTGTACAGGATGGAGAGCAGGATGCCGTTGAGGCAGACGCTCTTGCCCGCGCCGGTGGCTCCGGCCACCAGCAGATGCGGCATCTTGGCCAGGTCGGCCACCTGGGGCTGGCCCTGGATGTCCTTGCCCAGGGCGATGGTCAGGGATGAGGAGGCGTCGCGGAAGGCCGGCGACTCCAAAATTTCCCGCAGGTATACGGTCTGCCGTTTGGGATTGGGAATCTCCACGCCCACCGAATCCTTGCCCGGAATGGGAGCCTCGATGCGCACGGCCGTGGCCTTGAGGGCCAGGGCGATGTCGTCCGAAAGCGAGGCGATGCGGCTGATCTTCACGCCCGGAGCCGGCTTGTACTCGAACATGGTGACCACGGGACCGGGCACAACCTGCTGGATCTCGCCCTGGACATTGAAATTCCCCAGGCACTCGGCAAGCTGCTTGGCCTGGACCTGAAGCAGCTTGGGATCGGCGCCCTCCTGAACCTTGGGAGGCACGGCCAGAAGATCGAGCCCCGGAAAGGCGACCGCCCCGCTCTTCGCGGGCTTCGGCCGGGAGGGTTTGGCGGGTTTGGGTTTCGGCTGGGGCTCGAAATCGAAGGGCCGCAGAATGGATTCATCCTCCACCTCTTCCAATAGGGGCAATGGCTCGGGCTCATCCTCCCCCTCGGCCTCCGGCGCGGGTTCCGGCGTCGGACGCGGCTCGGCCTTGCGCGTCAGGCGCACGGCATTACGTTTGGCCTCGCGCTCACGGCGCTCACGCCGCCGGGCCAGCCTGTCGGCGGCCAGGGACCGAAGCCGTTTGCCCATAACCTCCCAGGACAGGCCCAACAGCAATTGAAGGCCTGCCAAACTGACGAAGAGCCAAAACAGGAAAGAGCCCGCCGGACGGAGGTAGGAGCTGGTCCAGCGGATGAGGATGCCGCCCACGAAACCACCGCCGCTGATCCCGGTTCCCGGGGCGTGAGGATCGAAGAACCAGGGATGGTGCGACCAGGCCATGAGACAGAGCCAGAGGCAAAAGAACCCGGCCCATCGCCACCACGCCATGCGCAGACCGCCCATGAAGCGACACAGCCCCAGATAAAGGAAGTAGAAGGGACAGATCAGGGCTCCCCGCCCGAAGAGATCGATGAGCAGGCCCACGAAATAGGATCCGGCGGCCCCGGCCAGGTTCCTGATCTTCCAGCCCCGGGAGACGGCCTGGTTGAAAGTCGGGTCGCCGGGGTCGAACGAAAACACGGCGAGAAACAGGAAGGCGGCCAGAAAAAGATAGGCCAAGCCCACGAGTTCCCGTCTCACATTCATGCCTTGAGTATCTCCTTGCGCGGACGAAAAAAGGCCGCGTGAGCCCGAGGGCCCCGCGACCTCTTCACGCGCCGGGCTCGCGCTCCGGTTTTCGTCTGACGCGCCGGGCTAGGCCCGGCTGATGTATTCGCCGCTGCGGGTGTCGACCTTGATGGTGTCGCCCGTGTTCACGAACAGCGGCACGTTGACCGAAATGCCCGTTTCCAGCTTGGCGGACTTGGTGGCGCCGCTCACGCGGTCGCCCTGGAGCCCAGGCTCGGTCTCGACCACCTTGAGGATCACCGAGGCGGGAACCTGCAATTCCATGAACGCCCCGTTGTAGAGAAGCACCTGAACCTTGTCGCCTTCCTTCACGTAGCCGCCGTTCTCCCCGACCGTGGTGGAAGAGACGTGCACCTGTTCGAAGGATTCAAGGTCCATGAACACATAGTCCTGTCCATCCCGGTAGAGATACTGCATCTCCTGGGTGGCCATGTCGGCCCGGCCCACCTTCTCGCCGGAACGGAAGGTCTTGTCCTCCACGCGGCCGGTGAGCATGTTGCGCATCTTGGTGCGCACCATCGCGCCGCCCTTGCCCGGCTTGAAGTGTTCGGACTCGATGATTTCGTAGGGTTTGCCGTCGATCTCGATCTTCAGACCGCGACGGAAGTCCGTGGTCGAATACATTCTCGGTTCACCTTTGGGGTTGAAGTCCCGGACCAGCCCGGGGTGTCAGCCTTTTCCACGCAGGCGCAGACAGAGCGCCTGGACCGCCATCCCATAACCGAGAATGCCGAAACCGGCAATGACTCCGATGGAGTGCCGCCCGACAAAGCTTCGCTGGCGCAACGGTTCGTCCGTGCGCGCGGACAGGTTGGAAAGATGCACCTCCACGCAGGGAATCCCGATCCAGGCCAGACAATCGCCCAGGGCCAAGCTCGTATGGGTGTAGGCTCCGGCGTTGATCACCAGCCCGTCCACCTTGTCCTCCCAGGCCTTGGTCAGACGGTCCACGATCCCGCCCTCGAAATTGGACTGAAAGTAGTCCAGGACGACATCGTCCGCTTCCTTGCCCAACAGGTCGCGGACAATGCCGGGAACGGCGTCCATGCCTTCCGAGCCGTAAATTTCCGGCTGACGGACCCCCAGGTGCCCGAGGTTGGGTCCGTTGACCACCAGGATGCGCAATTTCTTCTTGGCCATTGATCCTCCGCCGCGCTTGACGCAACGGCCGTTTCACGCCACATTCCAGACGTCGGCCGGTCCGCCCGCCGCCCTACTCCTTATGAACCGAACCCTCACGATAGTCAAAACCGCCTTCCTGGCCGACCAGATGGGCGGCGTGGAATTGCCCCAGGTGGCCCTGGCCGGACGCTCCAACGTGGGCAAGTCCTCACTGATCAACTGTCTGGCCGGACGCCGCCAGTTGGCCAAGACCAGCGCCACCCCGGGCAAGACGCGCAGCCTGAACTACTACGAGGTCGCCCCCCAGGGCTACTGCCTGGTGGACCTGCCCGGGTACGGCTACGCCCGTTGCTCCAAGGCCGAGCGCGACAAGTGGGCCGAACTCATCGGCCTCTATCTGCGCGACAACCGCCTGCTGCGCGGCGTGGCCGTGCTCCTGGACTGCCGCCTGGACCCGCAGCAGAACGACCTGACCCTCACGAGCTACCTCCAGCATCTGCGCCTGCCCATCACGGCCGTGCTGACCAAAGCCGACAAGTGCTCCCAGAAAGAACGCTCCCAGCGCCAACGCCAGTGGGGCGACCTGCTTGGCGGTGGAGAAACGCCCCTGGTATTCTCAGCCAAGACAGGCCTGGGCCGCGAGGCCCTTTGGCGGCGGCTGGACGCCCTGATCAACGTCGCAGGCGGCGCAACCACGGCTCCAGCCGAGCCTTGACCTCTTTCTCCAGGCGGGGACAGGAAATCCAAAGCAGACGACCTCCAGCCGCCAAGCCGAAGAGAATGTTGCCGAGCCAGGCCGCGATGAACGGCGGCAGAAGGCCCTTGTCGCCAGCCGTGACGCCCACGGCGTGCATTCCATACTGAACGAAGACCAGACTCAGCGACAGGCCGAGATTGAGGTAGAGATTCTCGGACCAGCTGGTCAGGGCCAGGGCCAGCAAGGCCATGATCGCTATGGAGAAGGCGTAGGAAAAGCGACTGTGCCAGGCCGTGCGCAGACGCTCCACATTGGAACCGGACTCGCGCAGTTCGTCGATGGTCTTGGACAACTGCCAGATGGGCAGCAGAGTCTGGCTTTCGCTCTGATCCGCCGCCGCGAAGGCCTTCAATTCCTGATGCAGGGGCAGGGACAGGCTGTCCTCCTGGGAGGACAGGAAGCTGGCCGTGTCCAGGATCGTGACCCCGTTCAAACTCCAGCCGCCGCTCCCGCCCTCGGCCGCGCGCGCCGACAGGATGCGGACGAGCTTCTGGCTCTCGGTGTCGAACTCGTAGACGGTGACCCCGGTGGCCTGATTTCGCGCCACCACGCCCTCGTCCATTTCCACGATGTACGCGCCGTCCCGGAACCAAAGGTTCTTCAGGGTCAGCTTGTCCATCTGCTTCTTGCGCACGTCCTCCTTCCATATCCGGCCGGCCTCGCGTTCACCGTACACGCCCAGCACCTGGGAGAAGCCGAACTGCACGAGGCTCCAGGCCAAGGCGTAGATCAGGAAGAAACGCGTGAACCATGACGGCGACAGTCCCCCGGCCCGCAGGGCCATGAGTTCCCGGCTGCGCGAGAGCAGGCCGAGCTGCACCACCAGGGCCAGCAGGAACACGGCGGGCAGGATCTGGGAGAGGATCACCGGCAGCTTGACCGCGAAATAGGTCAGGATGGAACCCAGGCCCAGACCGGCGGACACGAAGTCGTCCACCCGGTCGAAGAGATCGGAGAGCAGATAAATGCCCGTGCCCACGCAGAGGCACATGAGGATCAAAAACAGGTTCTGCCGCGCCAGATAGCGGCCCAGCACTCCGAAGACGCGGCCCGTCACGCGGTCCTCCGGCGCAGCCGCAGGTGGGCCAGACGCTCCACGAACTGCCCGGCGCGTTCATGCTGGGCCAGCCAAAGGAAGCCGCCGCCCACGCCGAGAAAGAGGATGTTGGGACTCCAGAGCGCCAGGACCGGAGGCAGGGTGCCCGCCTCGGCCAGACTCACCCCCAGGGAAAACAAGGAGTAATAGACCAGAAACAGGCCCAACGAAAGGACGAGGCCGTACTGGCTCTTGAGTCCCCGAAACACGCAGGCCGTGGGCAGGGCGAACAGGCCGAGCACGAGGCAGGCCAGGGGCAGGGCCAGACGCTTGTGGAGTTCGACGACCACCTTCTTGCGCGGGAAGCGGACGGCCTCGGGGGAGTCTGGAGGCGCATCCCGCAGGGCCAGGAGCTTGGCGAAGGACATCTCGCTGGGTCTGCTGTCGCCGGTGCGCATGCCGGTCAGCAGCGAGGCCAGGGGCAGACGGAGGGAATAGGCCCCGAAATGCAGGATGTCCAACTGTTGGCCCACCCGGCGAAAGATGCGGCCGTTCTTGAAATCAACGGCCAGGCGGCCTTCGTCGGGCTCGGTGCGGATGGTCGCCTCCGGGGCCACGATGGCCACGGTCACGTCCTTGCGCGTCTTGTCCTGAACGAAGACGAACTTGAGTCGTCCGGTGTCGTTGTCCACTTGGTGGGCATAGAACGTCAGGCCCAGGAAGTCCCGGTTGAAGGTGCCCGCCTGCAGGGCCAGCCGTGTGCGGGTCTGCACGAAGTCCACCAGGGTGCGCCGGAAGTTGTCCATGCCCCAGGACAGGCCCCAGAAGGAACAGACCAGCCCCAGGCAGGCGCAGACCAGGCCGAAGGCCAGGGGCGCGGGAAGCAGCTGATACAGGCTCACCCCTCCGGCCTTGAGCGCTGTCAGTTCCTTGTCCGTGCTCATGCGGAGAAAGGTCAGGAAGACCGAAAGCATACATGCGATGGGCAGCAGCAGGACCAGGAAGAACGGCGTGAGATAGAGGAAGATGAGCGCGAGATCGATCACACCCAGGCTCTGGCCCAACAGCATCTCGCGCAGTTGCAGCAGGCGGCCGATGAGAATGAGGCCCAGCAGGCAGCCCACGGCCAAGCCGAAGATCGCCAGCAGCTCCTTGAAAATGTGACGATGAAGCAGCTTCAGCAAGCGTCCGGCCGGGGGTTGGGATGTTCCCTGAAGAAACGGTGCAGGAAGTCTTCGTCGGCGGGGCCGAGGTTGAAGCGCTGTCCGGCCTCCTCGATGAGCCGGGCGGGCTTGGCCTCGGGACGCTCCCGCATCTGTTCGCAGATCCAGGCAATGGCCTTCTTGGCCAGTTCGCTTTGAGGCATCACGGTGGTCATTGCGGCTCCTTGCCCCGCGATCGCGGAGAACGTCCTGGAGATACACCAGCCTCCCGGCCCTGGCAACTTGCCAATCCCAGCGCCTTCCTATAGCCAGGGGCAGCGGCAACGGCCGCTGAAGGAGCATGAAGCAATGGCGCCCTGGTACATCGCCGTCATCCTGGGTCTGCTGGAGGGCCTGACGGAATTCCTGCCCGTGTCCAGCACCGGGCACCTCATCCTGGCCGGGCATCTGCTCGACTTCACCGGCCCCAAGGCCGACACGTTCGACATCGCCATCCAGCTCGGGGCCATCCTGGCCGTGGTCGTGCTCTACCGCGACCGCTTCTGGGGCCTCCTCCGCCCCCATCCCCTGCGCCGCTTTTCCGGTCGGCGCGGCATCCTGCTCCTGTTCCTGACCACCCTGCCCGCCCTGGTCTTCGGCTTCCTGACCCACGGGCTCATCAAGCGCTACCTGTTCGGGCCCATGACAGTGGCCCTGGCCCTGTTCGTCGGGGCCCTGTTCATCCTGGCCGTGGAGATGCGCCGCACTCGGCCCAAAACCTATGCCCTGGACGAAATCGGCCCGGGCCTGGCCCTGGGCATCGGCCTGTTCCAGTGCCTGGCCCTCTGGCCCGGCTTCTCCCGCGCCGGAGCCACGATCATGGGGGCCATGATCCTGGGCGCGGAACGCAAGACGGCCGCCGAGTATTCCTTTTTGGCCGCCGTGCCCGTCATGTGCGCGGCCGTGGGTTACGATCTGCTCAAGAGCTGGCGGCTGCTTGATACCGGAGACCTGCTTTTTCTCGGCATCGGCTTCGCCGTATCCTTCATCTCGGCCTGGGCTGCGGTGAAGACCTTCATCGGCATGCTCTCGCGCTTCACCCTGCGGCCCTTCGCCTGGTATCGGCTGGCCCTGGCCCCGCTGGTCTGGTTGTTCTGGAAGCCCTAAGGCCCGACGCTCGGAAAGTGCCCACAAAGCCCTTGCCAAGCAGGTCAAGAATAGATATACAGCGTTTCCCGCTTCGGCGGACACCGTGGCGAGGTAGCTCAGGTGGTTAGAGCATGCGGCTCATATCCGCAGTGTCGGAGGTTCAAGTCCTCTCCTCGCTACCACGAAGAACAAGGCCCCGGATTCCGGGGCCTTTTCTTTTTCCATCACCCTTGCCGCACGACCGCCGGGCTCCCGGAATCCCTTGCCAAGCGGCCGGTCGGCCTTATATGCAGGGAAGACGTTCTTTGACATGGGGGCGCACTGGTTTCGACGGGGATGGTTGAAGCCGGAATCGCAGGTCGAGGTTGGTCGATGGCCTCGTAAAAATCGACCACGCACATAAGTGCCAACGACTACGACTACGCCATGGCCGCCTAATAAGCAGTCAAGGCAGGTCTCCAATTGAGAGACCCGTTTCCCCGGCCGACGCCTGGTAGGCCGAAGGAAGCGCCGACGCTCCGGGCTGGCGGAATCCGGTTGTTCATCCCGGTGACCGCGAGAACTCTGATGAACTGGCCCGAGGGCCGCCCGGACAGGGGCAATCCCAAGGGCGAGAACTTCAAACCTGTCCTAAACCTGTAGACGTTTCGTGCTGAGCGTTCTCGGACGGGGGTTCGATTCCCCCCGCCTCCACCAAGTCAAATCATTCCATGTTCCTTCACGAACGCCCGACCGCCCTCACGGGCGGCAGACTTGGCAGGGCCGGTATCCGGCCTTGATCGCCGCCTCGCGGCTCGGGAACTCGGCGACGCAATTCTTGCAATCATAGTAGCGGCAGCCCGGCCGGTGGAACACGCCGCTCTTCACGTTCCCATGATAGATGACACCGGCGGCCTTGACGGCCAGCATTCCCGCCGAGGCGTCAGCCTGGGGCGCACTCCTGGAAATCCCGCCCGTCCCCGCCGCTGCCTCCCTCTCAACGAAGGCGGCGGAAATGCCCGTCGAAGCGGCGTTGCCTGCCAGGGATACGGCCTTTCCCGGCCCGCCATACAGAAACGTCGCGACGCAGGACACTAGAAGAACCAGAACACAAACACGCGGCCGCATCTTCCGTCGCGCAGCGATCATGCCCGCCCTCCCCACGTCTCAGTGCGGTTCACCAGAATGAGGGCCGGACGACGCCGGGACTCAGTCACCAATCCCCGCTCCATCCGGCCCATGCCGAAAATTTCCGCTTCACCGCCGCCGCTCAGGCCCGATACTCCGCCGCCAGTTCGTCCAGCAGACGATGAAACGCCTCGTGAACGCCGAAGCCGATGCGTTCGCGCTCCAACTGCTCGAACCGCTCATGCAACGCCTCGATGACCCCGAGGCTGAGCACCTTTTCGGCCAGGGGAAAGAGCACCTCATTCTCCTTGGCGATGTGCCGGGTGAGCAGGCCGCTGTAGTCGAGCATCGCCGCCCGCAAATCCTGGTAGCCTTCGCCGCCTGTGTCGCCCAGGCGAGCGGACGCCTCGACCATTGCGCGAATGTGCTCCCGTCCCAGGATGTGCTCGTAGAGCATGACGCCTATGGGACCGCCCTCGTGGGGAATGCCTGCCCGTTCCAACTCCGGGAAGAAAATGTCCTCTTCCTTGCCGTGGTGGCACTGATCCGCGAAAAGCCGAAGAAAATCGATGACGGATTCCACGTGCCCGGCGGGAATCTTCCGGCCGTGCCCGATCCTTTCGGCCATGACACGCATGATCCCCAACATCCTGAGAATGCCCTCATGCTCCGCCCGCAGATCGTCCACGGCATTCATTGTCCTACCTCCTTTTTAGGATGGTTCTGGTTCTCATTATGCCCGACCGGCCTCGACGTGTACAGAACTGGAATGAAAAAACGGACCCGAACCGTCCAACGCCTCACTGTCGTGGACAGAAGGCGGGAAGCGTGGTGACCCACGCTCCCCTCCTCTCTCTCGCGACTATTCCTTGACCGGCATGACGTGAATGGCCTTGATGACCACCATGACCTCGTCACCCGGCTTGAGGTCCAGATCCTCGGCCGACTCCGTGGTCAACACCGAGGCCATCTCGGCCGGTCCCAGGGTCTGGAACTTGACCAGGGACATGACGTCGCCCTTCTTCACGGACGTGACCTTGACCCTCACCTTGTTGCGCGCACCATACTTCATGACCTTCTCCTCGGGGTTGGGCCGCCCGCGCCCGGCGCGGTCTCCGGCTGGTTGAGATTCTATCGATAAGGATTATGTGTTTTTCACTCCCAGGTCAAAGCCGGACAACACGCGATAAAAAAAGGGGCCGTGGTTTCCCACGACCCCTTCCTGTCATGTCGTCTGCAGGGCGGCTAGCGGTTCAAGTACAGCGGAGCCACGCGCGGAGCGTCTTCATAGCGGTCAAAGCGCCGGTTGTCCTGACGCTGTTCCGCGATGTTTCCGTTGGGCTCCTCGTCGGGACGACGGGACGCCACGTTGCCGGCGCGCTCCTGGTCCACGTTCACCGAATAGGGCCGCTTGCGGTTGGAATAGCCGATGCGCGGAGATTCACCGCGGAATTCCGCGCCCTTGGCGAAACGGGAATCACCCCGGCGACCGCCCTCGCGGCGCTCGGGACGGGAGGCCTCACGGGGCCGCCGTTCCTGCGCCGAGGGACGCGCGCCCTCGCGGCGGCTCTCATCGGAACGCCGGGCGCGGGTGTCATCCCCGCGGCGGGCGTCACGACGCTCGGGACGGGCTGCCGAATCGCGGCGCTCGGGACGGGCTGCGGGATCGCGGCGCTCAGGACGCGCGGCCGAATCACGACGCTCTCCGCGGCCTTCGGGACGGACTTCGGAGGCGATACGGGGCTTGCGCTGTCCGCGCGGCTGCAACGGAGGCCTGGCGAATTCCGTATCCCTGGCCGGAGCCGGGGCGTTGTAGTCGAAATCTTCCAGCGTACGACGGGGCAGCGGCTTGCCCAGGACCCGCTCGATGGTGCGGATCATGGTCGCGTCCTCGCGGGTCACGAAGGTATGCGCCTCACCGGTGCGTTCGGCGCGGCCGGTGCGGCCGATACGGTGGGTATAGGCCTCGGCCGTGTCCGGGATGTCGTAGTTGATGACGTGTTCCACGAGGCTCACGTCGATGCCCCGGGCCGCGATGTCCGTGGCCACGAGGATGCGGTACTTGCCGGAACGAAACCCGTCCAGAGCGGCCTGACGCTTGTTCTGGGACAGATTGCCCTGAATGGAGGCGGCTGCGTGTCCGGCCTTGGCCAACTGCTCACCCACGCGGCGGGCGCGATGCTTGGTACGCGCGAACACGAGCACCGAGCCGGTGTCCAGGCGCTTGAGCATCTCCAGCAAGAGCGGGGTCTTGAGATGCTGAGAGACGGGGTAGACGGCGTGCGACACCGTGGCGGCGGGAGCGCTTCGGCCCACGCGCACGGTCACCGGCTCATGCAGGATTTCCTGGGCCAAGCCCCGGATGTCCTCAGGCATGGTGGCTGAGAAGAGCAGCGTCTGACGCTCCTTGGGCAGATGGGCCACGATCTTGCGGATGGGCGGCAGAAAGCCCATGTCGAACATGTGGTCGGCCTCGTCCAGGACGAGCACTTCCACGGCCGAAAGGTCCACGTTGCGCTGCTCCAGGTGGTCCAGCAGGCGGCCCGGGCAGGCCACCAGGAGATCCACGCCGTTGCGCAACTTCTGGGTCTGGGGGGCGTAGCCCACACCGCCGTAGATGGTGGCGAAACGCAGGCCCGTGTTGCGGCCCAGGTCGCGGGCCGAATCGGCGATCTGCTCGGCCAATTCACGGGTAGGCGCGACGATCAGGGCGCGGGGAGCCCGCCCCTTGCGCTCGCCGTTCATCAGGCGGTTCAGGATGGGCAGCATGAAGGCCGCGGTCTTGCCGGTGCCGGTCTGGGCCAGGCCCATGACGTCGTGGCCTTTCATAACCGGCGGAATGGCCTGTTCCTGGATCGGGGTGGGGGTCACATAGCCCAGGGCGCGAATATTCGCATCAAAACACGAAGACAATTGAAAAGACTGGAAATTCAAAGTGATTCCTTTGGTTGAAATGGGCCCGGCGCACCACGAGGTCACGGGGCGGTGATCGGGTCAATCGGAAGTCGGGGGCTGCCGGCCGCTTCGAGATTGCTCAATCGGGTCAGGGTCGCGTTCGGCAGGGACAGGCTGGAGATGGGGTGCGGGGTTTTGCAGCGCAAACCGCGCCTCGCAGGCAAGCATGCCGCGTTCGGGATCACTCTCGAACCGAATATATATAGACGCCCTTTGGAGAACTGTCAACGGCGAAAATCGTCACGCACACTTTTCCGAGCCGCTGCGGAACCGCCACCAAACCACGCCGGAGACAAACTAGCATAAGGCATGAACACAGAATTCCTCAAAACGTTTCAAGCCGCGCGGGAGAGCAGCCGCCGACTTCGCCGCATGGTCTATCTGATCCGCTGGAACGGCCAGATCGTGCATTCCTTCCGTCGCCCCACCCAGCCCGGCTGCGAAGTCCTGCTGCGCGTCGCGCCCTGGACCCGGTTGGAGGACGTTCCGGACCGAGTGCTGTCCATGAACTCCTGACGGTTGAGGACGACCTCGCGCCTACTTCACCACCAGGTGGTTGACCACGCTCTTCACGCCCTTGCATCCGGCGGCCACTCGACCCGCCGTGGCGACCTGTTCCTTGGTGTCCACGAATCCGCTCAACAAAACGCGTCCTTTGAAGGTCTCCACCTCAATCTGGAAAAACTTCAGGGATGGTTCCTTGAGAATGGCCGCGTTGACGCGGGTGGTGATGGCCGTGTCATCGAAATATTCACCAGTGCTTTCGCGCTGTTTGGTGCCCGCGCAGCCCAACAGGCCGAGCAGCAGGACCGAGCACACGGCCAGGATGAAACGGCGTCTCTCAAACATTGGAGTCTCCTTGACGAGGAATTGAGAGAAAATGGTCGCGGCCCCGGCGGCCCATTGCGACATTTTCCCTACCTATCCGATCCGTGAGGCATGTCAAACGTCCGAGAACCAATCTCCGAACACGATCAAGGACGCGCCTCCATCTCCTCGTTCCGCTGGACTTTTTTCCCAGGCTGGCTATTCTCCTAGTCAAGGTCCGCGACCGTCGCGAAGCGGCCGGACACGAAGAAATGCCGGAGGAATCATGAACGAGGACAAGGAAAAATTCGGCGTGAACCTTGAACAACAACTCAAGGATTGGCAGCGCAAGCTCGACGAGTCGAAAACCCGCGCCGAGCAAAAGGGGGCGGATTTCCTCGCGCGCTACAACGCGGAAACGGAAAAGCTGACATCTCTGTATGAAGACGTGCGTTACCGCCTGAAGCTCCTGCGCATGAGCAGCGGCGAGGCCTGGACCGAAATGCGCGCGGGAATCGAAAAGGCCGCGAACGAACTGAAAAAGGCCGTCAACGGAGCCCTGGACAAATTCTAGCCCATACAAGGAGGACTCATGACCAAGGCGAGCAAGTACGCCTGCCCCTGTGGATACGTCTACGACCCCGAGGTAGGCGACTACGAACATGGCGTCAAGCCCGGCACTCCCTTCGAGGATCTGCCCGAGGATTGGGTCTGCCCCAAGTGCGGCGCGGAAAAGGAATACTTCGAGAAAGAAGACTGAACGGACGGCTCAGCCGGACGTACGCAGCCCCTCCCCTCCGGGAGGGGCCTGTCTTTGGTCTTGCCTTTTTGCCCGCCTGATTCCATATTTCAACAAGAACCCGATCCAAGGAGGACACTGCGGTGAGCAAGCTGCTGTTCATCAACGCCTCGCCCCGAGGGGAGCGTTCGCACTCTCTGTCCGTGGCCCGGGAATTCGTGCGGACTTATGCGGCGTTGCATCCCGGCGACGTCGTGGAGACGCGCGACCTGTTCCAAATGGCGCTGCCCGCCCTGGACGGCGAAGTCCTGCGGGTCAAATACAACATCATGCACGGCCGGGAGAGCACGGCCGAGGAAAAAAGTCGCTGGAAGGCCGTGGAGGATGTCATCGAAGACTTCAAGAGCGCGGACAAGTTGGTCTTCGCCGTGCCCATGTGGAACTTCAACATTCCGTATGTCCTCAAGCACTATCTGGATGTGATCTGCCAGCCGTCCTACACTTTCGCCGCCGGCCCCGAAGGCTACAAGGGCCTCTGCTCGGCCCGGGTCTTCATAGCCTACGCCCGGGGTGGCGAATATCCGGCCATGGGCGCGGCCCAGGACATTTACAATTTCCAGTCCACCTATTTGGAGTTCCAGCTGCGCTTCCTGGGCATCACGGACATCCAAAGCGTCATCGTCCAACCCACCCTGCGCGAACCCGAGGTCCGGGACAAGTCCAAGGCGGCGGCCCTGAAACAGGCCAAAGAAATCGTCACGACCTTCTAAGCCGGACCATCGAAGCCGCCCGGCCGCATAACCACGGAACGCGCGCATGCAGCTGCCCTCTTCTCTCCGCGCCCTGCTCGGCAAGCGTTTGGTTCGGGCCGGGCTCTGGTTCATCGTCGCGATCCTGACCTGGGGCGCACTGGCCGGGTTGATCGCGCCGCCCATCCTGTGCTCGGTGTTGGAAAAGGAACTGAGTTCGGCCCTGGGCAACCGAACAACCCTGGGTCGGCTGGGCTTCAACCCGTACACTCTGCGAATCAGCCTGAAGGAAATCGCCGTCCCCCTGCCGGACGGCTCCCCGTTCGCCAGGGCCGACCTTCTGGAACTGCGCCTGAGCCCCGAAAGCCTCCTCAAGCTGGCCCCGGTCCTGAGCGGCGTCCGCCTGGTCCGCCCTGAGATCTCGCTGATTCTGCGCCCGGACGGGAAGCTGTCCCCGATGGACTTCCTCCCGTCGGCGCCTCCCCCCGCGTCTCCCCCCCCGGCCGGGCCGAAAGACCCTGTTGAGATCAAGCTGACCGAGTTCGAACTCGTGGACGGGCGCATCGTCTTCAACGACCAGCTTTTCAAGGCCGAACATGAAATTTCGGAACTGAACCTCTACATTCCCGTGGCCTCCACCCTGGAACAGGACCGAGAACAGCCCATCGCTCCCCGCCTGACCGCCCTGGCCGACGGCAAACCCCTGCGGGCCGACGCGAACCTCACGCCCTTCGCCGCGCGCGGCCGCAACATCATCAGCGCGAACCTCGCCGAACTTTCGCTGACCCGGCTCACACCCTATCTCCAGCGGGTGGCACCGCTGACCCTGGCCGGCGGCGACCTGTCCCTGGATGTGGGCCTCGGCATCGAAAAGGCGGCCGACGGCGGCACGACCATGCTGCTCAATGCCGGGCTGCGGCTGAAGGACATCGACCTTCGGGCTCCGGCCAAGGGGGAGCTTTTGCGTCTGGCCGGGGCCGACATCGGCCTGAATTGGGACATCTTCGGCGAAACCGGGCTCGTCCTTTCCGAGGCGGTCATCACCAACCCCGCCCTGAGCCTGACGCGCAAGGAGGACGGCGGCCTGGAACTGCTGGACTGGCTCCCGCGCCAGAACGACGCGAAGGACAAGGCCGCCAAACCCATGGCCATGCTGCTGAAGCGCCTGACGCTCACGGGCGGCCGCGTGGCCTGGACCGATCGCTCCCTGCCCGGTCCCTTCACGGCGGAGGCCAAGGACATCGCCGTCTCGCTCACGGACCTGAATCCCGCCTCCTCCAAGCCCGGCGCCCTGGAAATGTCCTGCTCCCTGGCCGGAGGTGGCTATCTGAGTCTCAAGGGAGGCGTCGTCCCAAGCCCCCTGTCCCTGGATATGCATGTCGCGCTGGACGATCTGGCGCTCAAACCCCTGACCCCTCTGCTGCCCCAATTGATACTCCTGGAGGACGGCCGACTGAAGACGGAGGCTCATTTGCGGGTCAATCCGAAGGACTCGGGCTCCGGCTTCAGCCTGGAAAACGGCGGCCTCGAAATCTCCTCCCTGGCTCTGAGCCTGAAAAACGTAAAGGACGTGCTCATCAGTCTGGGCGCGTTGCGGGTCAAAGCCATCAACGCCACGCCTGACAAACAGGACGCCGCCGAAGTCGGCCTGACCGACTTGCTCGTCACGGATCAGGGACGGCCTGCGGCGAAACTGGCCTCCCTGTCCCTGACGGACTGCCGAATCAACCCAGGCGGCGAGGGCTACTCCGCGAAATCCCTGGTCTTGAGCCAGCCCGTGCTGGGCGTCAGACGTGACGCCGAGGGTCGGATCAGCCTGCTCCAGCTGATCGACAAACTCGTCGGCCCCACGGAGAAGAAAGAGGAAGGAAAGAAACCGGAGGCCGCACCCAAGACAACCGCCTCTGAGCAGCCGCGCATCCGGCTGGACCTACTGGAGATCAAACGCGGCCGCGTGTTCCTGAGCGACGCACTGGGGGTGAAAGCCCGCTTGGACAACATCGCCGTGCAGGCCCGGAACCTGGACACCACGAGTACGACCCCGAGCCCGGTGCGCCTGGAGGCCCTGGTCAACGGTTCCCCGCTCACGGGCGAGGGAACGCTCATGCTCACGCCCAAGGGCGCGGACGTGGAGGCCCGGGCCGGATTGAACGCCCTGGATCTCGCGCCCTTCTCCCCCCTGGCCCAGCGGTATCTGGGCTACGCCATCGCCCACGGCCGTCTGAGCCTGGACAGCACACTGAAACTCAAAGACCGGAATATCGACTTGGCCCAACGCATCCGGTTGCTGAACTTCGACCTGGGTGAACAGACGCCCTCGCCGGACGCCATCGACGCTCCGGTGAAGCTGGGCCTGGCGCTGCTCAAGGACAGCAAGAACGACATCGACATCCAACTGCCCATCAGCGGCAACCTGGACAACCCGGAATTCGGCACGGGCAGCATCATCCGCACGGCCTTCGGCAATCTGCTGCTCTCAGTGGTGACCTCGCCCTTCGCCATCATCGGCGGCCTCCTGGGCGGCTCCAGCGGCAGCAACCTGGAATACGTGGCCTTCACTCCCGGCGACGACCGCCTGAGCCAAGCCAATCGGGAAGCCCTCAAGCAGGTGGCGGACCTCATGAAGTCGCGCCGTTCGTTGACCCTGGGCCTCGTGCCCCAGGCAGACGAGAACGACCGGGAAAGCCTGGGCGAGGCTTACGTCCGCCGCCGCATGCGCGAAGAACGCTTCAACGACCTCTCGCGCAAGGAACAGGCCGCCACCAGCGTGGACGAAATGCGCTGGAAACCCGGCAGCGAGGAGGCCACCGACCTGCTCTTCCAGGTCTACAAGGAGGAGCCCATCGACAAGCCGCGCAACCTCATCGGCATGATCAAGGAACTCCCCTATCAGGACATGTTCAAGGCCGTTGCCGACTCCCGGCCCAAGGACGACGCGGCCCTCCGGGCGCTGGGCCGGACGCGGGCCGAGGCGGTCCGCGACGCCCTGGTGGCGATCGACCCGGATCTGACCCCGCGCATCACCATCCGGCCCACGGAAGTCCCCGGCGCGGGACCGCGCGTACTCCTCGGCTCCGGCGACTGAACCCGGACGCGATGAAAAAAAGCCCCGATCCGCGCGCGGACCGGGGCTTTTCATTTCATGTGCCTTCAGACTCAGAAGGTCTTGGCACGCTGGGCCTCCAGGGCCTTTGCCTGCTCCGCGAAGTCGGCGAACCCGGCGTGGTGCAGGGCATTGCGCACGGTCTGGTCCCAATCCCAGCTGGCGTAGATCACGGGCTTGTGGAACGTGGCCCGGTATTGGTCCATCTCCTGGCGATAGAACTGCTCCTTGGCGGTCTCCATGTGGTCGCGGAGCTGTTCGGCGAAGCGGTCCAGCTCACCCTCGTACCATTCCATGAGATCCTCGGGGCTCTTGTACTTCTTGAGGATGTGGCCGTAACCGTTGTCCTCCAAAAGCTTCTTGAGGCGATTGAAGTGCTGGAGCTTGATCCAGGATCCCAGCTCGGAACAGGCGATGTTCTCGGCCTCCACCGCGCCCATGTCCATCTTGGTCTGGTGGTAGGTGTCCGGGACCACCGAGGCCGAGACGATGCCCGCGATGGCCACCAGGCCGCGCAGGATGACGCTGTTGGACACGCCCTGACCACAGAAGCCGACCTTCTTGCCGTACTTCTGGCCGGCGAAGATCGTGACCAGGATGGCCCAGACCACCGCCGGATCCTCCTCGTCATAGATGTGCTGGAGCCGGGCGTTGTCGCGGTCCGTGGCCAGGACCATCTGGGTCATGTCGTTGGACCCCAGGGAGAAGCCGTCCACCTCCTGGAGGAACTCCTTGCAGAGGATGGCGTTGGACGGAATCTCGGACATGAGGATGAGCTTGAGCCCGTCCTTGCCGGACTGAAGATTGTGCACCTGCTTCAGGTAACGCTTCATGCTGCGGGCTTCTTCCAGAGTGCGCACGAAGGGCAGCATGAGGCAGAGGTTCTTGCCGCCGAAGATGCCCCGGGCCAGCTTGAAGGCTTCCAGTTCCCAGTCGTGGATGTTGCGGGACACGCCCCGGTAGCCGAGCATGGGGTTGTCCTCGTGATTCTCGAACAAGGAACCGCCCAGGAGGTTGCGGTACTCGTTGGACTTGAAGTCCGTGGTCCGGTAGACGATGTCCTTGCCGTAGAAGGCCATGGCGAACAGGGCCAAGCCCTGGGACAGGGTCTGGATGTAGTTTTCCTTGCCGGTGCGGAAACCGCGCGAGTCCAGAAGCTTCTTGATCCGGTAGGAGAGCGTGCGGGCCTCGTCCATCTCGGACTCAAGGCCCATCTTCAGGGCCACTTCCTCGCGCAGGGCGCGGATGCGGTCCAGCACTTCGAGAACCTTGGGATCGTCCTTGACCCGGGCCATGTGGGCCTGCACGTCGCGCTCGTGGTCCTGGCGCAGCTTGAGCGCCTCGGGATCATTGAGCGGAGCGGGCTCCAGCAGATCGAAGTGCCCAAGGACCACGGCCAAGTGGGCTCCCAGGTCCACGGAGGTCTTCAGGCTGTCCAGGCGCTCGGTGGCGTGCTCGATGCATTCGTCGAGGCGCTTCTCCAGTTCACGCATGCGGCGATGCTGGGCCAGAACCTCGTCGGTGCCCCTGGCACCGGATCCCTCGGACAGGGCCTCCATCTCGCGGGACAGGCCTGTGAGCCGTCCCACGTAGGACCGCAACGAGAGATGCATGGTGATCAGGCCGGAGGCCAGCTGGTCCTTCATCACCTTGGTCAGGTGAGAATCCAGCTCCTTGAGCTTCTCCTGCACGAGCCGGTCCAGGGTGCCGTTGTCGTAGGCCTCCAAGGCCAACGGATGGACGCTGATGTTGCCGAGCATGAACTCGGCGCGCAGCAGTCCCACCTCGAAGTCCGGCACATTGCGCAGCCGCGAGAGGAACAGGGCCTGGCCCACGTCGGCCAGAATCAGGCCGACCTTGGTCTTGGTGGTCGGCAGTTGGCTCACGTCGATCTCGCCGCCCACCTCGATGAGCGGGAGCAGGCCCCGGTAGACCCGACCCCGCGAGCCGTCCACCGTGACCTCGCAGCCGTCCAGGGAGCGCAGGGCCTCCATCCGCTGGATGCCGATGACCGCCGGGATGCCCAGTTCGCGGGAGGTGATGGCCGCGTGGCTCGTGTCGCCGCCCACGTCGGCCAGAATGGCCGAGGCGATGCGCATGCCCGGAACCATGTCCGGGTCGGTGCGGTCGGCGGCCAGGATGTCGCCCTTGTTGACCTTGTTCAGCTCCAGGGCCGAACGCAGGAAGCGCACCGTGCCCTGCCCCGCGCCGCGGGAGGCGCCGTTGCCCTCGACAATGATCTCGGCGTCCGCCACATGCTTGGGCTCCACCTCGCGGCGGCGCATGAAAATCGTATGGGGGTGGTTCTCCAACTCCTCGTTCCAGCGGGTCTCCGGCCGGGCCTGTACGAACCAGAGACGATCCGAGGAGTCGATGCAGAACTCGGTGTCCATGATGATCCCGCCGTAGGCCTTGGAGATGGCCCGCACGCCGCGCGCCACCTCTTCCGCCTGGGCCAGGGACAGGGACCAGCGGTAGACGAGGTTCTCATCCACCTTGACCAGTTTGGTGCCCGAGCGGTCGTCCTCGTAGACGATCTTGCGCTCCTTGCAGCCCATGAAGCGGATGACCACCTCCGAGCCGTCGTCGCGCTGGAAGACGTAGAATTTGTCCGGGGTGACCATGCCGCCCACCACGGCCTCGCCGAGGCCGTAGCTGGCGTCGATGGAGACCAAATCGTTGCGGTCGGTGCCCCGGCAACCGGTGGCCGTATCGGCGGAGAACGCCGTACCCGAGATCACCGGATTGATCATGCGCATGATGCAGACCGAGAGCGAGGTGCCCTCGATGGCCCATTCCTTCTTGGCCTGCTCCGCCAGTTCGTCGTTGCCGGTGGCCTCGGCCTGGATCACGGCGTCCAGAATGGCCTCGCGGCGGTAGGTCATGCTGCGCAGGTTGTAGGCCGAGGAACAGTCCCAGTGATAGGCTTCGACCACCTGGTCTTCGCCCACGATGTTCAGGTAGGTGTCCTGAAGCCCGGCGAAGGCCTTCTTGCGGCTGTCTTCGCCCGCCGCCGAGGAGCGCACGGCCACGGGCTCGTTCTCCATGGCCGCTTCCTTGCAGATGGCCTGGTAGGCCTGACGCACGGCGTCGGCCACGTCCTTGGGCAGTTCCACGGAAAGAATGGCCGCCTGCACGAGAACGGAGCGCTTCCGCAGTTGGTCGATGCCCTCTGGCGAGGTGGCGAAGCCCTCGACCACGTTGTTGATGAAGGTCCGCAGCTTGATCGGCGTGCCCTTCTGCTTCACGGACTCGGCGCGGATCTTCAGGGCCACGGCGCGCACGAATTTGCGCAGATATTCAGGATCCTTGTTGATCTCGTCGTTGCTCCAGTCGGTGGAGTTGTACTCCTTGTCGACCAGGGAGCGGACCACCGAGGCGTTCACCCGGGTTTCGTCGAGAATCTTATGGAAGGCGATGGAGGAGATGGCGCGGAACTGGGGGGCGCGGATGTACCCCACCTGACTGATGATGGCGGTGTTGTAGTTCTTTCCCCCGACGAGCAGTTCGGCCTCTTCGCCGATGGCCACGATGTCGGGGCCGGTCAGGACCATTCGCTGCAAGAGCTCGTCCTTCTGGGCAACCGGTTTGGCGGGCGCTGCGGCGTCCTTGGGGGCGTCCTTCCTGGCGGCCGCCTTCTTTTGTACCGTGGCCATGCACTCCTCCTTGACGTGGTCGATGTCGGTGCCCGGTCGTGCCGGAGCAAAAACCCCTGGCCGAGGGGTAGTTAATTTATCCCTTCAAACCCGTTTTCGTCAATGATTGGACGCATTCACCCCTTGCGGGCGGCGACCTCCAACTTCTGCCCGCATCTCGGGCAATATTTGCAATCTTCCAGGGGGATGAACCCCTTGCAGGTGGGACAGGTGCGGGGGCTGGGCCCCAGCTCCACGAGAAGTTCCCCTTCCTTCACCGGGACCATCTTGCGGTCCTCCTGGAAGTTGGCGACTTTGAGCACGCGACGCACCACGCCGTCCACGGGCGCGATGATCGCCTTCTCCTGCTTCATGATGGAGATGTTGAAGATCTCTTCGCCCTTTCTGACCACATCGCCGGGGCGCACGTGCATGACCCAGAGGTCGCCGTTGGAGGGCGAACCAACATGATACGGGTTGCCCGGATCAGCCATCTCCTCGGCGTCCTTGTCCACATGCAGGGGCTCACGCACCTTGACCATGTGGCTCATGATCTCGGAGTCCATGACGTAACGCACCGTGCTCATGCCGTGCTCGTCGGGCTCGGAGATGTCCAGGATGCGCATGGTGTGCGGCTTGCCGCAATCGCCCTGGAAGTGCAACGGCCGGTTTTTCTCCAATCCCTCGAACCAGACGTCCAGCGGCAGGTTGTTGGGGTTGCCGTACTTCTCGTAGAAGTCGATGGTCTTGATGGCGTCGGCCGGGTGGTTCAGGTAGAGCACGAACTCCTCGGCCGAGGGCTCACGGCCGATGCGCTGGGAGATGACACGGTGCTCGGCGTCCAGATCCACGTCCGAGAGGCTGGCCAAGGGCGACTCCTCGGTGCGCTCGGCAAGGGCCTTTTCCCAGTCCTTGCCGAAGGCGCTCTGGTAGACCCAGTCTTCCGGGAACCCCAGGGGCAGCTTGCCGAACTTTCCCAGAAGCAGGTTGCGGAAGGCGTCGTTGCTGTCGCGGTAGAGGTCCAGGCGGGCCTCCTTCTCCAGGCTCGTCAGATCCTTCGCCGGGGCCAGGTTGACGATGTCCAGGATGTTCAGCAAACGGCGCACTTCGATGTTGCCGCCGCGTTTGTAGGCCCCGGTCACGGCCAGGAAGGCCGTGTTCCAGGTGATCTGCGAGCCGGGGGTCACGTCATGATAGCGCACGATCTTGCGTGTGCCCGCCAGGAACTTGAGCATGTAGGGCAACAGATGGATGTAGCCCTGCTTGAGCGCGCCCTCCTGCGAGGAGGAGGTGGCGCCGCCGGGCATGCCGTGCTGGACCACGTCGTGATCGATGCCCTGGAAGTACGGCGCGGTATAGCGGTCGTAGTAAGGCATGATCTGCTTCAGGGCGAAGCCCGTGGCCCGGATCATGTCCTTGTCCAGGTGGCTCTTGAGGCCCAGTTCGTCCTCAATGTAGGCCGCCGTGGAGAGCACCTCGCCCTGGCCGTACCAGCGCACGGCCGCGCCGATGGCCACGTCCACCACGTGGGCACCGGCCTCGGCGGCCGCGCCCATGGTCGGCACGAACAGGCCGTCCGTATAGTGCCGGTGGGAATGCAGCACCAGTTCGGGGTACTTCTTGCGGATGGCGGCGATGATCTCGCGCATGAACCGGGGCGGGCAGACGCCGCCCATGTCCTTGAGCCCGAGCATGATCAGGCGCTGGGCCTTCTTCCTGCTCACGCCGGCCACGTCGGCGCACATGGCCAGGATCTCGTCGGTGACTTCCAGGTAGTACTTGGCGTCGAAGCCCTTGGCCCAGGACATGGACAACGCGGGCTCGAAGATGTGCCGCTTGGAGGCCAGGACCACCTCGGCGAAGGGCCGCATGTTCTCCACGTGATTCAGGAAGTCGAAGCAGCGGATGACGTCGTAGTGTTCGCAGACCATCTCGCCGGTGAGGCGCATCAGGTTTCTGGGCTGCGGCTTGTAGCCCAGAACGTTGGTGGAGCGGATGAGGATCTGCTTCAACGTCTTGGGCGCGAATTTGTTCCACTCCGCCGCCTCGGAGAAGGGGTAGGTCATGTTGGCCAGCATGGCCACGTGGAAATGCGCGCCTCCGCCGTTCTCCAGGGAGAAGAAACCGCAGCGGTCCAGATAGGGGCCCACGAGCCGATCCTCGGCCAGACGGAACCGGTTGCCGCTGTTGGACTGGGTGATGTCGCGGGTGGTCGTGTCCGTGAAATGCACGATGCCCTGCTCCCGGTCCTCGCGCAGGGCGTTCAGGATGGCGTCGCGGCTCATGCCCCGGGTGACGCGGGGCTCGAACCAAGAGGAGGTCTCCGGCGGACGCACGAACTTGAAGGTTCCCAGGCGCCGGTCCTCGCGGCCGCGATACTCCCCGAGTTGGACGAAGGGATTGTATCCCCTGGCCGAAATCTCGCAGACCAGACGGGACAGGCGAAGGGAATCCGGCTCCTTGTCCCGGTAAGCCATGAGTTCGTGACGCTTGTCGCGCACGAAATTCGTGTCGTAGTCGCCGCTGATGAAGTCGGGATTCTTGATCACCTGGCGATGGAAGGTGATGGTCGTCTTGAGCCCGCCGATCATGTACTCGCGCAGGGCACGGCGCATGAGCTGGACGACCTTGATCCAGGTGCGGCCATAGGTGATCAGCAGCGAGGCCGCCGAGTCGTACTGGGCCGGGAAGTTGTAGCCCGCGCAGATGCAGGAGTCGATGCGCACGCCCTGGCCGCCCGGAGAGACGTAGCGGGCGATGCGGCCCGCGTTGGGCGAGAAGTCCTTCTGCGGATCCTCGCAGTTCACGCGCACCTGCATGGCCCACTGGAAGGGCTTGGTGTTCTCCTCGGTGAACCGCAGTTTCGCCCCGAAGGCGATGGCGATCTGCTCCTCCACCAGGTCGATGCCGTAGCGACATTCGGTGATGCCGTGCTCCACCTGGAGGCGGGTGTTGACCTCGATGAGATACGGCGTGGCGTCCTTGTCCACCAGGAACTCCACGGTGCACAAAGAATAGTAGCCCACGGCGGAGACCAGGCGGCGGGAGTACTCCTTGAGTCGCTCCCGCAGTTCCGGGGTCATCTTGGACCAGGGCGAGGGCGTGATCTCGATGAGCTTCTGGTGGTTGCGCTGCACCGTGCAGTCGCGTTCGTCGAAGGCGAAGACATTGCCGTGCTTGTCGGCGGCCACCTGAATCTCGATGTGGCGCACCGAGGTGAGCAGCTTTTCCACGTACAGGCGCGGGTTGCCGAAGGACGCCTGGGCCAGCGCCGAAGCCTTGGAGAAGGCCGACTCCAGCTGGTCCTCGGAAAAGACCTCGTAGATGCCGCGTCCGCCGCCGCCGCCCTCGGCCTTGAGCATGATCGGGAAGCCGATCTTCTTGGCTATCTCGCGGGCCTCGGGCACGCTCACCGCTTCGGGCGACCCAGGCACTACCGGGATGCCCAGTTCTTCTGCCAGCTTGCGCACGGCCACCTTGTTGCCCAGGGTGTGCATGGCCTCGCGAGTGGGGCCGATGAAGGCGATGCCCGCCTCGGCGCACTTGGCCGGAAAGGTGTCGTCCTCGGCCGCGAAGCCCCAGCCCGGATGGATGGCGATCGCGCCCCGGTCGCGCGCCAGCTTGATGATCAGGTCGAGATTCAGATAGGAGCGCGGATCTTCCCCTAGAAGGAGGAGTTCATGTGCGCCGGTCGTGGCGGGCGACGTCTTGTCCGTGTCGGTGGCCGTCATCACGGCCACGCCCTCGAACATCTCGGTGATCGACCGGCAGATGCGCCGGGCGGGGATGCCCCGGTTGGCCACAACAATGGGCTTTCCCCGGAGTTCCTTGAGCACCTCTTCGAACGACTTGACTCTCATGGCCCGCATTCCCCCATGCACGGTTGATCCGCGCCGCGACCGCGCCCCCTACAACGGGGCCACACTCCCGGAATACAAGACGTCCAGCCTGCCGTCGTGCTCGACCAGAAGCCCGCCGGAGGATGAAAGTCCAGCTATTCTCGCCTGATAGGCGACCTCTCCCCCCTCAAGGACGAGCACCCGCCGGCCCATCCAGGCGAGACGCTCCGTGACGAGGGGAGGAAAACGAGAGGGGTCAACGACATCGGAAGTGTCCGTATAGACCTTTCTCACGGCGTTTACAAGCGTATTCCAGGCCTCCAGGGGGGTCAGCGAATACCCCTCCCGGAGCAGCGCCGTGGCCGGAATCGCGCGATCCCGGCGCAAGTCTCCCGCAGCCGGAACCTCGGCCAGATTCAGGCCGAATCCCAGCACCAGTCTGCCGCCACGCTCCTCGATGAGCATCCCGGCGACCTTCTGGTCAAGGAGAAGAAAATCGTTGGGCCACTTGAGGCGCGTCGGCACACCCAGTCCCTCCAGGGCCAGACTGAAGCACCATCCCGCCAGGAGCGGCAGCAGCTCACCCCAACCCGCGCGCGGCGGCGGCAGGACAAGGCTGGCGTAGAGATTGCCAGGCGGGGAAACCCAGTGGCGGCGCAACTGTCCTCGGCCACGTTCTTGGCTCACGGCCAGCACGCTCCCCCACTCCGGCAGGACGCCCGCGTCCAACAATTTCCAAGTCAAATCCATGGTCGAGAAACAATGGCCCACGAGAAAAACAGGAGAGATCGCCGCGCGGGCGGAACGCCAGACCGGACGGGAACCGCCTGGCGGCAACACGAAGTCGCCCGGAAGCCAGCGGCCGAAGGAGACCGCATCCCTGGCCCAGAGGGCGTGAGCCGAGGCGAGCGTGTCCGGGGTCAACGGCCCGGTCGCCGCATCACCTCCGGCCCAGAGGAGAATGTCCGCGGTCATTGAAGATTCGGTCCTGGCGTGGAGCGCGGCCCCGTGCTACCTTTGACGCATGCGCATCCTGCTCGTGGGCGGCTCCGTCCGCAATCTCTTACTCGGTGAGCCCCAGACCGACAAGGACTTTCTCGTGACCGAGGCCGACGAGGAGGAATTCCAGCGGCGCTTTCCGAAGGCGTTCAAAGTTGGCAAGGCCTTCCCCGTGTTCTGGCTGGACGGTTCGGAGTACGCCTTCCCCCGTGGCGGTACGCTGAAGTCCGACTTGGAGGCCCGCGACTTCACGGTCAACTCCCTGGCTCTGGACGAAGACGGCGAACTGCATTGCCATCCCCTGGCCCTGGAGGATCTGCGCCACCGCGTTCTGCGGCCCTGCTCCCCGGACGCCCTGGAAGTAGACCCGCTACGGGCCTACCGGGCCGCGCGCTTCTTGGCCGTATTGCCGGGCTTCACGCCCCACGGTGAATTGCTCGCGGCCATGCGCCGCGCCGCCGAGGCCGGTCTTCTCGCCGACTTGGCCGCCGAGCGCGTGGGCCGCGAGGTGCTCAAGGCCCTGGCCGGAGCCCGCCCGGCGCTCTTTTTCCGCAGTCTGGCCGACACCGGCTGTCTCAAGCCCTGGCTCACGGAACTGGAGCGGTGCCGCGATGTGCCGGCCGGGCCGCGGCCATTCCACGATTCCGACGTCTTCGCGCACACCCTGGCCGTGCTCGACCGACTGGCGGGAGCGCCTCTTCCCGGTTGGATGGCGATCTGTCATGACCTGGGGAAGGCTTTGACCCCGCCGGAAAAATGGCCCCGACACATCGGCCATGAGGCTCTCGGAGCGCCTCCCGCCCGGGCCCTGGGATCACGCCTGCGTCTGCCCGAGGCGTTCATCCGCGCCGGGGAGATCGCGGCCCTGCTGCACATGAAGGCGGCCCGCTACGACGAACTGCGCCCGGGCTCCCGGGTGGACCTCCTGGAGGCCGCCCGTGATCTGCTGGAGCCGCTTCTGGAACTGGCCAAGGCCGATCAGGGGCTGGACTTCCGAGCCGACGCCCTGGCCGACCGTCATGTCATCCGCGCAGTGCGCCTGCCCGAGGCGCTCCGCGATCTCGGTCCGGAATCGGGCCGACGGTTGCGCGAACTGCGTGCGCAGGCCCTGTCCCGACGGAATCATTGACAGCTTTTTCTCCCCCGGGCATACCATTGAGTATCGAGCTTCGCACAACAGGAGAGGAGAATATGAACTTTCTCGTGGTGGACGACGACGAGCGCGTGGCGCACCTCTTGAGCAAGAAGCTCGCGCCCTACGGCGCATGCCGGATCGCCACGGACGGAGAGCGCGCTCTGTCCTTGTTCGCCGAACAGTATGACAACGGCGAGCCGTTCCAGGCCGTGTTCATGGACATCAAAATGCCCGGCATGGACGGCCACGAGGTGGTCCGCCGCATGCGCGAAATCGAAGCCGAACGGCGGAACGACGTGCTGGAGAGCTTCAAGCTCGTGATGATTTCGGCCTTCTCGGACACCAAAAACGTCTGCAAATCCTTCTTCGGCGGTCAGGCGGACGCCTTCGTGGCCAAAGCCGAAATCAAGAATCGTCTCGTTCCCGAATTGAAGGCCATCAAACTCATCTGACGCCTCACTCCGAGAGGAGATAGGCGAAACGGCCGGAAAGCTCGTCGGTGCGGGCGGTGAGGGACTGGGCCTCCCGCTTGAGTGAGCCTTCGTCGATCATGCCAAGCCCGGAATCCAGAAAATAGGAGAGTACGTTGCCGCCCTCGGAGAAGAGCCAGGACACGGCGTAGATCGAACCCAGCCCGGGCCGGTCCTTGAACTCGGGGACAGCCCGCAACCGCAGCCGCAACCCCTTGTCCCCGGCACCGGCCAACCGGAACCCGGCCGAGGCGCGGAAGGCCTCGCGCAGTTCGAAAGCCAACCTCTGGCCCAGGGCGTCCTCGCCCTCATAATCCACCACCACCGGCACACGCCCCTTGTTCGCGGGATCCTGCTTCTTTTCGGCCTTGTGCTCGGCCTTGCCCGCCTTGTGTTCGGGCTTGGCTTCCGCCTTCTGCTCCGTCTTGGCTTCCGCCTTCTGTTCCGCCTTGGGTTCGGCCTTCTTCTCCACCTGGGCTTCAGGGGCCTTCTGTTCCGCCTTGGGCGCGGTCTGCTGAGCCAAAGCCAAAGCCGGAGCAAGCAGCGTCATCACGACCACCACGACGACGAATCGACGCAACGGATTCATTTTCTCTCCTTTTTTCCAGACTGGCGAGCCAAGGCCGCGGCGGCCTCCAACTCGGCGAGCACCGCCCGCACCTCGGCCTCGTTTTCCCTGCATACGCGGGCGCAGAACGCGCGCACGGCCGGGGCGGCTTCCCCGGCTTCGGGCAGTTCCGGCATGGCGCGCAGGCCGAGGGAGTCGAAATCCACAGGCTGATAGCGCAATTCCGAGTCCATGCTCTCGGAGTAGCCGTTGCTCGGCACGCCCGCCACCCGTTCCCGGGATTCCTTCTCCGGATTGAACGTCTTCACATACTGCATCACGCTGGACGGCTTCAGATTCTCGTTGACCTTGCGGATCGTCTCATTGACCTGGGCGTGCAGGGCCACGACCTGGGAATAATGCACCGTGAGCCTGCGGCGGCCACGATCATGAGCATCCACGTAAATACGGCCCTGCATGAAGTCGTGGGCTTCGGAGCGGACCTCGGCGTAAGCCGCGAGCACTGTCTTGGCATAGCGGCCGGAAAGGGTCAGGGCGAAGGCCGGTCCCTCCACGGACAAGGCCGGAGACGGCTCGGCGAACCCGGCCAGTTCGGGGTCCGCGCCGATGGCCAGATAAAAAGCCCGCGCCTCCCGTCCCCGGAGCAGCAGGTGGTGGAGCACGGAAAACCGCGTCCGCACCTGGGTCTGGATGGCGCGCAACTGTGCAGCCAAGGCCTGGAACCCTTCCAGCAGGGCATCCAGACGGCTGCGCGCCCCGAAAAAGTTCTCGGCCATTTCGGCGAGCACTTCCTGAGACAATGTATTGGCCAATTCGTCAAATCCGTTCATCGCGCCTATGCTTCCCGTTTTCGTGACCCTTCTTGCGCTTGTATGAAATTCTCCCTATGAGAGCAATGCCGTACAGACCGTCGCGGGACAGCCGCCGCCCGCGCCGGATGCGACCCGGCGGACCACCGGAAGATCATGCTCCTCGACGAACATCACAGCAAGCTTCTCTTCGCCCGGCACGGTCTGCCCGTGCCACCGGGCCTGGCCCTGGAACCAGGCCAAGCGGAATCCGTGAATCCCCCCTTCCCCGCGCCCTGGTGTCTCAAGACCCAGGTTCTCGCCGGCGGACGAGGCAAGGCCAGCGGCATCCGCCGGGTGGAACGGCTCGAAGACCTGGCGGAAACCGCCCGCGCGCTTTTCGATCTGCCCATCAAGGGCCGCCGCCCACCCTTTCTGCGGCTGGAGCCCGCCGTCGCCGTAACGCGGGAGTTCTATCTCTCCTTGTCCGTCTCCCGAGCGGCCCGGGGGCTGGTGCTCAGTGCGGGCCGACAGGGCGGGGTTGAAATCGAGTCCCAGGCCGGCGACAACCTCCTGCACCAGATTGTAGACGCAACCGAGGGCCCGACCCCCCATCAAGTACGTGCGGCCTTCTTCCACCTGGGGCTTTCCCGTGACCATTGGCCCGCGTTCGAGTCCCTCCTGGCCTCGCTTTCCAAGGCCACGCGCGAGGACGGCCTGCTCCTGGCCGAGATCAACCCCCTGGCCTTGACGGCCGACGGTCGCCTGCTAGCCCTGGACGGCAAGGTCGAGATCGACGACAACGTGGTCGATCTGCGGCCGGACCTGGCGGCCTACCGCCGCGCCGACCACCACGAGCCCGAGGAGAACGCGGCCCGCGAGGCGGGCCTGGCCTTCGTCAAGCTCGGCGGCTGGGTCGGCCTCATGGGCAACGGCGCGGGCCTGGCCATGGCCAGCATGGACCTGCTCAACCTGGCGGGCCTGCCCGCGGCCAACTTCCTGGACCTGGGCGGCGGCGCGGACCAGGAGCGCATGGAAACCGCCCTGGCCCTGCTCTTCGGCGACTCCCGCGTGGAGGCCGTGTTCATCAACCTATTCGGCGGCATCCTCTCCTGCGAGAAGGTGGCCTTGGCCCTGCGCCAGGCCCTGCACGGGCGGAAGCCCACCAAGCCGGTGGTGGTGCGCATGTCCGGCAACGGCGCGACCGCCGGGCTGGCCATCCTGGAGGCCCTGAAGCTGCCGGGCATCATCCTGGTCCGGGACATGGCCGGAGCGATCCGGGCCCTGGCCGAGCTCAAGCCGGGCACGCCCCCCAATGCGCCCCAGGAGTATTCCCCGGCCCAGCGCCGCGCCGGCCGGGCGGTTCCGCTCTCCGACGGGCTGGGGCTGAACGCCGAAAGCCGGGTGCTCGTCCAGGGCATCACCGGCCGCGAAGGCCAGCTGCACACCAAGCTCATGCTCGACTATGGCACGCGCGTCGTGGCCGGGGTCACGCCCTTCAAGGGCGGTCAGGAGGTCCACAGCTTGCCGGTCTACGACTCCGTGGCCCAGGCCGCGCGGGACCAGCGCATCGACGCCTCGGTGATCTTCGTGCCCGCGTGCGGCGCGGCGGACGCCGTCCTGGAGGCGGCCCAGGCCGGAATCCCGTGGGTGGTCTGCATCACCGAGGGCGTCCCCCAGCGGGACATGCTCCGGGTCCTGGACCGCCTGCGCGGCGGCGGCACCCGCCTGGTGGGCCCGAACACCCCAGGCCTGCTCGTGCCGAACCAGATCAAGCTCGGCATCCTCCCGGCCGACCCCTTCACCCCCGGTCCGGTGGCCCTGCTCTCGCGCAGCGGCACCCTGACCTACGAGGCCGCCGCCCGGCTCAGCGCGGCGGGCATCGGCCAGTCGGCCTGCCTGGGCATCGGCGGCGACCCCTTCGTGGGCACGTCCTTTGTCCAGGCCCTGGACCTGCTGGCCGGACACGAGCCCACCCGGGCCGTGCTCGTGCTCGGGGAGATCGGCGGCAGCGCCGAGGAGGAACTGGCCGCATACGTCACGGCCACGGCCTATCCCAAGCCCGTGCTCTGCTTCATCGCCGGGCGCACCGCCCCTCCGGGCCGCCGCCTGGGCCACGCGGGCGCAATCCTGGAACGGGAGGGCGGCGTGGCCGACAAGCTGGCGGCCCTGGAATCGGCCGGAATCACCATCTGCCCGAGCCTGCGGGCCATCGCGCCGCTAACAGCCGCGGTCCTGGCCCAGGAAGCGGACGCATGACGCGATCCCTCTGCCTGTTCGACTCCAATCGGGCCTGGGGCGGAGGGGAGCAGTGGTTCCATACCCACGCCCTGCTCCTGGCCCGGCGCGGCTGGCGCGTCTGCGCCGTGACCAACGCCCCCTCCGAATTGGGCGAGCGCCTGTCCAGTGAACCGAGCATCCCGCTCCTGCGCCTGCCCCTGGGCAATCTGAGCTTTCTCAACCCGGCGGTCCTACGCCGATTGGGCGGTTTCTTCCGCCACAACGCGGTGGACACGGTGATCCTGGCTCTTCCCTCGGACGTCAAGGCTGGGGGACTGGCCGCCAAGCTTGCAGGCGTACGCCGGATCGTCTTCCGCCGGGGCATCGCCCTACCCACCAGGAATACGTTTCTCAACCGATTGTATTTCCAACATGTGCTGACCAATCTGCTCTGCAATTCCGAACACACCCGGCGCATGGTCCTGGCCGAGAACCCGGACCTCATCCCCCTGGAACGGACCGCAGTGGTCCACAACGGCCTGGACCTGCCCGCCTTCGACGCCCTGTCCACCGAGCCCCTGGTTCCCAGGACTCCCGGCCGAGTGGTCATCGGCTGCGCCGGGCGACTCACGGAGCAGAAGGGGCACGTCTACCTCCTCAAGGCCTCGGCCTTGCTTCGTCAGCGTGGGCTGGACGTGACCGTGCTCCTGGCCGGTGCCGGCGAACTGGAGCGCGACCTGCGCGCCCGGACCACGGCCCTGGGCCTGGATCAGAACGTGCGCTTTCTTGGTTTCGTCAAGGAAATGAAGCGGTTCTACGCATCCATCGATATTTTGGCCCTGCCCTCGCTCTGGGAGGGCTTCGGCTACGTGCTCACGGAGGCCATGAGCATGGGGCTCCCCGTGGCCGCCTTCGACACGAGCAACATCCCGGAGGTGGTCGTCCACGGTGAAACCGGTCTGCTGAGCCCGGTCCGCGACGCGGAAGCCCTGACCGCCGATCTGGAACTCCTGGTACGGGATCCGGATCTGCGCCACCGCATGGGCGCCGCCGGCCGGCGACGCGTGGAGGAACGCTTCACCTTGGAGCGCACGATCCTCGATCTCGAACGGCTGCTGCTTTCCTGATCCGTGCCTGGGCCGCAACGAACAGGCTACCCTGTCCCTCGCCCGCTTTTTTCCTTCACAAGGGCCGAATACTGTTCCTCATAAAATCAGCTTGTTACGATTATTTCATTTCTTCTAGAATTACTTTAGATTTTATCTAGAATTACAATTAATCCATTTATTTTATTGATATATTCTTTTACAGTCCGGATTATGGGGTTTTTCACGGTCCCAAGACTGCGACTGTCCTGAAAATTCACTCGCACCGTTCCCTAAAGAGGCTGTCCGCCGTCCCATTGTTCGACTCCGATCCTTCTTTTTTTCACCGCGCCCTGGACCTTCTCCCCTCGTCTCCTTTTTAAAATTTTTTGTAATTTACAAAAAATTGTTGACGCGAAGGCTCGGGCTGAGCCATACTGCTTGTGCAAACGGTCACAAGGAGCACCCCATGGCCACGAAGAAAGAGAAGCAGATCCTGGCAACCGTCGCCGAAACGACGGTCGATCCCGCAGAACGCGCGGCCATCTTCGAGAACTTGAAGGGGGTGGCCCGCACCGTGGTGCGCACCTTCGGCCGCAACTGCGAGATCGCCCTGCACGACTTCCAGGATCTGGAGCACTCCCTCGTCCACCTGGAGGGCACGGTCACGGGCCGCAAGCTCGGCGCGCCCATCACCAACCTGGTCATCAAGGCCTGGCGCAAGGACGGCGATGCGGTGCGCGACCTCGTGAACTATCCGAGCACCTCGCGCGGCGGCCACCATCTCAAGTCCTCCACCAGTTTCATCCGCGACGGCGCGGGCCGGGTCATCGGCGCGTTCTGCCTCAATTTCGACCTCTCCGAATTCGAGGCAATGCAGAGCGCCATCGAGGATCTCACCCGCGTGGACACCTCCGAGGACAAAGGTGTGGGCGAAACGTTCGCGGCCTATATCAACGAAACCAACGACGCGGTCATGGAGGCGGCGATCCGCAAGGCGGGCAAGCATCCCTCGGGCATGAACCGGGAGGAGAAGCTCGAGTTCATCCGCATCCTGGACGAAGAGGGCGCGTTCCTCATCAAGGGCATGGTCGGCTACGTGGCCCAGGTCATGAACGTGTCCATCTACACGGTCTACAACTACATGCGCCAAATCAAGAGCGGCCAGCGCTGACGCCGCCGCCGAAAACAAAAGGAGCATTCAGATGAAGGAAATCGTCGTCACCAAACAGGCTCCCGCCGCCATCGGCCCCTACTCCCAGGCCATCAAGGCCGGCGGGTTCGTCTTCGCCTCGGGCCAGATCCCGCTCATCCCCGAGTCCGGGGAAGTGGACGGCGCGGACGTGAAGACCCAGGCCCGCCGCAGCCTGGAGAACCTGACCGCCGTGCTCAAGGCCGCCGGAGCCTCCCTTGAGGACGTGGTCAAGACCACCGTCTTCATCACGGACATGGCCGAGTTCCCGGCCGTGAACGAGGTGTACGCCACCTACTTCCCGGCCAATGCCCCGGCCCGTTCCTGCGTGGCCGTGGCCGCCCTGCCGCGCGGGGTCAAGGTCGAGGTCGAAGCCATCGCCCAGTTGAAATCCTGAGGAGGTACGAGATGTTCGTGAAGAATCTGCTTTGTCCCAAGTGCCGGGCCACCTACGACAGCGAAAAGGTCATCCAGCTCTGCGAGTGCGGCGCGCCCCTGCTCGTGACCTATGAACTGGATAAGGTCGCCAAGACCCTGACCAAGGACGAACTGGCCAAGCGCCCGGCTACCCTCTGGCGCTACCGTGAACTGCTGCCCGTGCGCGACGAGCGCAACATCGTCAGCCTCGGCGAGGGAATGACCCCGCTGGTCCGCTTCGAGCGCCTGGGCGCGGACGTGGACATGCCGGAGCTGTACATGAAGGACGAGGGCATCATCCCCACCGGCACCTTCAAGGCGCGCGGCGCGGCCGTGGGCGTCTCCCGCGCCAAGGAACTGGGCATCAAAACCCTGGCCATGCCCACCAACGGCAACGCGGGCGGCGCCTGGTCCGCCTACTGCGCCCCGGCGGGCATCCGTGCGGTCATCGTCATGCCCAAGGACGCCCCGGAGATGAACCGCAAGGAGATCGCCGTCACCGGAGCCTCGCTGTTCCTGGTCAACGGCCTCATCTCCGACGCGGGCAAGATCGTGGCCCGGGCGGTCAAAAAGCACGGCTGGTTCGACGCCTCCACACTCAAGGAGCCGTACCGCATCGAGGGCAAGAAGACCATGGGACTGGAGCTGGCCGAGCAGTTCGGCTGGGAGGTTCCGGACGTGATCCTCTATCCCACTGGCGGCGGCGTGGGCCTCATCGGCATCTACAAGGGTCTGCGCGAACTCCAGGCCATGGGTTGGATCGGCGAGAAGCTGCCCAGACTGGTGGCGGTGCAGGCCACGGGCTGCGCGCCCATCGTCAAGGCCTTCGAGGAAGGAAAGAAGGAATCGGCCTTCTGGGAGAACGCCAAGACCTGCGCCTTCGGCATCACCGTGCCCAAGGCCCTGGGCGACTTCCTGGTCCTGGACGCCATCGCCAAGACCAAAGGCTGCGCCATCGCCGTCGACGACGCCGAAACCCTCAAGGCCCAGAAGATGATCGCCAAGCGCGAGGGCGCGTTCATCTGCCCCGAGGGCGCCACCACCCTGGCCGCGGCCATGGAACTGCGCCGCAAGGGCTGGATCTCCCGCTCGGACAAGGTCGTCCTGCTGAACACGGGCACGGGCCTGAAGTACCCCGAAACCGTGGACTGCAACCCGCCGCTGCTCCAGCCGGATCAAGACATCGACTAGGGCGCGGAGAAGACGGGAAGGAGAATCAAAGACACGAACCGCAGGAGTCCGTGAGAGGCATGTGCCCCGGACCGGGCGGCCGCGGCTGCCACCGTGCGCCGCCCGGCGTAATGGGGACCGAAACCCCCATCACACTGAAGCCAGAGGAGCATCCCCATGTCGAGAGGAGTCCGCAAGCTCAGTCTCCCGACGCAAATGGCCATCGGAATGGCCGCCGGCCTGTTGGCCGGCATGGTGGCCCCGTCCTTACACCTGGAGGCAGCGTTCTTCAAGCCCCTGGGCCAGCTGTTCATCAACCTGGTACGCATGGTGGTCGTACCTTTGGTCTTCGCCACCCTGGTGGCCGGAGCGGCGGGCATCGATGACGCCCGCAAGCTGGGCCGCGTGGCCACCAAAACCCTCATCTATTACTTCGCCACCACCGGCATCGCCGTGGCCATCGGCCTGTTCATGGCCAACATGGTCGAGCCCGGAACAGGTCTGAGCCTCGCCACCACCGGCCTGAAGGCCAAGGAGGTCACGCCGCCGAGCATGGTCGACACCTTGCTCAACATCGTGCCCATCAACCCCGTGGAGGCCATGGCCAAGGGCAACATGCTCCAGGTCATCTTCTTCGCGGTGGTCTTCGGCTTCGCTCTGAGTTCCATGGGCGAGACCGGACGCCCCCTGCTGCGCTTCTTCGAGCAGGTGGCGGACGTCATGGTCCGCGTCACCAACCTCGTCATGATCTACGCCCCCATCGGCGTGTTCGGCCTCATGGCCTACGCCGTGAGCCTGCACGGCCTCAAGGTTCTGCTGCCGCTCGGCAAGATCATCGTGGTCATGTACGCCGCCAGTCTGGCGCACGTCTGCATCACCTACCTGCCAAGCGTGCGCTTCATCGGCGGCATGTCGCCGCTGAAGTTCCTGCGCGGCGTGATCGAACCGGTCCTGGTGGCCTTCACCACCTGCTCCAGCGCCGCCGCCCTGCCCTCCAACCTGCGCTCGGTGCAGAAGCTCGGGGCCTCCAAGTCCGTATCCAGCTTCTCCATCCCCCTGGGCAACACGGTGAACATGGACGGCGCGGCCATCTACATGGGCGTGGCTGCGGTCTTCGTGGCCGAGGTCTACGGCATCCCCATGCCCCTGGACAAGCAGATCACCGTCCTGCTCATGGCCATGCTGGCCTCCGTGGGCTCGGTGGGCGTGCCCGGCGCGGCCCTGATCATGATCACCATGGTCTTCACCCAGGTGGGCATCCCGCTTGAGGGCATCGCCCTGGTGGCAGGCGTGGACCGCGTCATGGATATGGCCCGCACCACTCTGAACGTCCTGGGCGACGCCACCGGCGCGGTGGTGGTCTCCCGCCTCGAAGGCGATCTGACCAATGGAGACGAGGCCGCCGCGACGGAAAACGCCTGATACCCGCCCCCCACGTCGCACGCCTCGCACGGCCCCCGGTTTCCGCCGGGGGCCTTTTTCATCTCATGCGGCGTCCGCCTCGGCCGAAAAGTTCGCCGTCCAGGAGCAGATGGGAGAGGTAACCCAGGCCCAGTGCCAGGGCGTAGGGCAGGAAGTCGGCGGCCGGGCGGTCGTAGAGGAAGACCGGCACGGCCCAGACCGCCTGGGGGATGAGCAGCATGGACCAGACCGAGTGGGTCCAGCCCCGATGCGGGGTCACGCCCGGAATGATCGCGGCCAGCCCGAGGTAGGCGGCCCATTCGTAGCGCTTCTGGAACAACAGACCCGCGTCCAGGGCCAGCAGCGCGGCATAGAACAGATACTGGCCCTTGGACTTGGTGTCGATATCCGGGAACAGGGCCCCCACGAGGCAGAAACCAGTGAGCCCAGCCAGGGTCAGCCAGTCCCGCGGCAGCAGGCCCAGGAGCCAGAGCCCCAGCCCCAGCAGCCCGGCGGCGCAGAGCGCCCCGGCGATGTGTCCCTTGTACCCCGGCATGGCGTCACCTGAAAAAAACGGCCCGGACTCTCGCCCGGGCCGTCCGCGTTTCCGAAGGCCCGCTGGGGCCTAGAACATGTCCTTCTCGGACTCGGCGATGGTCTTCTGGATGGTGTCCTGGAGCTTCTTGGGCAGGCCCATGATCTCCACGTTCAGGAAGCCGCGCACGATGGTCGAGGTGGCCTCCTCCTCGTCCATGCCCCGGGCCATGAGGTACTCGATCTCTTCCTGGGCGATCTTGCCCACGGCGGCCTCGTGGGACAGCTCCACTCCGGCCACCGTGCCCTTCAGCTCGGGGATGGCGTGGATCACGCCCTTGCCCAGGATGAGGCCCTTGCATTCCAGGTGTCCGCGCGCGGGCACGGCGTTGGCCTCGATCATGGCGGGCACGATCATGGTGCCGCCGGTGGTGATGGTCCGCGAGATGATCTCGGCCCTGGTCTCGGGCGCGTCCATGATCACCCGGTTGCCCATGTTGAGCAGGGAGCCCTCCGGGGCCACGACCACGGAGTTGAAGCGGGCCACGGCCCCGCGTCCGGCCAGGCGGATGGTGGGATACATCTGGAGGTCGTGCACCGGCTTCATGAGCACGTAGTTGCTCAGGTACACGCCGCCCTCCTCCACCAGACCGTAGGAGCGCGGTCGCACGGTGACCTTCTCGCCCCAATTGTGGATCATGGTGAAGGTCAGCTTGCCGCCCTTCTTGACGTAGAATTCGGAGATGCCGAGGTGCGCGCCCTCGGTGTGCTGATCCGAGACGAGGCAGCCGGTGATGATGTGGACCTCGGAATCCTCCTCCACCACCACGATGTTGTGCACGTTCTGCCCGGCCTTGTCGGCCTTGATGAGCAGACAGGACTGCACCGGCTTTTCGATCTTGGCCCCCTTCCGCGTGCGGATGAAGTAGCCGCCGTGGAGGTTTTCGGCCGCCGCGCGGGTGAACTCGTCCTGGTTCTTGTCGATGAGCTTCCAGAAGTATTCGGGCAGCCCGTCATACTTGGCCAGGGCCTTCTTGATGTCCATGATCTCCACGGCCGGGTCGTTGGACTCGCAGTGGACGTTGGAGTGGTCCATGTGCAGGAAGGAGGCGCTGCGCTCCTTCTCCTCCACGTCCACGCCGGTCATGACGAGCTGTTCCTTGTCGGCCTCGGAGAGGACGCGCAGGTCGGGAATGGCCTCGTGATCCAGTCCCTGGAAGGTGAAGTTCGAAAGATCGACTTTGCTCATGGCTTGCTCCTCAGTGCAGGCAGCGCACGCATTCCTGGTAGCCGTAGGAGCGGATGTGCTCCAGAATGTCCCGGGGCCGGGCCTCGCAGCAGAGGTGCCCGTTGTAGAGCACCTGTCCCCGGTCGGCGTTGACGTAGTCCAGGATGTAGCCGGTGTGGGTGATGATGAGCCCGGAGCGGGCGGTGCGCGACTTCTGCTCCTTCATGGACAGCGGGGCCCGGGGCGAAAGCTCCCCGGAGAGCAGGGAGCGGACCACCTTGCCGATGAGCTGCATGTTCTCCAGGTCCACCCCGGACTCGGGCTCGTCGAAAAGCACGAGCTTGGGGTTTTGGGCCATGAGTTGGAGGAGTTCCGAACGCTTGATCTCGCCGCCGGAGAAGCCGGCGTTGATGTCGCGCTCCAGGAAGTCCGTAAAGTTGACCTTCTCGGCCAAGGCCTCGACGTCCACCGGACGCCCCTGTCCGCACATCTGCACGAGATGGCGGGTCTTCAGGCCGTGGATGGTCGGCGGGCGCTGGAAGGACATGCCCAAGCCGAGGCGCGCGCGCTCGTAGGACGGGGCGTGCGTCACATCCTGGCCTCGGAAGATGATCCGGCCGCCGGTCACGGTGTAGCCGGAAAAACCCATCAGGGTCATGAGCAGGGAGGTCTTGCCCGAGCCGTTGGGGCCGAACAGGATGAAGGTCTCCCCTTCCTGGATATGCAGGTTGATCCCCTTGAGGACCTCCCGCTCGCCGATTGAGACGCGCAAGTCTTCGATCTTGAGCATGCCGTTCCTCGCTCTGAAGTCAAGATGGCCGGAAGCGGAACAAGTCCGCGCGGCCTGCCGGTTGTACAGAAGCCCGGGCGTGAAGTCCAGGAAATCCCGGACGGCGCAGAGTTCTAAGATGAGTCACAAGGCGGCGATGTCAAGGGTCGCCCCCCTTGACGCCGGGGCCCGGCGGCCCCATCATCTGGGCCAACGAAACGTCCGGAGCCGCCATGACCAAACGCATGAAGTCCCTCTCCGACCTCAAGTCCCTGACCCTCGAAGCCACGGACGACAAACCCGCGCCCATCACCGCCCGCTCCGTCAAGGCGGCTCTCAAGGCGGCCGGCGGCAAGCCGTTCCATGTCACGCCCGCGAAGCCCAAGGAGCCGCCGACGCCCGCTCCCGACCCCGGCGGCGACGAGGAGGATCTTTTCCTGAACGCCATGCAGGGGGTGGACCGCATCCACGAGGACCAGGGCCGTCAGGTCACGGCCCGCCCCGCCGCGCCCGAGCCGGCGGCCCCTCCGGCCGCCAACGACGAGGCCCAGGCCCTGGCCCGTTTCCTGCGCGGCGAGATCGACTTCGAACTGGAGTTTTCCGAGGAATACATGCACGGCGTCGTGCGCGGGTTGGACCGGAAGATATTCCAGATGCTCAAGAGCGGGCGACTCTCGCACGAAGCCCATCTGGACATGCACGGGCTCAACGCGGACCAAGCATATGACGGCCTGCTCTTCTTCCTGCGCGAGAGTTATCTTCAGGGGCGACGTTGTGTGCTGCTCATCACCGGACGGGGCAAGAACTCCCCGGGCGGCCAGAGCATCCTCAAGCGGGAGATTCAGACCTGGCTCACCCGCGAACCCCTGCGCCGTGCGGTGCTGGCCTTCTGCACGGCCCAGCCCAAGGACGGCGGCGCGGGAGCGCTCTACGTGCTCCTGCGCAAGGTGAAGAAGAGCCAGGGCAAGGTGCGCTGGGACACGCTGACCAACTGGGAGACGGAGGACTTCTAGGCCGCGGCTTCGCGGGGCGCGGCGTCCTTCTGTCCCATGCCCCGCACCAGGGCCAGCTCCTCGGCCGAGAAGATGCGGCCGATGTCCAGGATGATGATGAAGTTCTCGTCCTGGCGGCCCATGCCCCGGATATACTCGGCGTTCACGGCCGCGCCCATCCTGGGGGCGGGTTCGATGGCCTCGGGAGCCATCTCGAAGACCTCGCGCACCGAATCGACCAGCGCGCCCATGACCGTGCGCTCGCCGTCGAAGTCGATCTCCACGATGATGATGCAGGTGTCCACCGTGTCCGAGCCCTTGGACATGCCGAGCTTGAGGCGCATGTCCACCACTGGCACCGCGTGGCCGCGCAGGTTGATGACCCCGCGCATGTAAGCCGGGGTGCGGGGAATCTTCGTGATGGTCGTCAGCTCCAACACCTCGCGCACGGTGCCGATGTCCAGGGCGAAGATCTCCTTGCCCAAGGTGAAGGTCAGAAACTGGTTGATGTCTTTGGCGGCGTTCTCGTCCATGCGTCCTCCCAGCCCGGGGGCCCGTGATTGCCGGATTCTTCTCGCCTGAAACGAAGGTGCCTCCGGCGGGCCGCGCTGTCAATGAAAAGGCCGAGATTATAAAGGGAGCCTTGCGGCTTTCCCTGTTGACAATCCACGGGGCGAAGGGTATCAACCTTCCCTCGCGACGATGTCGGGATGTAGCGCAGCCTGGAAGCGCACTTGAATGGGGTTCAAGGGGCCGGAGGTTCAAATCCTCTCATCCCGACCACGATGCGACAATGAAAACGGCAGGTTATCACCTGCCGTTTTTCGTTTTCCGAAGGGGAATTAAGGGTTGTGTTCCCTTTGTGTCCCCTTCGGGCGGACCAGCGTAGTGCTTGGCCAGCTTTAGTTGCACGGCATTGTCCATGAGCCCTTCCAGGTTACAATACCGGTCTGTCATCCTCACGTCTTTGTGCCCGATCATGACGGCAGCGTGTTTCATGGTCCCGCCAACAAGCAGGATGTTGGTACAAAAGGTATGCCGGTTATCGTGAAAATGGTAATCGTCGATCCCGAGTTCCGCACAAACAGCTGCCCACGCCTTTCGAAACTCCTTCTTTCTGGTGCCGTCCAAATGACCAAGCACGTGGTCCCCGCGCACCGTGATATGCCGCCGCTCCCGGCGTTCTTGAAGATGTTCCTTCCTTTCCAGCAATGCGGCCCTGGTGCGGGGCATCAGCAGTTGCAGCCGCTCTTGCTGGTTCTTGGTTCGATAGAACCGAATCATCCCTTCATTTCGAAATGAGAAGTCGATGTCCGTCCACTTCAAATCAAGGATTTCCTGACGGCTACAGCCATGCTCAACCGCCAGCAATATTATCAGCGGCAGATAATGCTTAGCGGACGACCGAGCCGCCTCCTCCAACAGACGATCCACATGCTCCGGTAACAGGAACGCTTTGCGTTCGTGCTCTTTCTCGCTCAGATACCGGATTTTGGCCGAAGGGTCCTGTCGGATCACGCCATCATGCAGCGCTTTGGACAGGACCTGCTTGGCGATGAACAGTCGCCTGTTCGCCAAGGCGGGCGAAAAACTATCCGACACGTCTGCCCGATAATCCAGCAGGACCTGCTGCGTGAGGCTGGAAATCAGACGCTTCCCCCATACTTTCACCAAGGGAGCCAGGAAGGTTTGGTAGCCTGCCAGGGTGACGGCGCTCATGCTCCCTTCCTTCACCCTGCGTCGCCATTCCGCCAAACATTGCTCGGCAACCTGCCCGAAGGTCGTGCTCCGGCTTTTCACGGCTGTGGCCCGGTCTTCCGGGGCCTGGCCGCCGGATAGCAGCTGCTTCAGCTTCGTCCGTTCGGCATCGGCTTCATGCCAGGTGCGGTACGTGGCGTGGTGTTTCTTCTCGCCGGTTCCCGGCACCTTGTACTGCACGATGTAGCTTTTGCCTTTGGTGCGCTTCCGCGCAACAATAGTAACAGTTGCCATAGGTCATCGCTCCATCGAGCTTTCTCCCGTCGACATCCCTATTTGGCTGTCAATGAACTTGCGCAGGTCGGTTCCCCTGACCCGCGTACAGGACCGTATCGCGAGCGCTGGCAAAGCGCCAGAGGCGATCAGCCGCGAGATTGTGGAACGGTGGACCCTCAAGATTCGGGCGACTTCTTCCATGGTCAGCAGTTTCAGTTCGGTGCACATCATCCCTTGGCTCCTGGGCGGTACGAACGGCTATCCATGCTGTTGCGCGCTCGCCCGCAGCCGGTTGGCGTTGGTTCCTCATTGCCTCTGATGACCCAAGCAAACCACCGGGCCGCCCTAGCGGACAAGACCTTGAGGGGGGAAATTTTAAAAAAACCTTTTTCCGCCTAGGGCAGGCTTGGAGCCCTGGGCGGAAAAAGGGGGGGACAGGGGCCTCAGGCCCCTGCGGGAGGGGTCACGGGGGGGGCTGGTCCCCCCCGAAGGCCGATGGCGGGGTGAGAAATCAGAAGTACGTCGTCCCAGGTTGCAGCGTAGGCCTATTTGCTGCTTCCCAAATAGGCATTCGATATGTCGCGCCGCCCTGGCGAATGTCCTGCCGTGGCTTCAATTTGATCGCGCACCTCAGCATCACGTTGCATCCAACCCGTTCCCGCTACATTTTGGGCCGCTTCCTGGAACGCATCCAGTGATGAATGACAATTGGGCGGTAAAAATCCGCAATGGTCCTTGTACATTTTGCGAAATCGCTCATGACGGCACCCATGAAGGGTGCACCCCATTTCTTTTTTCGTCATACCATGTGTCCTGGCCGCATAGTCGACGCGGTGTAGCCACTCGTCGCCCATTCCTTGGGGCATCAGATTATAGATTCCTTTCCGGTTCGATGGGCTGACGAAAGCCTCAGCCCGCTTCAGGGCGGTTTCTTGTTGTTCAGACAGAGCCTCAATGACCCGCGGGCGGCCGCCTTTTGTGCCATGCTGTATCAATAGTGTGTGCTCAATCCGGTTCCAGTCATTAACCAAATCGACCTTGGCCGCTTCTTCCCGCCGCAAGCCCAGTTGGTACATCAGCTCGATTTGTGCTGCTGCCCGGGGAGCATGAACATAGCTTGTATCCATCCGAAGTGCGTGCAGCACCTGTGCAACCTTGTCCGGATCGGCTGCCTTGGTTGTCGGGTTGGCGATGGTGCCCCGATGCACGCCGAAGGTACTGTTGTCCCGGCTTACGCATTCGTTGCCGTAAGCCCTACACACATGCCTGGCGGCTGAAAGGACTTCAGCGATTCTCCCGTCTCCAGCCCCTCGCCCGCGCATCTGGTCCACAACGCGTTGGAAATGCTTATTGTTCAGGTTGCTCCATTTCTGGGCACCCATGCGCGCCGCGCGGAGCGTTTGGGCAAAGAATCGCGCGGTTTCCCGAATTCTTTCCTGCTTACTTCTCGGGCCCGACAAGGTGCCGCGGTTCACCCCAAAGACCAAACTGTCAGATTTCCCGGCCATGTGTTCCCTCCCGGTTGCCCTGGTACTCCTTCAGGGAACACCACCGATGACTCGGAGCGCAAGAGCGGTAAGGGGGGAATGGATACTTTTTTGAAACACGAAAACCCCGACAGGCGGGGTGTTCGATCTCGTGGAATGGCAAACGCGGAACATAGGCCGCGTCATTTTGCGTTCCCTATCAGGCTGGCTGTCGGGATCCATTCGCCATATTCTGGGGAAGCCCCAGGGCAAAGCGACCCAAAGGGTCGCCTGTGGCGGAATCCACCACACACAGCAGCTACGGGATGAACAAATGCCCTTTTCCCACTGGGAATGGTCCCGCGAATTCAGTCAATAGCGGATGCTGCCCCGCTGGCGCTATGTCCAGCGTTTGATATGGCAGCCATGGGGGAAGGCGGCAATGACGAGGGAGCCCTCGCCATTCATCCAGCAACGGGTGCGCAGTGTGGCCTGAAGGATGCGTTTGGATTGTAACCAGGGTCGTTTGGTCGGAAAACGGTGTGCGAAGTCTTGCAGTTTCTTAATTTCACAGCGTCATCAGTTTTGATTCCATCAAAACCGATGACGCGACTTCCGGTGTGCTGTCTGACCTCCTTGGGGTTGAAGAAACCAATGGTTTCCTTAAGCATACCACGCCCCAAAGAAAACGCGCAAGCGCCTACCAGGAAACCATAAACCCTGCCAGAAACCTACAGTCGCCGGTCGTACATTCAAACTGACCGAGCCCCCGATAATTCCAAATTCTGAAAAAAGTCCCACCGGAAAACGCGTTGTGGTGTTCTTTGAAACGTTGTCCCTTAGAATTCTGACATGTTGGCTACGGTTGAAAACGGTTTGAGAGGCAGGTTGGCTCACTTTCGAGTTCGAGGGCCCTCTTCTTAGAAACAATACCGCGGGCCGTCCGTTGTAACGCATGATACATTTAACTTGACACTATCAATGTATACTTGTATCAACAGTTACAAGAAAACGCAAATAGGCGCATAGGGGGAATACATGGAACACGCACTCACCATAGGCATGGTCCTCTCGGGACTGTTCTTCGGCTGGACCATCGGCTCGCACTACACCGGGGCCACCATGGGCATGGCCTACGGAGCTGGGGTCATCAAGAAGCCCATCACCGCCTGTCTGCTCATCGCCTTCTTCGTCATCCTGGGGGCCACGTTCGAAAGCCACAACGTGGTGCAGACCGTGGGCACCGGCATCATCCGGGGCGAGGACATGACCCCGCTGGGGGCCATGGTCATGATGTTTACCGCGGCCATGGTGACCGCGGCCAACACCTGGTTCAAGTGGCCCGTGTCCACCTCGCAGCTGGCCTGCTTCTCGGTGGTGGGCTCGGCCCTGGCCATGGGCGCGCCGGTCTTCTGGAAGACGACCATCGTCTTCCTCTTCGTGACCTGGATCGGCACCCCCATCATGAGCGCCCTGCTCGGTTTCCTGCTCACCCGGCTGACCGACCGGGTGATGAAGAACTGCTCCGCCCGGGGCACCAAGTGTCTTCAGTGGGCGCTGCTGGCGGGCTGCTGCTACGCGGCCTACACCCTGGGAGCCAACAACACCGGCAACGCCGTGGGCGTGTTCTACGGCCTCAAGCTCCTGACGCCCATGAAGGCCGGGTTCATCGGCGGCATCGTCATGGCCATCGGCGCCCTGACCTGGGGCAAGCCCATTCTGGAAAAGGTCGGCAAGGGCATCGTCCAACTGGACCTGAACATGGGAGTCGGAGCCAAGCTGGCCCAGAGCATCACGGCCCACACTGCGGCGTTCATCGGCTACCCCACGTCCATGAACCAGGCGCTCATCGGCGGGGTGGCCGGGGCGGGTGGGGCTCGCGGGCTCAAGACTCTGAATCGCAAGGCACTGGCCGAGATCGTCTTCTCCTGGTTCTTCACGCCGGTGCTGGCCGGAATCGTGTCCTTCTGTCTCTACAAGCTGCTGCACTTCATTCTCAAGGTGCAGTGAGAGAAGGGAATGGACGTCTTCCTCCGACTGGTCCCTGTTCCAACCTTTTGCCGTGGAGTCCCCCGGTGAAAAGAGAAAACACCGTCCCTGCCGGCCAGACTCCGGCCAACACCATCACGGCCAGGCGCGCCACATGGTTCGTGGTGCTCCTCGGCATTGTCAGCCTCTTTGCGGACATGACCTACGAAGGGGCGCGCGGCATCATCGGCCCATATCTGGCGCTGCTCGGCGCCAGCGCCACCGTGGTGGGCGTGGTCGCCGGACTCGGGGAACTGCTCGGATACGCTCTGCGGCTGGTCTCCGGCCGCTTGGCGGACCGGACGGGACGGTACTGGCTGGTGACCATCTGCGGTTATCTGGTCAATCTCCTGGCCGTGCCGCTCTTGGCCATCACCGGGCATTGGCAGTACGCGGTGCTGCTCATGTTCGCGGAACGCGTCGGCAAGGCTCTGCGCTCCCCACCCCGGGACGCCATGCTTTCCTTCGCCGGAAAAACCATGGGCCGGGGCTGGGGGTTCGCCCTGCACGAGGCCATGGACCAGACCGGAGCCACCATTGGCCCTCTGCTCATGGCCGGTGTCATCGCCTGGAAAAACGGCCAGATCCTCCAAGACTACCAATTCGGCTTCGGCCTTCTGCTGATCCCCGCCCTGCTGTCCTTGGGGACCCTGGGACTGGCGCGCGTCCTGTTCCCCAATCCCCGCGACCTGGAGCGGCGCACGCCGGAGCTGGACACCCACGGTTTTGCCGAGCCTTTCTGGCTCTATCTTGCGGCAACGGCCTGCGTCGCCGCCGGATTCGCCGACTACCCCCTCATCGCCTATCACTTCCAGGCTCGGGCTGTGGTCGACGGAGGCTGGATCCCCTTCTTCTACGCCCTGGCCATGGCCGTGGACGGCGCCGCCGCCCTCGTCTTCGGCGCAGTTTACGACCGCAGAGGCATGGGCGTCCTCATCGCGGCCATGCTGGCGGGCGTCCTGGCCGCGCCGCTTCTGTTCCTCGGAGGATTCGCCGGCGCTATCTGCGGTGTCGTCCTCTGGGGCGTGGGAATGGGCGCCCAGGAGTCGGTCATGAAGGCCGTGGTTGCCGCCATGTCCCCGGCCGCCCGCCGCGGCTCGGCCTTCGGCGTCTTCAACATGAGCTTCGGAGTGTTCTGGTTCGCGGGCAGCGCCCTCATGGGCGTCCTGTACGACATGTCGATCCCGGCGCTGGTGAGCTTTTCCGTGGTCGTCCAGTTCCTGGCCATCCCGCTGATGCTTCTCGTCATGCGCCGTCATCGGGCCTCAACCAGCGCGGGGCACGATGTGAAGTGACCGGAGAAGAAAAAACCGCGCCGACTTCCGCCATCTTCCCAGGCGGACCGGTTCCGGCTTTACACGATTCGCCCCGAATCATACAAGGAAGCCACACGCCGGAATGACCGGACTCAACGACGGGGGTGGCAACGACGTGAAGTGGCTCTTTTTCTCCTACACGGTGCCGACGCAGCCGTCCCGGGCCCGCGTCAGCGTCTGGCGGCAGCTCAAGAAGATGGGGGCGGTGAACTGCCTGTCCTTCTGGATCCTGCCGCACCATGTGGACAGGATCGCCGCCTTGGAAAGGCTTTCCACCGAAATCGCCGCCTGCAAGGGCGAAAGCATGCTGATCGAAGGCAAAACCTTGGGCCCGGAGGACGAGGCGCGTATCAAATCCGCGCTCATGGAGTCCGGCAACGAGGAATACGGCGAACTCCTGCACAAGTGCGACGATTTCCTGTTGGAAATTGAAATGGAGACGAAGAAACAGAACTTCATCTTCGGCGAGGTGGAGGAAAACGAGGAAGAACTGGACAAGCTTAAAAAATGGTTGAATAAAATTGAAAAAAGAAACCCCGTCAACTCGCCCTTGCGCAAAGACGTTCTGAAAAAAATCAAGCGCTGCGAAAAGGCGCTGGACGACTTTTCGCGCGCTGTTTATGATAGGGTCCACGGGAAGAAGGACTAGGCACGGCCTTCCCTTCTTCCCTCCAGGGGATGGGGTCCCCCTTGATCCGCTTGTGAAGCCGATGACTCCTGCCGAAAATGATGCGGCAGGAGTCTGTGCAGCAACCGACCACGCCGCGAGGCGTGGTTTTTTTGTTGGGCCCCGCACGGAGCAAAGGACAACGACTATGAGACAGCCCACCTCCCTCCGGGACGTGATACTCCATCTGGAATTTCCCGTGCGCCACACCGGGGAGGACGACCCGTGCCTGCGCCGCGCGGCCCTGCTGCCGGGCTTCGAGAGGACGGGCGAAGGCGGCCGCGTGCGCCTGGGCCTGGGCCAGGCCGGGGTCCTGCGGGACGTGCTCCTGGACCTCTGGAAAGAGGCCAAGGGCCACCCGGGCTCGTTCCTGCGCCTGGATGGGCGGGACTTGGACCTGGAGGGCCTCAAGGAGGTCCTGGCGGTGCTGGACTGCGCCGGGGCTCGGGATGCGGCCCGGGAGGGCCGGAAATACTGCGTGCCGGGCCAAGGTGGCTGGAACTGGGGCTGCCGTCGCCTTGCCCATGTGCCACCCTGGGACGGGGCGGGAGAAACGGACAAGACGGCACTCAAGCAACGACTCCGGGACGAGACCGCCCGGAAACGGCTGGAGCTGTGTCCGCATTTCGACGCGACGCAGGCCGAAGCCCTGGCGGACGCCCTGCCGCGGGACTGCGCGCCGCCCGAGGCCCGGCCCGTGGTTGATCCGGGTCGCGCCAAGCCCCCGGCAGGCGGGGCGTCCGCGGACATCTCCGGCGCGCAACCCGGACGCCTGATTCCCAGGACCAGCTATACCGACGTGGGCGGGCTGGATCAGGCCGTGCGCACCCTGCGCGAGACTGTGGAATTGCCGTTGAAACACCCGGAAGTCCTGCGCCGTCTGGGCATCGCGCATCATCGCGGTGTGCTCCTCTTCGGCCCGCCGGGCTGCGGCAAGACACTGCTGGCCCGGGCTCTGGCCCACGAGTCCGGAGCCGCCTTCCTGCCGGTGAGCGGGCCAGAGCTCATCACCAAGTGGCACGGCGAATCCGAGGAAAAGCTGCGTGAACTTTTCGACGAGGCCCAGAAACGCCAGCCGGCCATCGTCTTCTTCGACGAGATCGACGCCATCGCCCAGTCGCGCTCCTCGGACGAGAGCCTGCGCCTGGACAGTCGCTTCACCACCCAGCTCCTGACTTTGCTGGACGGAGTGTACGACCTGGGCCGGGTCTTTGTCCTGGCCGCCACCAACCGGCCCGACCTCCTGGACCGGGCCCTGCTCCGGCCCGGCCGCTTCGACCGGCTCATCGAGATTCCGCTGCCGGACCTGGACGGACGGCGGAAAATCCTGGGAATCCATACCCGGGGCCTGCCTCTAGAACGCAACGTGGACCTGGCCGCCCTGGCCGGGGACATGGACGGACTCACGGGGGCGGACATCGCCTGCCTGGTGCGCGAGGCGGCCTATGCCTGCCTGCGCAGGCGTTTCGACCTGGACGATCTGCTGCGTGAACCGGCGGCGCTGCCCGAGGACCGGCTCAAGAATCTACGTGTGACGGCCAGGGACTTCCGCCAAGCCCTTGCCTCGGTGCGCAAAAGAACGGAGAATCTGAACCTGTGAGCAAGATGCTTCTCATGGCCCTGGCCGGGGCCGCCGGAACCCTGGCCCGGTACTGGCTGTCCGGCGCGGTCTACGGCGTCATGGGCCGGGATTTCCCCTGGGGCACGACAGCGGTGAACATCCTCGGGTCGTTCCTGTTCGGCCTGGTCTGGGTCCTGTCCGAGGAGCGGCTGCTCCTTGGCGGCCCAGCCCGGATGGTCATCCTGGTCGGCTTCATGGGGGCCTTCACCACCTTTTCCACCTTCATGTTCGAAACCGGCGAGTTGATCCGCTCGGCCCAATGGCTCCTCGCCGGACTCAACTTCCTGGGACAGGGCCTGCTCGGCCTGTCCTGCCTGGCGGCGGGCATGCTGCTCGGCAGGCTGATCTGACAAGGAGCGACACGATGCATATCAAGATCGATGCGGAAATCCTGCGCGTCTACGTGGGGGAAAGCGACCAGATCAAGGGCCGCCCGCTTTTCGAAATCGTGGCCGAGGAGGCCAGGAAACGCGGGCTGGCCGGGGCAACAGTGCTCCGGGGCGTTCTCGGCTTCGGGGCCAACAGCCTAGTGCATACCGCCAAGATCCTCCGATTGTCCGAGGATCTGCCCATGGTGGTGGAGATTGTGGACCGCCCCGAGCGCATCACAGCCTTCCTGCCCTGGCTGGAGGAGACCGTCAGCGAGGGCGCGGTGATTCGCCAGCAGGTTCAGGCGACCTTCTTCCATCCCATGCGGGTCAGCGACGTCATGACTGCGGACGTGGCCACAGTGCCGCCGGACGCTCCCCTGTCCCGGATCCTGGCCGCCATGCTCGAACGGGACATCAAGGCCGTTCCTGTGGTCCAGGACGGGACGGTGCTCGGGATCGTGACAGGCGGAGACCTTCTCGAACGCGGCGGCATGTCCCTGCGCCTCAGCCTGCACCGGGAGCTGCCCGGTCTTGTCCGCGAAGCGCAGGTCAAGGCGCTGGACCATTCGGGAAAGACGGCCCGGGACGTGATGACCGCCCCGGTGGCGACCATCGGCATCCGGGCCAAGGTGCCTGAAGCGGCCCGGCTCATGGCCAAAAAGAAGATCAAACGGCTGCCGGTGCTGGACGAGCGCGGCAAGCTGGCCGGCATCGTCAGCCGCATCGACGTGCTGCGGACCATCGCCACCGCCGCCTCCGTGGCCGACAGCCTGCCCGGTCTGCCTGGCCGCCTGGACGGACTGGCCCGGGATGTCATGCTCCGCGACGTGCCCACGGTGGCCCCGGACGCGCCGCTGGACCAGGCGCTGAAGAAAATCCTGTCCTCGCCTTTGCGGCGCGTGGTGGTCGTGGACCAGGACCGCCGGATGCTCGGCATCATCCTGGACCGGGATCTGTTCCGCCGCTTTGCGGAAAAGACGCGCTCCGGGCCGCTACAGTCCCTGGCGGCGCTTTTCTCGCGGCAACCTGCCGAACCCTCCGGTTTGGAAGGAACCGCGGCCCAAGCCATGCGCACGACCGTGTTCAGCATCGCCGAGGAGACGCCGGTATCCCTTGTGCTCCAGGAAATGGTGCAACGCAAGGCCAAGCGGCTTGTGGTGACCGATGGGCAGGGCCACCTGTCCGGCATGGTGGACAGGGACCAGATGCTCAAGGCCATCGGGGGCGTGCAGTGACGCAATCCCGCATCCGGTCATGGGCGCGCGGGCTCGCGGCCATCTTGGCCGTGCTTCTGTTCCTGGGCGCCCTGTTCCTGGCCGTACGCGGCTGGAACAACATCCATGTGGTGGAGGAGGGGCGGATTTACCGCTCGGCCCAGCTGGACCCGGAAACACTGGGCCGCTTCATTGAAAAACACGGCATCCGCTCCATCCTGAACCTGCGCGGACGCCATCCGGACTCCCATTGGTACCAGCAGGAAACGGCCGTGGCCCGGGAACACGGGGTGGTCCTCTACGACCGCAAGCTTTCGGCCCTGGAGCCTGTCGCGCCAGGAACCCTGGACGAAATAATGGACTGCGTGGACCGGACGCCCAAGCCCCTGCTCATCCACTGCGAGGGAGGCGCGGACCGGACCGGGCTCGTGGTTTCGGCCTGGCTTTTCGCCAGCAGGCATCTCCCGGCGAGTGACGCGGCTGGCCAGCTTTCTTTGCGCTACGGGCACTTCCCCTGGCTCTGGAGCGATACAGACGCCATGGACCACAGCTACTGGGACTACGTCGCCGCACGGGGCGGCATCACCACACAGGCCGAACGGCCTTAGGAGGACCGCATGAAACGGACAATCCGGGCATTGGACGCCATGGAAATCCTTGATTCACGGGGCAACCCGACAATCCGTGTCTTCGTGGAACTGGAGGGGGAGGTCACTGCCTCGGCCTCCGTGCCCTCGGGAGCTTCCACCGGCGAGAACGAGGCCGTGGAACTCCGCGACGGTGACCCCAAGCGTTACGGCGGCAAGGGTGTCCTTCAGGCCGCCGCCAATGTCAGAGACAAAATCGCCCCGGCCCTGGTCGGCCTGGATTGCGCCCAGCAGGCCGAAATCGACCGCCGCATGAGGGAACTGGATGGCACCCCCACCAAGGCCAATCTCGGAGCCAACGCCATCCTGGGCGTGTCCATGGCCGTGGCCCGGGCTGCGGCAGAGGCTTGCGGCCTGCCTCTCTACGCCTATCTTGGTGGATCGAACGCCATGCGCATTCCCGTGCCCATGATGAATGTGCTCAACGGGGGCAAACACGCGGACAACAGTGTGGACTTCCAGGAATTCATGATCGCGCCCATCGGTGCGCCCTGCTTCGCCGAGGCCTTGCGCTACGGTTCGGAGACGTTTCATGCCCTCAAGGCCATTCTCAAGAAAAAGGGTCTCGCCACCTCAGTGGGCGACGAGGGCGGCTTTGCGCCCAACCTGGGCAGCAACGAGGAGGCCTGCGAGGTCATTCTGGAGGCCATAGATGTCGCGGGCTACGTCCCGGGCAAGGATGTGGCCCTGGCCCTTGACCCCGCCGCCTCCTCCTTCGGGGTGGGCGGCGCCTACGACCTGAAAAAATCCGGACAGGGCAGGAAAACAAGCGCCGAAATGGTCGCCCTGTGGAAGGCCTGGACGGATAAGTATCCGATCATCCTCCTGGAGGATGGCCTGGCCGAGGACGACTGGGAGGGCTTCGCTGCCCTGACCAAAGTCCTCGGCGACCGCATCCAGGTCGTGGGCGACGACATCTACGTCACCAACACCCGTTTCATTGAACGCGGCATTCACGAAAAAAGCAGCAACTCGGTGCTCATCAAGCTGAACCAGATCGGCACGGTGACCGAGACCGTGGAGGCGGTGCAGTTGTGCCGCAAGGCCGGATGGAGCTTCCTCATGTCCCATCGCTCCGGAGAAACCGAGGATTCCTTCCTGGCCGACTTCGCCGTGGCCATGGACGGCGGCCAAATCAAGTCCGGCTCGGTCTGCCGCAGTGAGCGCCTGTGCAAGTACAACCGCTTCCTGGAGATCGAGCGAGGGTTGGGAGCCGCGGCCAAGTTTGGGCGGTAGTGAAGCCGACCCGCAACGGCGCCTTGTCACAACGGGAGAAACGTCATGGCGGAAACATGGTTTCTCGCAACGATCTGGATCGGACTCGCCCTGCTCGCCACCTTGTTGTCCATCTGGTTTCGCATCGCCACGGCGCTCTCGGAAATCGTCGTGGGCACCGTGGCGCAGATGGTTCTGGGAGCCGTGCTCGGCGCCTCGCTTGGGGTCGGGGATTCCTGGATCAAGTTCCTCTCCGGTACCGGAGCCATTCTCCTGACCTTCCTGGCAGGCGCCGAGCTTGATCCGACCATCTTCCGCCAGAAATGGAAAGAGGCCACGGCCGTGGGGCTCTTGAGCTTTCTCGCGCCGTTTTTCGGTTGCGCTGCAGCTGCGCACTGGCTTCTCGGCTGGAACGCCACGGCAAGCTGGCTCGCCGGCGTGGCCCTGTCCACAACCTCGGTGGCCGTGGTTTACGCGGTCATGCTGGAGTTCGGCCTGAACAAGACCGAATTCGGCAAAACCCTTCTGGCCGCATGCTTTGTCACGGATCTCGGCACCGTGGTGGCCCTGGGCCTGATCTTCGCCCCCTTCACGTTGCGCACACTCATCTTCGCGGGCGTAGGCACGGCGGCGTTCCTGGTGCTGCCGTGGATCACCGTCCGTTTCTTCGGAAAATACGGAGGACGGCCTTCGGAATTGGAGGCCAAGTACCTGCTCCTGCTGCTCTTCGGCCTCGGCGGTCTCGCCGCCTGGGCCGAAAGCGAGGCGGTGCTTCCAGCCTATCTCATCGGCATGGTCCTGGCCGGAACCGTGGGCAAGGACCACGCGCTCATCCGCCGGCTGCGCACACTGACCTTCGGCCTGCTCACGCCCTTCTACTTCATCCGGGCCGGTTCCCTCGTGTCCGTGCCTGCCCTGGCCGCGGCGCCGATGGTCTTCGTGGTGTTGTTGCTGGTCAAGATGGCGGCCAAGTTCATCGCCGTGTACCCCGCCACCCGCTTTTTTGAGAATCCCCGGCAGGAGGGCATGTACTCGACGATGCTCATGTCCACCGGACTGACCTTCGGCAGCATCGCCGCCCTCTTCGGCCTGAACAAGGGAATCGTCGACGACGCCCAGTATTCCTATCTTGTGGCGGCCGTCATCGCCAGCGCAGTGGTGCCGACGCTCATCGCCAACAAGCTTTTCCTGCCGAGGCACCTACTTCGCTCCGGTGCCGGCAGAACGATTGTCATCCCCCCGCAGCAACCAGTTCAAACGCCAGGAGGCACCCCATGATCAGGAAGCTGCTTGTCGCCTATGACGCCTCGCCCCAGTCAGAAAAGGCATTCGACTTCGCAGTGGGCATCGCCGCGAAGTACGGCGCGAAACTCATCGTCTGCTCCGTGGCGACCCTGCCCGAGCCGCCAGTGAGCGTCGAGGTCTCCGCCGTGTTGGACCACGCGGAAGAATTCTATACGAAGCATTTCACCAAACTGGCAGCCCGCGCCGCAGCTGAAGGCATCACCCCCCGCTTCGAGCTGAAGGTAGGCCACCCCGCGGAGCAGATCATTCTTCTGGCCGAGGAGGAAAAGGTGCAGATGATCGCCATGGGGCATCGAGGGAACACGCTCGTCGAAAAATGGATGCTCGGCTCCGTGTGCCGACGGGTGATCAACTACGCCAACTGCACGGTATCCGTGGTGCGTTGAGCTGGATTCGGCTATTACATGGCGGCAATCATTGGTTGCAGCGGCCGCCTGTTTGGGATAGTTGCAGCCCAGAAAAAGAAAGGAGGTCCGAGATGTCAGCATCCGGCGACAGTAGCCCGATACCGAGTACCCATAACCCGGCTCCCGCGTCCCGGCCCACGACCCGACCTCTGGCATAGTCCCTCTGGTCCGTCCCCGCTGGCGCGCCGCCGGCGCATCAAGGAGACGGACCCATGATCCGCGACATCGATCTCGCCAAGCTGCGCTCCCTGCTGGCCGAATCCGACAGGACCGGGCTGCAGGCATTTTTCAACGCCATCCACCCCACCTTAGGGGCCGAAAACCTGGACTCTTTGCACCAGGAAGAGGCCGCCCGGATCCTCCCGCTGCTCGACCCGGAAAAGGGCGCGGAAGTGTTCGCCCATCTGGAGCCCGGCCGCCAAGTGGAGCTGGCCGCCCGGCTCAAGCGCCGCGACCTTGCCGCCCTCGTCACGGCGATGTCCCCCGACGATCGCGTGGACCTGCTCAAGCGCATTCCCGAGGAAGAGCGGGAGACCATCCTGCCCGGCCTGGCCCAGGCCGAACGCAACGACATTCTGAAGCTGTCGTCCTATCCCGAAGGCACGGCAGGGGCCATCATGACCTCGGAGTACGCCGCGCTCTCCCCGGACATGACTGCCCGGGAGGCCCTGGACGCCCTCCGCCTCGCGGCTCCGGACAAGGAAACCATTTACTACGCCTACGTCCTGGACACCGAGCGGCGGCTCTCCGGGTTCGTCTCGCTCAAGGACCTCATCCTGGCGCGGCCGGAAAGCCGGGTCGGGCAGTTCATGCACAAGGACGTGATCCTGGCCCAGGTGGACGAGGACCAGGAGTCCGCGGTGCGCAAAATCGCCAAGTACGACCTGCTGGCCCTGCCCGTGGTGGATGCCAACCGGTGCCTGGTGGGCATCATCACCCACGACGACGCCATCGACGTCCTGCACCAGGAGCACACCGAGGACATGGAGAAGCTCATGGCCATCGGCGGCCGCCACGAGGCCGGGGCCTACCTGCGGACATCCTCCTGGCGGCACTTCACCAACCGGGCCACCTGGATCGTGGGCTTGGCCGCTCTAGGACTGGTCTCGGGCATGATCATCCACGGCTTCGAAGACACCCTGACGAGCCTGCTCATCCTGGCCCTGTACATGCCCATGGTGGCGGACACCGGCGGCAACACGGGCAGCCAGTCGGCCACGGTGGTGGTCCGAGCCCTGGCCCTCGGGGAGATCAGCCCCCGCGACGTGCTGCCCGTGCTCTGGAAGGAGCTGAAGATATCCATCCTCCTGGCCCTGGTGCTGGGAGTCCTGTCCTACGGCAAGGTCCTCTTCCTTTCGGCGGATTCGGAACTCCCGCCGGGCTTCAACCTGGGCCCCATCGGCCTGGCCATCGCCCTGGCCCTGTCCCTCCAGGTGGTCACCGCCACCCTCATCGGAGCGGTACTGCCACTGGCGGCCGCGCGTCTGGGCAAGGACCCCGCCGTCATCGCCAGCCCGGCCCTGACCACCATCGTGGACATCACCGGACTGCTCCTCTACTTCGGGACGGCAAAAATGATCCTTGGAATATGAGGTGCACTTGATGAGTTTAAGAAAAATAACGTGTAACATCGGCGCAAACTGGGTCCATTGCCAAAGTAGAGACTTTTGGTCCATGAAAATGACCCAGAGTCTCTACTCTCAGCTGGCCTAGGACAGGGAGCTTTACAAATACGCCGTAGTACAGCGAACATTTCCGGGAACCACTTGTGAATATTGGACCAATCCACGCAGGTATGGGGAAAAGGCCAACAAACCTGAATGCTAGATCAACGCATCACTGTATCCACTTGCGCTTGATGTTCCAGAGGCTACCCAGAAACAGCGCGAGGCAGAAGGCTCCCAGGACCGGCAGATCCACGGCGTAGGGCAGCACGTTCCCGCCGCGGACGGCCCCGTGCAAAGCGTCGGCCCCGTAGGTCAGAGGCAGGATGTAGGACAGGGGTTGCAGGGCGAGCGGAAGCTTGGCGACGGGGAAAAAGAGGCCGCAGAGAAAAATCATGGGGAAGCGGAAGAAATTGGAAAAGGTCTGGGCCTCAAAGACCTCGCTCACGGCCACGGCGATGAACAGCCCCAGGAAGGCCGAGACCACGGCCACCAGGACCACGGCCGCGAGGAACGGGGCCCAGGCCAGGGGCGGCAATTCGGAAAACATGGCGGCCAGGGCCACGGGCACGAAGGCGTTGGCCACGCCGAACAGGATGGCCCCGGAGGTCTTGGCCAGCATGAGCAATTCCAGGGAGATGGGCGCCAGAAGCAGGCGCTCGAAGGAGCGGTTCTTCTTCTCGAAGGTCACGGTCACGGCCAGCATGGAGGACGTCCCGAAAAGCACGGACAGGGCCACAACCCCGGGCAGCAGGGACGGGATGCCCTCCAGCCCGGTGCCGGAGCGGATGAAGAACATGCTCGTCCAGGCCAGGGGGAAGATCAGGCCCCAACTGATGTTCGGCGGCTTGAGGTAATAAGTCCGCATGTCCTTGAGCAGAATGTTCCAGAACGCGATCCAGCCCTTCATGCGCGGCCTCCGTTCCTGCCCTTTTCCTGATGCAGGACTTCGGCCCCGATGCCCGTGACCTCGGCGAAGACGTCCTCCAGGGAAGGACGCATGCGCCGGGCCTCGGCCACCTCCACCCCGTGATCCTCCAGGAAGCGCACCAGGGGCCCCACGGGCACGGGGCCGCCCGCCTCCACCCGGAGCAGGTTTCCTCCCTCCACATGGACGGTCAGATACGGAAACACTCGGCCCATCTCTCCGGCAGCGCTTTCCGCCGGACCATTGGCGGTGATCCGCAGCACGTGCCGGGCGCGCACGGGCTGGAGCAGGTTCTCCACGCTGTCCATGCGGATGATCCGCCCGGCGACGATGAAGGCGATACGGCCGCAGAGCCGCTCGGCCTCCTCGATATAATGAGTGGTCAGAAAAATGGTCGTGCCGCCCTGGTTCAGGTCCGCGATGAGCTGCCGGATCTGGCGCACACTGGCCAGGTCGATGCCCGTGGTGGGTTCGTCCAGGAAGAGGATGGGCGGCCGGTGGATGACTCCGGCGGCAATGGCCAGCTTGCGCTTCATGCCCTTGGAGTAGCCGCCGAACTTGCGGTCAGCGGCCTTGGCCAGGGCGAAGGCCTCCAGCAGTTCCCGGGCGCGCATCTGACGCTCTTTTTTGCCCAGGCCATAGAGCGCTGCGCAGAAACAAAGGTTCTCGAAGCCGGTCAGTTCAGGATAGAGATTGCTTTCATCCGGCACCACGCCGATGAGGCCCTGGGCCATCCGGGGGGATCGCACGCAGTCCACTCCGCCCACGCAGATGCCGCCGGAATCGGGCCGGGCCAGGCCGGTGAGCATGTTGATGGTGGTGGATTTCCCCGCCCCGTTGGGGCCCAGGAAGCCGAAGATTTCGCCCTCAGCCACGCGGAACGTGACCCCATCCACGGCCTGGACATCGTCGAAGCGTTTCCGCAGGTCCGTGGCGGCAATGGCCTGGTTCGTCATTCCTTGTGCTCCGGATCGGGATGGAAGCGGCCCAGCAACCCGGAACACGGCGCCGCGGGTCGCAGCAGGCCGCGCATCTCCTTGTCCCAAAGTTCCAGCACTCCGGCATTGGCACGGTAGTGCATGAAATTCCCCTGGCGGTCGGCGGCCACCAGGCCCGCGTCCCGCAGCACGCGCAGGTGCTGGGAAACGGCCGCCGGGGTGATCCCCAGCCGCCGGGCCAGGGCGTTCACGCACAAGGGGTGGGCCTGGAGCAGACCGATCATGCGCAGCCGGGTCTCCACGGAGAGCACCTTGAACATGCGGGCGAGCTTTTCATGATCGGACATGGCGCACCTAGTTTTTAAGTATCAATGCGGACACTTTAATACTGCCCAGAACCGGAGTCAACCGACTCGGCCCATTGCTAGAAATAATAACGAATCCGGGCCTCGACGCGGTAATCGTTCTGCTTCTCGCCGTATTCGGTGTCGTCGTCCCCCCAGGAAGAACCAGGATTTGAGACGAAATTCCCAATTCGTGACCGGGGCGTAGAGAAGTTCGGGGGACAGGGACAGACTGCCGTCGTCCAGGTTGGCGATGGTGGTCAAGGCCGGGGAGAAATAGAGGATGTCAAAGGGGTCCTTCTGCACGATCCGCAGGTAGAGATAGTCCTCCATGGCGTTCTGGCTGGAATATGCCTGGCTGTATTTCCGGCTCTTCATGAGCGGCAGCTTGTTGCCCGTCTGGTAGGCCGCCAGCGCATCCTCGACGAAGCTGTAGTATTCGGTGGTTTCGGTCTGCGAATAGCCCAGGCCGTTGCGGTAGTATTCAAAGATGAACGTGGTGTCGTAGCTGTTCAGGTAGCGCAGCCCGGCCCTGACCACCATCGTGGACATCACTGGACTGCTCCTCTACTTCTCGACGGCAAAGGCTATTCTCGGAATCTAGCCAGAAGAAAAAACACGGCGGACCGATAAAACAAGGGGCTGTCCATTGATCCAGCCTCGTTCATATCTCGGCACAACCCGGGAGAGATACTGGAGTTGGGCGCGTGTCCCCTTTGTGTCCCCTTTTCCAGCAGCGCCCTGCTGAAACCCGCGTCGTTGGACACACGCTGCACACCCTGCACAGCCGGGATGCGACGGGAGATGCTCTTTGTTTTTAGGTTGTTACATTCAATTCTTGACAGCTCCGAGCCTTGAATGGGGTTCAAGGGGTCGGAGGTTCAAATCCTCTCATCCCGACCATGAAGACCTTGCCCCGGGGCCGGTCAGCCATGAGCTGACCGGCCCTTTTTCTTTATGAATTTCCAGGACGGCAGACGTCCAAACCGCTCTGGCCGCCTTCTAACAGGCCGCCCGGACCTTCGAGCAGGCCCTGGCCCTTGTGGATCTGCCCATGCTGCGCCAGAATCTGGCCCGGGCACGCGCGGCCCTCGAGACGACGCACACCGCGCGCCCGAAATGACAGCCCCAGTCCAAGGAGACCGGTCCATGCCCGAGCAGATCATTCGCGACCACCTGCGCCAAATATTTTCCGCCGCGCTCCAGCGCATCGATCCCTACCGCATGCTGCTCGACCACGTACGCCTGGCGGACGACCGGCTCCTGGTGGATATGGAGAACGAACGCCACGAGATCGACCTTTCGACCTTCCGGCGCGTCCTGGTTCTGGGGGCGGGCAAGGCTTCGGCGCGCATGGGGCGGGCCATCGAGGACATCCTCGGCGACCGGGTTTCCGGCGGCTGCATCGTGACCAAGTACGGCCACGCCGAGCCCCTGGAGCGCATCGAGGTGCTGGAGGCCGGGCATCCCGTGCCCGACGAGAACGGCGTGCGCGCGGCCCGCAAGATCGCCGACCTGGCCGACCAGGCCGGGGCCGACACCCTGGTGCTCGCGCTCATCTCCGGCGGCGGCTCGGCGCTCCTGCCCTCGCCCTTGGAGATCGAGGTGGACGGGGAGCGCATCGCCCTGACCCTGGCGGACAAGCAGCAGGCCACCCGCGAACTTCTGGCCTGCGGCGCGGACATCGGGGAGATCAACTGCCTGCGCAAACACCTCTCAGGCCTCAAGGGCGGCCGCCTGCTCCAGCGTCTGTTCCCGGCTCGAAGCTGCAACTTCATCCTCTCCGACGTGGTCGGCGACCACCTGGACACCATCGCCTCGGGCATCACCGCCCACGACCGCTCCACCTTCGCCCAGGCCGCGGCGGTCATCGACAAGTACGGCCTGGACGCGCGCGTCTCGCCCAAGATCATGCACGTCCTGCGCCTGGGCTTGGCCGGGCGCATCCCGGACACGGTGAAACTCGGCGACCCGGCCCTGGATCTGGCCCGAAACATCCTCATCGGCACGAACCACGCAGCCATGCTGGCGGCCTGCGAAACCGCCGCCTCCCTGGGCTACAACGTGGCTCCCCTGACCTGCATGCTCACCGGCGAGGCCCGCGAGGCCGCCAAGTTCATCTCCGGCATCGCCCAGGACGTGCGCCGCCGGGAAATGCTCGTGAAGCGTCCGGCCTGCGTCATCCTGGGCGGCGAGACCGTGGTCACGCTCTTCGGCGAGGGCAAGGGCGGCCGCAACCAGGAGATGGCCCTGGCCTTCCTGGCCCAGATGGACCTGGACGAGGAACGCGGCCGGGGCATCCACTTTCTTTCGGCCTCCACCGACGGCAGCGACGGTCCCACGGACGCGGCCGGGGCCTTCGCCTCCACCGACATCCTGGAACGAGCCAAGAGCGCGGGGCTGTCCCTCGCCGACTCCCTGCGCAACAACGACTCCTATCACTTCTTCGAACGCATCGACGGGCTGTTCAAGACCGGGCCGACCATGACCAACGTCTGCGACCTGCACATTCTGCTCGTGCCCTGAGCGCCGCGCGGGAGGCGTGTTTTTCTCCGAACCGCCTGCTGCACCCGGCGGCCGGATGATGTATGATAGGATCGCAAGACCGTCCCGCGCCCCATCCGGAAGCGTGGGCGGAGATCCGACGTCCGTTCATGCCCTGGAGGTACATCATGCGCGCGGACTCCCTCGACTGCCTCCGTCTGTTCGCCCAGTATGGTCCTGGCTCCGGCCCTGGTTTCGGCCCCGGAGGGGGCTACCAGATGATGTCGCCGCTCGGCGGAGGGCTGGTCATGCTCCTCGGCCTGGCCCTGGTGATCATCCTGGCCGTCTGGCTGCTGCACCGCCCCGGAAACGGCGCGGACGACACGCCCCTGGCCATCCTCAAGACCCGCTATGCCCGAGGGGAGATCAGCCGGGAGGAATTCGAACGAATGAAGAAGGACATCCAGGGGTGATATGATGGGAAGGCCCCGACGGAATCGCAGTCCGCCGGGGCCTTCGCCAAGGGTATGAGGCGAAAGAATTCTAGGCCCGGGAAGGAACCTCGACCCGGCGGCCCTTCCACATGGCTCCCAGAATGATCACCGAGCCGACGCCCAGGGCCAGGCACATGAAGGCGAAGCTCACACTGCCCATGATCGAGAGGGCGCCCTCGGAAACGTCCATGATCCCCAGCTTCACCAGGTACTTGGGTACGGCGATGGCCCGGCTCACGGCCACGATGAGCATGATGGTGGCCATGACGGACTTGATCATGTGCTCGCGCACATAGGTGGTGCCGATGGCGCCGAGTTGCACGCCCAGGAGCGACCCGGCCAGGATGATGAGCACGAGGCGGATGTCGACCATGCCGTGCATGGCCCAGTTGACCGTGCCGGCCATGCCCATGATGAAGGCCACCACCAGTTCACTGGCCGAGGCAACAAGGCTGGACGCGCCGACCACGTAAATCATGCCGGGCACGCCGATGAAGCCGCCCACGGCGATGGTGGCGGCCAGCATGCCGGTGGCCAAGCCCACGGGAATGGTGAACCACAGGGAGATGCGCAGGCCCGAGGTCTTGAAGGTGATCATGGGCCAGAGTTCGATCTTCTGGAGCCGCAGAGCCAGGGAACTCGGCCTCTCCTCGCCACCGCAGCGCGCACACTTCACCGCGTCCATCATGATGTAGCCGCCCACGATGACCAGAACGGCCACGAAAGACAGGCTCACATAGAGGTCCGATCCGGCCTGTCCCCAGCGGTCGAGAATGGCTCGCTGGATCATGATGCCGATCTGCACGCCGACTCCGGCCGAAGCGGCCGTAATGAGACCGAGCTTGATGTCCACTTGGCCGTAGCGGAAGCGCTTGATGGCCCCGACCAGGGCCTTGGGGAACTTGTGGCACATGTTGCTGGCCACGGCCACGGTGCCGGGCACGCCCAGGCTCATCATGCCGGGAGTGAGCACGAAGGCCCCGCCCGAGCCAATGAAGCCGCTGACCAAGCCGCCGATGAAGCCCACGATGAAGAGGAAGCCCACGGCCTGAAAGTTCAATTCAATGAACTTGCTGGTGTCGAGAAGCAACGTTTCCATGATATCGATCCTTTCATTGTTCCGATTCTAGGCGTTGATGGTGGCGCGGGCCTGGGGACGGGCGGCGGAGCGCTTCGCGGCACGCGGCCTAGCCACGACGCCGAGGCAGGACCAAAGGTTGGAGGCGAATGTTCCGTGGGCATAGGAAAACACGAAGACCGTGAGGATCGGTCCGGCAGCCCAGAAAGAGCCTCGCGAAAAAAGTTCCGTCAAGGTGTTGGCGTGGGTGAACGCCGCCGCATACAACGCCACGGACACCACACCATAAATGATCGTCTTGAGCACGGGCTTCTTGCCCCCGGTCGGCTGCGCCATGATCTTCTTCCTCCTGCAGGTTGTGTGACCCGTTCGTCCGGAACGGGATGGTTTCCTTCAATCCACGGTGAACAGGGCCGAGGGCGCCCGGCCTTCCAGCTTGGCCCCCTCCTCCGGATCGCTCAGAATCAGTTCGACCCGATGCAGGTCGCGGCAAAGTCCCTCGACCTCCCGGGCGGTATCGCCGAAACGCACCACATGCCCTGCCTCCAGGCCCCGGCCCGTGGCCAGCAGCAGCCAGGGGCGGACCTCCTCGCCGGAACGGCGGACAAAGCCGTCGCGCAGATAGGCGTTCATCTGCGGGGTGGACGCGGCGGCCCCGGGGTCGCCGACGTTCAGAAAGACGAGGCCGTATTCCAGACGCTGGGCCAACCCCAGGGCATATTCCGCCAGGCGGGGGGAAAAGGAGTGTCCATGGCCCACGATCAGGATGCGCTTGCGGCCGGAACCGCCGCGCCGAATGACGCCTCCGGCCAGGGCCTGCTCGCCGGCCTCGGCCAGGGCCAGGGCTTCGGCGTAGTCCGCGAAGCGGTCCCGGCCCCCGGGGCCCTTGCGGACCCGGATGCCGTTGGGCCGCGACAATCCGGCCCAGATGCGCCTGGCGATGTTCCGGGGCATGCGGCTACTCCGCCCGCATCACGGCGCGGGGGCGCTTGTCGCGGCGCTTGGAGTCTGCGGGACGTTCCTGCCGTTCCTCATCGGTCTTGGCCAGCCGCACGGCCTCTTCCCGATCGTCGCGCTCGGCGAAGGCCACCGCCACGAACACGCGCTCCATTTTTTCACGGATGGTCGCCATACCGATTTCTCCCGGTTTGATTGTTGCAACCGTCCCAGCCATAACAATTCACGTGCCAACTCGATTTTTCGTCATAATGGCTTTGAATGAATGACTTTATTTAAAAAGGCGAACCAAGGCGCGAAACGAATCCCGTTGCAAAAACGAACGATCAGGAGTATAAAAATATGTATCACATTGATATTTTGATTCTTTTCAAGAAAATGCGGCTGTTCGATCCTGCAACAACAGTTCGATTCCGCAACACCGTTCCGGGGAGGGGCCGATGATCTTCTTCCGCAAAAACGAGGAGCAGCGTCCCGAAGCGGTCGAGGGGCTGGAGGGGCTCAAGGCCAAGGCCGGAAAGGCCGACCTGCCGGAGGCCGCCCGGTGTGCCGTGGACGCCGAACTGGAGCGCCTGGCCAAGACGGACCCCTCGGTGGCCGAGTACGCCATCGGCTCCAACTACTTGGACTACCTGCTCTCCCTGCCCTGGAACGTATTGACCCAGGACAACCTGGACCTGAAACGGGCCGAGGCTGTGCTCGACGGCAGCCATGCGGGGCTCGGCCAGGTCAAGGACCGTGTTCTGGAGTATCTGGCGCAACGGACCATGATCGCGCGCCGCCCGGCCTCCATCCTGGTGGTCGATGACGAACCTATCGCCCGCTCCAACCTCCGTCACATTCTCAGTCGCGAGGGTTATCAGGTCGAGGTGGCGGCCAACGGCGAGGGGGCCCTGGAAAAGGTCCGGCGCTGGGAGTTCGACTGCATCGTCACGGACCTCAAGATGGACCGGATGGACGGCATGACCCTCCTGACCGAGGCCCGCAAGGTTTCACCCAATACGAAGATCATGATCGTCACCGGCTACGCCACCGTGGACACGGCGGTCCAGGCCATGAAGACCGGCGCCGTGCACTACCTCTCCAAGCCCATCGAACTGGACGAACTGCGCTCGGCCGTGCGCGACATTCTCAAGGACGCCGCGCGGCACTATGGCTCCCGTTCGCCCATCCTCTGCTTCACGGGCCCTCCCGGCGTTGGCAAGACCTCTGTGGGCATGGCCGTGGCCGAGGCCCTGGGCCGTAAGTTCTGCCGCCTGTCCCTGGCCGAGTTGCGCGACGAGGCCGAATTGCGCGGCCACCGCCGGACTTACGTCGGCGCCCTGCCCGGCCGCATCATCCAGGCCATACGCGCCGTGGGTGTGAAGAACCCCGTGTTCATGCTCGACGAGATGGACAAGATCGCCCAGGACGCCAAAGGCGACCCCGCCTCGGCTCTGCTGGAAATCCTCGACCCGGAACAGAACGGCCGCTTCCTGGACCGCTATCTGGACGTGCCCTTCGACCTCTCCTCGGTGCTCTTCATCGCCACGGCCAACGGCACGGCCCGCCTGGCCGGTCCGGTGCTGGACCGCATGGAGGTGGTCTCCTTTTCGGGCTATTCCGAGGCTGAAAAGCTGCAAATCGCCGAGCGGTTCCTCGTGCCCCGGCAACTGCGCGAACACGGCCTGACCCAGCCCTTTCCCACCTTCACCACCGGGGCCTTGTCCCTGATCATCCGCGAGCACACCAACGAGGCCGGGGTGCGGGGCCTGGACCGCGAGATCGGCCGGGTATGCCGCAAATTGGCCCGAGCCTGCCTGGAACAAGGCAAGCCAGGCTTCGAGGGCGATATCGACCCGGAGCTGACCGCCTCCCTGTTGGGCCCGGCGCGCTTCAGCCACGAAGCGGCCGCCGCGACGCCCCGCGTGGGCGCGGCCACCGGTCTGGTCTGGTCCGACGCGGGCGGGGAACTGATCTCAGTGGAAGCCTCACGCATGCCCGGCAGCGGGCAACTCCTTCTCACCGGCTCCCTGGGCGAAATACTCAAGGAATCTGCCCAGATCGCCCTGAGCCACATCCGGGGCCGGGCTCCGGAACTGGGCGTGGATCCCGACTTCTTCTCCACCCAGGACATCCACATCCACATCCCGGCCGGGGCCGTGAGCAAGGACGGCCCCTCGGCGGGCCTGACCATCGCCGTGGCTCTGGTCTCCCTGCTCACCGGCCGCGCCGCCCGCGCCGACGTGGCCCTCTCCGGCGAAATCTCGCTCTCCGGCCGAGTTCTGCGCGTGGCCGGGGTGCGGGAAAAACTCCTGGCCGCCGTGCGCGGCGGAGTGCGGCAGGTGATCCTGCCCGCCGAGAACACCGCCGACGTGGAATTGCTGCGCCGAAGCACCCCTGGATTGCCCGAGATCATCCTGACCCGGGACATCGGCGAAGCCCTGGTTTCGGCCTTGGAACAAGGAGTCTCGTCATGATCCTGCCCGACGGCCGTTTCGCCCTGACTATCCGCCAGAAAGTCGTCCTGGGCATCGTCGTGGCCTTGCTGGGCCTGGGGCTGCTGGGCGCGCTGTCCTACCATCACCTCGTGCAGATCGACGAGGCCCTGCGTCTGGCCGAGGTGGTCGACGACTTGGCCAACGACATCCTGGAAGTCCGCCGTTACGAAAAGAACTATCTGCTTTACGCCCAGGAGGAGGACCGTCGGGAAAGCCTGCGCTACGCCGATCTGGGGCTTGAGCGCATCAAGCACATCGCCTCGGCCGAGGCCGAGAGTCGGCCCGGGACCATGGGTTTCGCCGGCCTTCGCAACCTGCTGACGCGCTACAAGGACGGCGTGCTCCGACTGACTTCCGACGGCGGGGACAAGGCCCTGGCCGAGGCCGCCCGCAACGACCTGCGTGAACAGGGCAAGGCCTTGGTGGAGACTTCCCAACGCTTCGTGGCCGCCCAGAGGATCACGATCCTGAATATCGTCAACAGCCTGAAGCGCCAGCTCCTGTTGTCCATCTTCGGGGCCCTGGGCCTGGGTCTGGCCTTCGTCTGGTTCGTTGGCCGGGGCATCATCCAGGCCTTGCAGCTCATCGGACGCTCCACGGCCCGCATCGCCCGAGGCGATTTCAGCCCCCTGCCGGTGCCCGCCACCCGAGACGAAACCCGCAACGTGGCCGAGGCCTTCAACCGCATGATCGTGGAACTGGAGAAGCGCCAGAATCAACTCGTGCAGGAAAAAAAGCTGGCCTCTCTGGGGGTGCTCACCTCGGGGATCGCCCATCAGTTGAACAACCCCCTGAACAACATATCCACCTCCTGCCAAATTCTGCGCGAGGAGGGCGTCATCCGGGAGGACGAATTCACCAGGGAACTCCTGGACAACATCTACCATGAGGTTCTGCGCTCACGAGACATCGTCAAAGGCCTGCTGGAATTTTCGCGGGTCACGGACTTCTCGCTCAAGCCCGTGCCCCTGGACGCCGTGGTGGAACGCTCCATGCGTCTGGTGACCAGCCAACTCCCCGCCGGAGTGGACATCTCGCGCGAAATCCCGGCCGAACTCATGGTGCTCATGGACGCCCAGCGCATGCAGGAGGTCTTCCTGAACCTTTTCATCAACGCCATGCAGGCCATCAAGACCTCGCCGGGCCGGATCACCATCCAGGCCGAGGCCGATATGGCCGCCAACCAGGCCGTGATCCGCGTGGCCGATACGGGCACGGGGATCGCACCCGAAAACCTGGGCCGCATCTTCGATCCTTTCTACACCCTCAAGGAGGTGGGCAAGGGCACAGGCCTGGGCCTGTCCATCGTCTTCGGGATCATCAAGAAACACGGCGGAACCATCGTGGCCGAGAACCGCCAGGACGGTCAGACGGGCGCGGTCTTCACCATCCGGCTGCCGCTGGAGCGGCCCGAACTGGAGGAGGCGTGATGCGAGATATTCCCTCCCTGGTTCTGGTGGTGGACGATGAACCCATCGCCCGCAAGAATCTGGCCCATGTGCTCGGCCGCATGGGCTGCCAAGTGAGCCAGGCCGACGACGGCCGCCAGGCCCTGGCCGAACTGGAGAAGAACGAGTTCGATCTGGTGCTCACGGATCTCATGATGGAAGGAGTGGACGGTTTGGCCGTACTCAAACGGACCAAGGAGCTCTGGCCGGACACGGAAGTCCTGGTGGTCACCGGCTATCCCACGGTGGAGACGGCCGTTGAGGCCATGCGCCGGGGGGCCTATCATTACCTGGCCAAGCCCTACCAGCTCGAAGAGGCCCGCCTGCTGGTCCAGAAGGCCCTGGAGAAGCGGCGTCTGCGCCAGGAGGTCCGGGAACTGCGCGAATGCATGCGCGAACGCTCCGAGCCCCTGCCGATCATCGGCGACTCCCCACCCGTGCGGCGGCTCAAGCAGGCCATCGCCCAGGTGGCGCCCACGGATTCCACCGTGCTCATCCTGGGCGAAACCGGCACGGGCAAAGAACTGGTGGCCCGCACCCTGCATCTTTTGAGCCGCCGAGCCGAGGCCCGCTTCCTGGCCATCAACTGCGGGGCCTTCAACGAGGATCTCCTGGAAAACGAGCTGTTCGGACACGAGGCCGGAGCCTTCTCCGGAGCGCAACGGATGAAGAAGGGCCTGTTCGAGTCCGCGCCCGGCGGCACCCTTTTCCTGGACGAGATGGGCGAGATGTCCATGCCCATGCAGGTCAAGCTCTTGCGGGCCATCCAGGAACGCGTCATCCGCCGCGTGGGCGGCACCGATGACGTGCCCGTTGACGTGCGCCTCGTGGCCGCCACCAACCGCGACCTCAAACACGAGGTCGAGGCCGGGCGGTTCCGTCAGGATCTTTATTACCGGCTGAATGTGATCACCCTGCTCGTGCCGCCGCTGTCCGAGCGTCTCGAGGACATCCCCCTGCTCTGCCAGTTCTTCCTGGCCAAGGCCGCGCGCATGATGGACAAACCCCAGCCGACCCTGGCCCCGGATGTTCCGAAAATTCTCTCGCGCTATGCCTTTCCGGGCAACGTCAGAGAGCTGGAAAACATCCTGGAGCGGGCCGTGATTCTGGCCGAGGACGGCGTGGTGGAGCCCAGACACCTGCCCGAAGACCTGCGCGAGACGGCGGTGCGCGTGGCCCGCCCCGGATTCTCCGAACCCGTGACCCTGGAGGAGAACGAGAAGCGATACATCGCCTGGGTTCTGAAACAGGCCGGGGGGAACCGCACCCAGGCGGCCCGCATCCTGGGCATCGACCGGGCCTCGCTCTGGCGCAAGGTCAAGAAATTCAACCTGGAAGATACGTCAGGGAAGGCTTGATCTGAAAACACGCGACGATGCATGCCCGAGCGGCGGCGGGAGCATATTTCCGCCTTGATCATTCTGCCCAAATTGACATAAGAAAATACGGAACAAGCCGACGCCGCACACCATGAAGGAAAACATCCCCACCATTCGCCTGCACCTCTGGCTGGACACCGACGACGGCGTCTTCTTCGGCTCCGGCCGGGCCCAGCTTCTGGAGCAGATCGACCGGCACGGCTCACTCAAGGCCGCGGCCGAGGCCATGGGCATCTCCTACCGCGCGGCCTGGGGGAAACTGAAGCAAAGCGAGGACGTCCTCGGCGTGCGCCTGGTCCAGACCCGAGGCAGCAACAAGGCGGGTTACGAACTCACCGAGGACGGCCGGATGCTCAAGGACATGTTCCGCCGCTGGTTCGACTCCGTGGAGCAAGCCGCGCTGGAGAAGGCCCGCGAAATCTTCCCTTGGCCGGCCAGGCCCTACCGGGGCACCCCCTCCGACTGATCCCCCGCCCTTTTTTCCCTGCCCGGCAAGGCCCCGGCCGACGGGTTCCGCTCAAGGAATTCCTCTGCTATACCCCACCGACCCGTCGAGTGAGGAGGAGCGAGTGCAGGCCACGGAAGCCCTGACCCTGAAGCAGGTTCTCGAACGCAGCGTGGAGCGTCACGCCGACAGACCCGCCCTGTCCGTGGTGGACGGACCGGTCATGACCTATGCCGAACTGGGCGAACGGGTCCGCGAAACGGCTGAACTCCTGGACGCTCACGGCATCGGGACCGGCGACCGCGTGGCCCTTCTGGCCGAGAACATGCCCAACTGGGGCGTGGCCTACTTCGCCATCGCCCGGATCGGCGCGGTGGCCGTGCCCATTCTGCCGGATTTTCACCAGAGCGCCGTGCATCACATCCTGCGCCACGCCGAATGCTCGGCGGTCTTCGTCTCCAGACGCCTGGCCTGCAAGCTGGACGACGGCGAGCTCGAGGCCTTGCGCGTACGCATCCTCCTGGACGACCTCTCGCTCATCAGCGACCCCGGCAGCGGTCCCCTCAAGGGACTGGTCAAGCGCGCGGCCAAGGAGATCGGCAGAATAAAAGAAAATACACGCCACAACCGCATCGATCGCGGCGAGAAGGAGCACTCCGCCGAAGCGGGTGAAGACGTTCCCGTCAATTCGGCCGACAAGCTGCGCAAGGTCATCAATGCCGGACGTAAGGAATTCGGCAAGATCAAGGATGCCGCGTTGCGCGCCGCCAATCGCGTCCGTGAATCAGGAGACGAGGGCTCTCCGGCCGACGAGTTGGCGGCGATCATCTACACCTCGGGCACCACGGGCAACTCCAAGGGCGTCATGCTCACGCACCGGAACATCGTCTCCAACGCCCTGGGCTCCGCCGACCTGGCGGGAATCACGGACCAGGACCGCATGCTCTCCATCCTGCCGCTGTCGCACACTTTCGAATGCACCCTGGGTCTGGTCCTGCCGCTGTCGTGCGGCGCCTCGGTGAGCTACCTGGCCAAGCCGCCGACCCCGGCCATCCTGCTTCCGGCCCTGCAGAAAATCCGCCCAACGTTCCTGCTCTGCGTGCCGCTGGTGATCGAAAAGATCTACCGCAACCGCATCCTGCCCGCGCTGCTGAAGAACGCGGCCCTGCGCGGCCTGCTCAAGATCGGCTTCACCCGGCGAAAGCTCTTCCAGGCCGCCGGGCGCAAGCTGTTCGAGACCTTCGGCGGCGCCTTGCGCTGCATGTGCATCGGCGGCGCGGCCCTGGCTCCCGAGGTGGAGGCCTTCCTGCGCGATTCCCGCTTCCCCTACAGCGTGGGCTACGGCCTCACGGAATGCTCTCCCCTGGTTTCGGGCGTCATGCCCGACAAGGTCCGCTACCGGCATTGCGGCACGGCCCTGCCCGGCGTGGAAATCCGCATTGACGCGCCCTCGCCCGACGAGGTCGGAGAAATCCTCGTGCGCGGGCCCAACGTCATGCGCGGCTACTACAAGGCCCCGGCCATCACCGAGGAAACCTTCACGCCCGACGGCTGGCTGCGCACCGGCGACCTGGGACTGCTGGACCAGGATGGCTATCTCTCCATCCGGGGAAGGCTCAAGAACGTCATTCTCGGCCCCAGCGGCGAGAACATCTACCCCGAAGAAATTGAGAGCACACTCTGCCAGTGGCCCTATGTCCTGGAATCCCTGGTCTTCTCCCAGGGCGAGCGGCTTCTGGCGCGCATCCACCTGGACTACGACTACCTGGACGCCCGCTTCGGGGTGCGGGGCCTCACCGAATCCGAGGCCGGAAAACGCATCGGGGAACTATTGGAAGAGCTGCGCCGGGGCGTGAACGAAAAGGTCTCGTCCTTCTGCCGCCTGCATCGGATCATCGAGCAGCCGGAGCCCTTCGAGAAGACTCCGACCCAGAAGATCAAGCGTTACCTGTACGTGGACGGCCAGCCTCGCTGAACCGCTCCCCTGAGCGCACCCAGGCCTCGGCCTCGGCTTCCGGCACGGCCCGCGAGAACAGATAGCCCTGACCGTACTCACAGCCGAGTTCGGCCAGGATGTTCCGCTGGGCCGCGCTCTCGATTCCTTCCGCCACCACCGAAAGCCCCAGGTTGTGGGCCAGGCCGATGATGGTCCTCACGATCTCCAGGTTTTCCGCCGAGGACTCCATGACCCGCACGAAAGACAAGTCGATCTTCAGATCGTCCAGGGGAAACTTCTGCAGGTAGCCCAGGGAGGAATATCCCGTGCCGAAGTCGTCGATGCTGAAACGGATGCCGTCCTGACGCAGCCGATGCAGCTTCTGCACCGAGTTGCGCGGATTGTCCATGATGGCCGTTTCGGTAATCTCCAGCTTGAGGCTTTCCGGCGCGAGTCCCGAGACGCCCACGGCCCGCAGCACGTCGTCGGCCAGGCCGGACTTGGCGAACTGCCGCGCCGAGACGTTCACCGCCAAGCTCAGATTCCCGGCATGGGAATTGGCTTGCTGCCAGCGTCGCATGACCCCGCAGGCTTGGTCCAGAACCCACTGCCCCAACTCGATGATCATGCCCGTCTCCTCGGCCACGGGGATGAAATCCGCCGGCGACACCGCCCCCCGGCGGGGATGATTCCAGCGCAGCAGGGTCTCGAAGCCGCCCAGGCGACCGTCACCAAGCGAGACGATGGGCTGAAACGCCAAATGAAATTCGCCGCGCCGGATGGCCCGCCGCAGATCATTCTCCAGCCGCAGGGCCGCCACGGCCTGCTCCAGCATGCGCTCGTTGAAGACGTGGAAACGGTTCTTGCCCGACTCCTTGGCCTTGTACATGGCGATGTTGGCGTGGCGGATCAACTCCTCGGCGCCGACGTCGCCATCGACGGCCAGGACAAGTCCCAAGCTGGCGGAGGTGGTGATCTCATGGCCGTCGATCACGAAGGGCTTGCGCATGGCGTCGCGCACCCGCTTGGCCACGTGGATGGCCTCCCGAGGCGACTCCAACTCCTCCAACAGCAAAATAAATTCGTCCCCGCCGAAGCGGGCCACCAGATCCACGCCGCGCACACACGCTTGAATGCGCCGGGCCACTTCCACCAACAGCAGGTCGCCGCGAGCGTGCCCCAGACTATCGTTGACGACCTTGAACCGGTCCAAGTCCAGGAAGACGAGGCCCGCCATGTTTTTCCGCCCGCGCTTGAGGCGCTCCAAGGCCAGACTCGTACGGTCCAGAAGCAGGGTTCGGTTGGCCAGTCCCGTGAGCGGATCGTGCAGGGCCAGATGCCGCAGCTGCAGTTCCGCTTCCTTGCGGGCCGTAATGTCGCGCATGGACAGCCGCCAGCCCAGGCTGCCCCCGTTCTCCCGACCGGGAATCTCCCGACGGACCACGTTCAGCCAACGCTGTTCGCCGTCTCGATTCCTGATCCGGAAGTCCAGCGTCTCGGCTCGGGAATCCCCCAGGAAACGCCGTATCGTATCGCGATCGTCAGGGGTTACGATGGTATGCAGAAATTCGGGATCTTCCTGGAACACGCCGGGCGGGTAGCCGGAAATTCTCTCGCAGGACGGACTCACGTAAAGCGCCCGGCCGTCGGGGCCGATCCAGGACTCCCAGTCGTGGTTGTAGTCCGCCACCGTGCGGTAGCGCAGTTCGGATTCCTCCAAGGCCGCCTTGGAAACCCGCAATTCCTCCACGCTCCGCAACAATTGGCGGGAGGCCTCCTCCAGCGCCTGCCGCTGGCGATGCAGTTCCACGAAAACCCTGACCTTGCCGCAGAGCACCTCGGCCTCCACGGGTTTGAACAGGTAATCCACCGCCCCCAGCTCGTAGCCCCGGAAGACGTGCTTCTGCTCCTTGTTGATGGCCGTGACGAAGATGATCGGGATGTGCCGCGTGACGGGGTCGCCGCGCAGGGCCTCGGCCACCTGGAAACCGTCCATGCCGGGCATCATGACGTCCAGAAGGATCAGGGCCAGATCCCTGCTTTTGGCGATGCTCAGGGCTTCCAGCCCTGACTGGGCCGAAAGAAACTCCAGGCCGAAAGGTTTGAGCATCCCCTGCAGGAGACGCAGGTTCATACGCTCATCATCGACCGCCAGAATAGGAGTCTTGCCGCTTCCCATGAATGCGCCGCCCAGGGTCCGTGGTTTTTCCGCTTCAGTCTTACACGATTCGCGGCTATCGGGGAATGATTTTCGAAAAAACTGTCGCCGCATGAATGAAAGGGGCCCGAAGGCCCCTTTGCACGGAGGAGAGAGGAAACACGGGAGGAATCGCTGAGGGAAAAGCAGAACCCGTGCCAAACCTCCAATCAGATAAAACTCCTTTCTTTCCGGTGAAGACGAAGCCTTGTGTCTGCCGGGCGCAGGCCGTCCCGGCGCATCCCTTCCTTTTTGCAGGACAAAAAGAAGGCCACGACATTCCGCGACATCGGCGACCAGCTCCATATTCTTGACTTCCGATGCGCCTTGTTCCAATCTATCGCGCTCCAAGCCCGACCCGTCCGGGCCATTCCCTGCCACGGAGGCACGATTCGCCATGAGCGACTATAAAGCGACCCTGCGTTTGCCCCAGACCGCCTTCCCCATGAAGGCCAACCTCAAACAGCGTGAGCCCGAGATGCTCAAGCGCTGGGAAGAGCTGGACGCCTACGCCCTCATGCTGGCCGCCAACGAAGGCCGCCCGGAATACGTGCTCCACGACGGTCCGCCCTACGCCAACGGCAACATTCACATGGGCACCGCCCTGAACAAGATCCTCAAGGATATGGTGGTCAAGTCCCGCAACATGCAGGGATTCCATGCGGGCTATGTGCCCGGCTGGGACTGCCACGGCCTGCCCATCGAGCACAAGGTCGAGCTGGAACTCAAGAAGAAGAAAAAGGAACTGCCCGCGGCGGTGATCCGCAAGCTTTGCCGCGAATACGCCGCCAAGTGGCTCTCGGTGCAGCGCGGGGAGTTCAAGCGCCTGGGCGTGTTCGGCGTCTGGGACCGGCCCTACATGACCATGGCCCCGGTCTACGAGGCCGCCACGGCCCGCGAGCTGGGGCGCTTCATGGCCAAGGGCTCCGTCTACCGAGGCAAGAAGCCCGTGCACTGGTGCTGCTCCTGCCACACCGCCCTGGCCGAGGCCGAGGTCGAGTACGCGGACCACACCTCGCCCTCGGTCTTCGTGCGCTTCCCGCTTACCGACCCCAAGGTCCGCGATATCCTGCCCGAGGCCGACCCGGCCCGGACGTACGCCGCCATCTGGACCACCACGCCCTGGACCCTGCCGTCGAACATGGCCGTGGCCGTGCATCCGGAATTCGACTACTCCTTCGTGAAGGTCGGCGGCGATGTCTACGTCCTGGCCTCGCGTCTGGTGCCGGTCTGCGCCGAGGCCTTCGGCTGGACCGAACGCACGGTCCTGGCGGAGGTTCCCGGCAGCCGCCTGGACGGTCTGGTCGCTCGGCATCCCTTCTATGACAGGCCCTCGCCGGTCGTGACCGCCGACTATGTGACCCTGGACTCGGGCACGGGCCTCGTGCATACCGCCCCGGGCCACGGCCGCGAGGACTACGAGACCGGCATGCGCCGGGGCCTGGAGGTGCTTTCGCCCCTGGACGACAGCGGCCGCTTCCTGCCCACGGTGGAGTTCTTCGCCGGGCTTCAGGTCATGGAGGCCAATCCCAAGGTCATCGAAAAACTCAAGGAGAACAGCCACCTCCTGCTCCAGGAAAATATCCGCCACTCCTATCCGCACTGCTGGCGCTGCAAGGAGCCGGTCATCTTCCGGGCCACCACCCAGTGGTTCATCTCCATGCAGGCCAACGATCTACGCGCCAAGGCCCTGGAAGCCATCCACAAGCGGGTGCGCTGGGTTCCCTCCTGGGGTGAGGAACGCATCTCGAACATGATCGAATTCCGGCCCGACTGGTGCATCTCCCGCCAGCGCAACTGGGGTGTGCCCATCATGGCCCTCATCTGCGAGGACTGCGACGAAGCTTGGTTCGGCCCCGAATGGGTGGACAAGGTGGTCGCGCACTTCCAGGCCCATCCCACGGGCTGCGACTGGTGGTTCGAGGCCCCGGACTCCGAGGTCATCCCCCAGGATCTGAAATGCCCCAAGTGCGGCGGCTCCCACTGGCGTCGCGAGACCGACATCCTGGACGTCTGGTTCGACTCCGGCACGAGCTTCGCGGCCGTGCTGGAGACCCGGGACGACACCTCCTTCCCGGCCGACCTCTACCTGGAGGGCTCGGACCAGCACCGCGGCTGGTTCCACAGCTCGCTGCTGGCCTCGGTGGGCACACGCGGCGTGCCGCCCTACAAGGCCGTGCTGACCCACGGCTACGTGGTGGACGGCGAGGGCCGCAAGATGTCCAAGTCCATCGGCAACACCATCGCGCCCCAGGAGATCATCGACAAGTTCGGCGCGGAGATCCTGCGTTTGTGGACCTCGGCGGTGAACTATCAGGAGGATGTGCGAGTCTCGGACGAAATCCTCTCCCGCTTGGTGGACGCCTATCGTCGCATCCGCAACACCTGCCGCTTCATCCTCGGCAACCTCGCGGACTTCGACCCCTCCAAGGCCGTGGCCCCGGCGGACATGCCCTCCCTGGACCGCTACGCCCTGGACCTCGTGCTCAAGGCCCACCGGACCATGCGGCAGGCTTACGCGGACTATGAATTCCACAAGGTCTACCACACGCTGCACAACCTCTGCGTCACGGACCTCTCGGCCTTCTACCTGGACATCACCAAGGACCGGCTCTACGTCGACGCCCCCGACGGAGTAGCGCGGCGCTCGGCCCAGACCGTGCTCTGGCAGGCGCTCATGCTCCTGCTGACCGACATGGCTCCGGTGCTCTCCTTCACCGCCGAGGAGGCCTTCCTGGCCCTGCCCGAGGCCCTGCACCCCGGTAATCCCACGGTCTTCGCCCTGCGCCATGAGCCCCTGGACCCGAAGCTGGGCACGGAGGAACGGGCGGCCTGGGAAACACTCCTGGCGGTTCGCGCCGAGGCGTCCAAAGCCGTGGAGCCGTTGCGCCAGGCGGGCAAGGTCGGCCACTCCCTAAGCACGGCCCTGACCCTGTACGCCCCGGAGATGATCCGCAAGGCCCTGTCCGGATTCTCTCAAGCAGAACTTGAAGAAATCTTCATCGTCTCCAAGGTGACTCTGGCCGACTCCGGCGAGGCTCCGGCCGGAGTCTTCGTCTCCGCGGAGGTGGAAGGGCTGCGGGTGTCCGTGGACGCGGCCCCCGGCGGCAAGTGCGAACGCTGCTGGAAGTTCTCCGAGAAACTCGGCGCGACCGGCCCGGCGGACGTCTGCCCGCGCTGCGCCGCCGTGCTCAAGGCCATCGGCTGACCATGAAACGCCGCTACGCCATCGCCCTGGTTCTGAGCCTGGCGGTCCTCATCCCGGACTTGGTCACCAAGGCCCTGGTCCAGGCCAAATTGGAGCTTTGGGAGTCACGCACCGTGATCCCCGGCCTCTTCGACTTGGTTCATGTGACCAACAAGGGATCGGCCTTCGGCTTCCTGAACCGGGTGGACATCACTTGGCAGACGACCTTCCTGGTGGTCGTGACCCTGCTGGCTGTCGGGGTCATGCTCCATCTTCTGCGCCAAGCCTCGGACCAGGAAACCTTCCTGATCACCGGTCTGGGCCTGATCCTGGGCGGGGCCCTGGGCAATCTGGTGGACCGTGTGCGTTACGGCGAGGTCATCGATTTCCTGGACTTCTACGTGGGCGACTGGCACTGGCCCGCCTTCAACGTGGCCGACATCGCCATCACCCTGGGCGCCTTCTGCCTGCTCATCTCGCTGTACCGGAAAAAGCCGCATGCATCCCGTTCTCATTGACCTGGGTTTCGTGACCATTCACACATACGGGGTGTTCATCGCCCTGGCCTTTCTCGGAGGCGTCGGCTGGACCTGGCGGGAAGCCCGGCGCAGGGGACTGCCGGTGGACTGTATCCCGGACGTGGCCTTCGCGGTATTCGTGGGCGCATTGGTCGGCGCGCGGGTGCTCTACATCCTGCTCTACCCCTCCTATTTCCTGGAACATCCGTTGGAAATCCTCCAGTTTTGGGAGGGAGGCATGGTCTTTTCCGGCGGCGCCATGCTGGGCGGCTGGCTGGGTTGGCGCGCGGCGCGCAGGCGGAAGCAGCCCGTCCTGCCCTGGCTGGACGCCGTGGCCCCGGGGTTGGCCCTGGGCGAGACCATCGGCCGCCTGGGTTGCTTCTCGGCCGGATGCTGCTACGGCCAGCTCTGCGGCATGCCCTGGGCCGTGACCTTCACCGACCCACACTCCCTGGCCGTGCCCCTGAACATGCCCCTGCACCCCACGCAGCTCTACCACAGCCTCTCCGGCCTGCTGGCCTTCGGCATCCTCCTGGCCCTGCGCGACCGCCTGACCAGACCGGGCAGTCTCATGGGCCTGTTCCTGGTGCTGTTCTCGCTGTCGCGCTTCGGCGTGGAATTCTTCCGGGCCGATTTCCGGGGCCAGCTCGGCCCGTTCAGCGTGACCCAAGGGGTCTACGCTCTCTTCCTCGGCCTCGGCCTGTTCCTGATGACCAACAAACGATCCGTACGGAGTTGAGCCATGTTTCCCCTGCCGAATCTGAGCAATGAGCAATGGATCATGATCCTCGCCCCAATGGGGATATTCGTCTGCATCAGCCTGTTTTCGATCTGGGACGCCTTCCGTCGGGAATTCCCGTCCATCCTGGAAAAGATGGCCTGGATCCAGCTCTCCGTGCTGGTTCCCTTTTTGGGCGGAGTGGCGTATTTGATTTTCGGAAGAAAAAGGGGGCAGAAAATTCGATGAAGACCACCATCCGAACCACCGTCGGCCTGGCCGCCCTGGCCGCCATGATGACTCTGGCCCCGGGCTGCGCCTCACGCCAGGACGTACAGACCCTGGACCAGCGCAACCGCCAGACCATGCAGGAAGCCCGTGAGCTCTTCAAACAGCTTGAGGAGCAGATCGCCGTGGCCCGCGAGGAGGCACGCAAAAGCAGCGCCCCGGTGCAGGCCAAGCAGGCCGACATCTGGGCCGAGGTGGAGTCCCTCAAGACCGAGGTGGCCACCCTCAAGGGCCAGATGGACACCATGAACATGCGTCTGGCGCCCCAGGGCGGCGTGGACATGGCCCAGCTTGACGAACGAGTCAAGGCCATCGAACTGGCCCTGGAATCCCAGTTCGCCGTGGATCTCGGCAAGGGAGCCAAGGCCGCAGCCACCGCACCGACCGCTCCGGCTCAGGCTCAGCAGTCTCAGGCGCAGGCGACTCCGGCGCAGAACGCCGAGGCCGTGGCTCCGCCCCAGGATCCGGCCGACGCCCTCTACGCCAAGGGCCTCACCGCCTTCAAGGCCCGGCAGTACGACGAGGCCCGCCGGGACTTCGCCGAGTTCGTGACCACGTTCAAAAAGCACACCCTGGTGCCCAACGCCATCTTCTGGCAGGGCGAGTGCTACTACCAGATGGGCGATTACGCCAAGGCCGTGCTGGCTTACGACGACGTCATCAACAAGCACAAGGACAGCCCAAAGTACCGCTCGGCCTTGCTCAAGCAGGGGATCTCCTTCTACAAGATGGGCAAGGATAAGCCGGGCAAGATCATCCTCCAGGAACTCATCGACAAGAACCCCGGAACGGCCGAGGCCAACCGGGCCAAGCAGTTCCTGGCCGACCCGAAGAAATAACCGGCCCCGGGCGTCGCCACGACCGGGAAGCCGCTCCATAGAGGAATCATGAGCGCCACAGTGAGTTCCGAAGTCCAGAAGGGCTTCCGCAAGATCGTCTATCTGACATTCCCTCCCGGGATTTCCAGCCGTCCGGTGGTCTGCAATCTGGCCCGCCTCTTCGACCTCTCCTTCAACATTCTGAAGGCCGAGATCAGCCCCCGCCAGGAAGGCACCATGACGCTGGAGATCAGCGGGCTGGAAACCGACTTTCACAAGGGCGTCAACTACCTCAAGGAAAACAGCGTCCGCATCACCCCGGTGGCCCAGAAGATATTCCGCGACGAAGACTCCTGCATCCACTGCGGAGTATGCACGGCCATGTGCCCCACCGGAGCCCTGGCCGTGGACAAGGCCACCCGCAAGGTGATCTTCGAGGTGGACAAATGCTCGGCCTGCGGCCTATGCACCCGGGTCTGCCCGGTGCGCGCCATGGCCGTGGACCTGGACGAAAACGGACGCCAGTAAGGAGCCCGCATGGACCAGGAACAGCGCACCTATTCCCGGGTCGCCGCCCGACTCAAGGCCCTGGCCCGGCGTTGCGATTCGCCGGACGGGCCGCAGCTGTTCCGCACGGCCCCGCGCCGGGACGGCTCATCGCTGGCCGCGCGCCTTTCCGCCTCGACCCTGCCGGAAGGGCTGGTGGAATTCCTGGTGGAGATGGACGCCAAGCTGGACCAGATCCTCGCCGGGCAGCGCCAGGATCTGCTCCGTCAGGACTTTCCCCTGGACCTGGACGTCCTCGAGGTTTCCGGCGCCGGGGTGCGGTTCAGTTCCGCGGAACCCCTGGTCGAAGGGCAACCCATGGAGGTCGTCATCGTGCTCACCCAATTCCCGCTTCGCCTGGCGTCGGCCCTTGGCCGAGTTCGCGGCGAGGAGGACGGGTTGCACCGCTTCGAATTCACCTACATCCGGGAACACGATCTGGAGAGCATCGTACAGTTCGTATTCCAGGAACAGCGCGAGGAAATCCGCAACCGGAAATGGGGTTGAACGACTTTCCGCAATCCATGCGGAACGCGGGGAACCCGGACGGTTCCCCGCCGTCTTTTGAGCCATGCGAGGAGCCCATGCAGTCCAAGGAAGACATCCTCAAGTCCCTTCTGGAGAAGGTTTCCGAGCAGATGGCCGCCGACCTCAAGCAGACCATCACCGCCGCCGTGGAGAAAGAGATTTCCCGCAGCCTGTCCTCGGCCCTGCTGGAAGGCGAGTTCTACCGCCGGGTCAACGAAGACCTGCAGGACAGCCTCAAGAACATCTACCGCGAGATCAAGACCGCCAAGCAGGCCAAGCCCCTGCCCGCCTCGCTCCAGGATCCCGACGCCCTGCTGAACAAGGCCTCGGACCAACTGGACGCAGTACTGCGCACCACGGAAAAGGCCGCCGAGGAAATCATCGAAATCGTGGAAAAGCTCCAGGACATGCAGGCGTCGTTGGGCCAAGTCATCCAGGCCTTCGACTCCGGCGGGGTCAAGAAGGAGGACCGCAAGCGGCTGGCGGAAATCAACGAAACCCTGGGCCACGACCTGATGCGCATCATGACAACCCTCTCCTTCCAGGATCTCACCGGGCAGCGGATCAAGATCATCATCGACACGATCAAGAAGATCGAGGCCATCGTGCTGGACGTGTACATGTCCACCGGCCTCATGATCCAGGCCCGCGAACAGCAGCCGGAAAAGGATTTCGCCGCCATCGAGGCCGAGGCCAAGGACCGCATGAGCACTCTCAAGGGGCCTCAGGAGAGTTCGAACCAGGGGGCGGTGGACGACCTGCTGGCCCAACTGGGCATGGATTGAGGGCGAGGAGAAACGACACGGACGAGGCCGTCCCGGGAAACCGGGACGGCTTTTTTCTTTCGGCGGGAGCTAGAGCAGCACAACCTGGGCCATGCCCAGGAGAAGCAGGAAGCCCATGGAGTCGGTGATGGTGGTCAGGAAGATGCTCGAAGCCTGGGCCGGGTCGCGGCCCAGGGCGCGCAGGACCAGAGGGATGGAGGCTCCGGCCAGCGCGCCGATGAGCATATCCAGGCCGAGCGCCGCGGACATGACCATGGCCAACAACGGCATCCGGGTGGCCACGAAGACCACGCCGAAGACCAGGGCGGCGATGAGCAGGCCGTTGAGCAGGCCGATCCTGGCCTCGCGCAGGACGGCCAGCCAGGAACGCTTGCGGTCGAAACGTTCCGTGGCCAACTGGCGGATCATGATGGCCAGGGCCTGCTGGCCGGTGTTTCCGGCCTGGTTGGCCACGATGGGCATGAGCACGGCCAGGATGGCCATCTGAGCGATGTTACCCTCGAAAAGATGCACCACCCAGGCCGAAACGGCCGAGTTGATCATGTTCAGCATGAGCCAGGGGAGACGCTTGCGTACGGAATAGAGCCATGGGGAGTCGGCGGTCTCATCCGGGCCCGCGCCGACCATGGCCTGCATGTCCTCGCTGGCTTCCTCGTGGATGATGTCGATGACGTCGTCGACCGTGACCACGCCGAGCAGCCTGCGGCCGAAGTCCACCACGGGCAGGGCCAGGAAATTATAGTGCGAGATGAGCCGGGCCACTTCCTCCTTATCCTCGTTGTAGGTCACGAAGATGAGGTTCTGGCTCTTGATCAGTTCCTTGAGGCAGGTGCCGCGCCGGGCCACCAGCAGATCGCGCAGCGAGGTGACGCCCACCAGTTCCTTGTCTTCGTTGACGAGGTAGGCGTAGTACGGGATCTCCTTGTCCTCGACCTCGCCGCGCATCTTGGCGATGGCCTGGTCCACGTTCAGATCCTGGTTCAGGACCACCACCTCGGTGTTCATGACGCCGCCGGCGGTGTCCGGATCGAAGGTCAAAAGCGTCCGAAGGCTGGCGCGGTCCTCGGCCGTGAGCTTGGAGAGCAGGGTTCGCCGCAGATCCTCGTCCAGATTGTTCAGGAGGTCCGTGGCGTCGTCCGGGGACATGTGCTCGATGATGCGGGCGGCCAAGCCGAGGCTCAGGCTGCGCACGAGCATCGCCTGGTCGTGGCTGTCCATCTCCGCGATGGACTCGGCGGCGTCCTCCAGCGGCAACTGCTTGATGAAGGCCACCTGGTCCTTGATGTCCAGGGCCTCGATATGCTCGGCCGCGTCCGCCGGGTGGGCCAGTTCGAGCTGCTCCTCGTCCAAGGGACGCTCGACCTGTTCTTCCACCGGCAGCGCCTGCTCCGGAAGTCTGTCCCTTTCCTCGCTCATAGCGGACGATCTCTAGCCTAATTCACCGGTCAGGTCAAAAGTCCCAGGCCTCGGAACGTGTGAAAAACCGTGACATTGGGCCTGGACTTGACGGGGGTGGCGGAGGTACCTTACTCCCGAAATCAGCGCATGCACGGAAACCCAATGCCCGATACACTCTTTGAGCGCTTCTTCCAGAACGAGGCCCGCCTCTTCCTGCTCACGACCATCCGCGTGGCCCTCTCCGAGGACGGGCCGGACCTCACCTCGGACGGAATCTTCGCCCCCGAGGACATGGCGCAGGCACACATCGTGGCCAAACAGCCCTGCGTGGTCGCCGGATTGCCCATCGCCTCCCTGGTGCTGGATTTCTGCGGTGGCGGACATCAGGTTCTGCTCAACGTGGACGAAGGCGAACGGGTCTCCCCGGGCGCGATCCTGGCCGTGATCCAGGCGCCGACCGCGCGTTTGCTCAAGGCCGAGCGGATCATCCTCAACTTCATCTGCCACCTCTCGGGCATCGCCACCCTCACGGCCCGTTACGTGGACGCCCTGACGGGCAGCCGCACCCGGCTCCTGGACACGCGAAAGACCTTGCCCGGACTACGCTATCCCGAGAAGTACGCCGTGCTGGCCGGAGGCGGCCTGAACCACCGCCGCAACCTCACGGAAATGCTCCTGGTCAAGAACAACCACATCGACCGGGCCGGCAGCATCACCGACGCCGTACGCCGTCTGCGCGCGGCCTATTCCCCCTGCCCGCCCCTGGAAGTGGAATGCCGCACACTGGACGAGGTGCGCGAGGCTGTGGCATGTTCCGTAGACAGGGTCATGTTCGACAACATGGACCCGGACGGAATCAGGGCGGCCCTGAAGCTGGTTCCGACGGGCATCGAAACCGAGGTCAGCGGCAACGTGACTTTGGAGACAGTTGCCGAGATCGGCCAGCTGGGAGCGGATTTCGTATCCGTGGGCCGAATCACTCACTCCGCGCCAGTGGCGGACATGAGCCTCCGCATAACACCACTCTGAGCCATGAACGACACCCACTCCCGCATTGAAGCCCTGCGCGCCGCGCTGGGCGGTCGGCTGGCCATTCTCGGCCACCACTATCAGTCCGACGAGGTCATCGCCCACGTGGACTTTCGGGGAGACTCCCTGGAATTGTCCCGCCGCGTCCCCCAACTCTCCGCCGAGCACATCGTCTTCTGCGGGGTCTTCTTCATGGCCGAATCCGCCGCCGTGCTGGCGAGGAAAGGCCAGAGGGTCCATATCCCCGCGCCTGAGGCGGGCTGCACCATGTCCAACATGGCGCCCGCGCCGTTGCTGACGGCCGTTCTGGAAGCCCTCAGCCGCGGCGGCCGCCACGTAACGCCCCTGACCTACGTGAACTCCTCGGCCGAGGTGAAGGCCGTCTGCGGCCGCTTCGGCGGCAGCGTCTGCACCTCGGCCAACGCCAAGACCATGCTCGCCTGGGCCCTGGATCAAGGCGAGGCCGTACTTTTCCTTCCGGACAAGAATCTGGCCGCCAACACCGCCGACGCCCTGGGCCTGCCCCGGGACGAGCGCCACGTCCTGGACATCCGCGCCCTGGGGAACCGCCTGGACCTGGCGGCCGCGTCCAGGGCCCGGCTCCTCGTCTGGCCCGGCTGCTGCTCCATCCACCACCGTCTCCGGGCCCGCGACGTGGCCGAGGCCCGCGCCGCACATCCCGGCTGTATGATGGCCGTGCATCCCGAATGCCTGGACGAGACCGTGCGCGCCGCCGACGCCGCCGGTTCCACCTCTTTCCTCATCGACTTCACGGCCAAGGCGCCGACCGGATCCACCGTGGTCATCGGCACCGAAGAGGCGCTGGTCCACCGCCTGGCCAAGCAATACGCGGACGAGAAGACCGTCCTGCCGCTGAAGAACGTGCGTTGCGCCAACATGGCCAAGACCACGCCCGCCAAGCTGGCCGCCCTGCTGGAGAACCTGGACCGGTTCGAACCGGTGCGGGTGGCCCCGGACATCGCGGAATCGGCCAACCTGGCCCTGCGACGGATGCTCGACGCCTGCGCCCGGGCCTGAAGGAGCGCCCCGCCATGAACAACCACGTGAAGACCGACGTCCTGGTCATCGGCTCCGGCATCGCCGGTTCCATCGCCGCCCTGACCCTGGCGGCCTCCGGCCGGGAAGTGACCCTGATCACCGCAGCCGACAGCCTCTTCATCGGCAACACCCGGCTGGCCCAGGGCGGCATCGTCTTCCACGCCCTGCAGGACAACCCCCGCAAGCTGGAACAGGACATCCTCACCGCGGGCTGGAACCAGAACCTGCTCCGGGCGGTGCGCTATCTCTGCAACAAGGGGCCGCGCATCCTGCAGGAAACGCTCATCGACACCTACCACATCCCCTTCGCCCAGAAGAGCGCGGATTCCTGGTATCTGACCCGCGAGGGCGGCCACTCCCTGGCGCGCATCCTCTGCGCCGCCGACCATACCGGCCGAACCATCATGGAGCGGCTGGTGGAACACATCGAAAAGACCCCGAACATCCGTGTGCTCACCCAGCGCACGGCCATCGACCTGCTCACGACGCACCACCACGCCCAGCACATGGACTTCAAGTTCAGCCTCCAGAACCAGTGTGTGGGGGCCTACGTGTTCAACGCCCAGATGGAGAAGGTCGAAACCATCCTGGCCGACTTCACGGTCCTGGCCACGGGCGGCGTGGGGCAGGTCTACCTGCACACGACCAATTCCCGGGGGTCCATCGGTTCGGGTCTGAGCATGGCCTCCCGCGCCGGCGCCAAGATCATGAACGCCGAGTACATGCAGTTCCACCCGACGGCGCTCTACGAGGGCTCCAGCAAGGCTGACCGCCGTTTCCTCATCTCCGAGGCCGTGCGCGGCGAGGGCGCGCGCCTGGTGAACAGCGCGGGCGAGGCCTTCATGCCCCGCCACGACCAGCGCGCCGATCTGGCCCCCCGCGACATCGTGGCCCGGGCCATCATGGAGGAACTGCTGCACACGGGTGACGACTGCGTCTACCTGGACGCGGCCAACTACGTGGACGCGGACCTCAAGGAACGTTTCCCCACGATCTACGAAAAGTGCCTGGAAATCGGAGTGGACATGGCCCGCGACCCCATCCCGGTGGTGCCCGTGGCCCACTACTTCTGCGGCGGCGTGCTGGTGGACAACCGGGGCCGGACCACCTTGGAGCGGCTTTACGCCGCCGGGGAGTGCTCCTGCACCGGCCTGCACGGGGCCAACCGTCTGGCCAGCACCTCGCTGCTGGAAGGACTCGTCTGGGGTTACAGCGCGGCCCAGGACATCATTAAGCGCACGGGCACCCAGTCCCGCCTCTCGCGCAAGCTCCAATCCTCCATCCCGGACTGGGTCAGCCTGGGCGAGGTCAAAAACGACGACCCCGCGCTCATCGCCCAGGACTGGGCCACGATCCGCAACACCATGTGGAACTACGTGGGCATCACCCGGACCACGGCGCGGCTTTCGCGGGCCTTCAGCGAAATGCGCAACCTGTCCAAGAACATCCAGGACTTCTACAAACAGACCGTCATCAGCAAGCCGATCATCGACCTCTTCCACGGGTGTCAGGCCGCCTATCTCATCACCCAGGCCGCGCTGCGCAACAAGAAGAGTCAGGGCTGCCACTACCGCGTGGACTAGAAACGACAGGCACGACCGACCGGGCCGAATTTCGCATCCGCGCCGAAGACAACACAAAAAGCCCGCCGCGCTCAATGCGCGGCGGGCTCGTCTTCGCGAAAAAACGCGGACGCTAGGCCAGCTTGTTCAGGGCCTGCTGCAGACGGGCGATCCGGCGGGCGGCATTGCGCGCGTGGATCACCTTTTTGGAAGCGGCCTTGTCCAGGGTGGAGGAAGCCAGATTCAAGGCGGCCTGAGCCTGTTCCTTGTCCTTGGAATCCAGGGCGTCATGCACCTTTTTGACCACGTTCTTGATGCGGGTCTTCACGGAACGATTGCGGTCACGACGCTTCAGGCTCTGCCGGTGGCGCTTCAAAGCGGATTCATGATTGGCCAAGGTCCTATCTCCTGATCGTTGCTTGTGTCATTCTTGGTATGTTGAGCCAAGAGAGATTGCTTACAGACACGACAAAGCGATGTCAAGCCCTTTTCACACCTGCAGGGCGCCGAAATCGGCCAGCCGTCCCAGGCGGTCCACCAGCGACTTGAGCAGATTGAGCCGGTTTTCCCGCAGGGCCGCGTCCTCGCACATGACCATTACATTGTCGAAGAAGGCGTCCACGGCGGGACGCAGATCACGCAGCAGCCCGAGCAGGCCGTGAAAGTCGCCACGCTTCCAGAGGTCGCGGAAGCGATCTTCGGTTTCGGACAGCTTGGCGGCCAGCGCCTTTTCCTCGGCGGCCTCGAAACGTCCGGCCTCGAAGGCTCCAGACAACTCGACGCCGGCCTCGCCGGCCTGCTTGCGGATGATGTTGGCCGCGCGCTTGAAGGTCAGCACGGCCTGTCCGAAGTCCGCCTCGCGGCTGAAGGCCGTCAGGGCCTCCAGACGTTCACGCAACGTTTTCACATCGGTGAAACCCGCACCCAGAGCCGCGTCCACCACGCGGGTGTCGTGTCCCTGACCGGTGAACAGGGCGCGCAGACGCTGGCCGAAGAAGTCCAGGAGCTTTTCCCGGGCCTCGGCGGCGTCCAGCTTCCAGCTCACCGCGCCGTAGCCTTCCTGAGCCCAGACCACGAGCTGCTCCAGGTCCAGGCACAGGCCGTGCTCCATGACGATGCGGCAGATGCCCAGGGCGCACCGGCGAAGGGCGTAGGGATCGTTGGCTCCAGTGGGGATCATGTTCAGGCCGAAACAACCCGCCAGGGTGTCGGCCTTTTCGGCCACGGCCAGGAGCGCACCGCCAAGGGTGGTCGGCGTCGGGGAATCCGGTCCGGCGGGCAGATACTGCTCGGCGACGGCCCGGGCCACGATCTCCGACTTGCCCTTGCGCGCGGCGTAGATGCCGCCCATGACGCCCTGCAACGTGTCGAATTCACCGACCATGCCGGAGACGAGGTCGGCCTTGGCCAGACGCCCGGCCTCGGCCAGTTCGGCGGGAGCGCCGGAGGCGTCGGCCAGTTTGGCGCACAGGGACTCCAGGCGGCGGGACTTGTCGCCCATGCTGCCCAGGGGGCCCAGGAAGACGACGTTCTCCAGCGCGGCCAGCCAGGTGCCCAGGTCCGTCTTGAGGTCCGACTCCCAGAAAAAGCGGGCGTCCTCCAGGCGGGCCTTGAGCACCCGCTCCCAGCCCTTCTTCACCAGGGTCCGATCCTGGGGCTCCAGGTTCAAGGTGCAGAGGAAGTGCGGCAGGAGCTTTCCATCCGGCCCTTCCACGCCGAAGCTCTTCTGGTGGCTCTCCATGCTCGTGAGCAGCACCTCGCGGGGCAGCTCCAGATACATGGGGTGGAAGTCTCCCAGCAGCGGGCACGGATGCTCGGCCAAGTTGCAGACCTCATCCAGCAGGGAGTCCTTCCAGATCACCCGGCCTCCGACCTTGGCCGCGGCCGCGTCGCCCTGTTCAAGGATGATCGCCTTGCGGCGCTCGGAGTCCAGGACCACGCGGCCCTGTTCCTCAACGGTACGAACGTAGTCGGCGGCCGAAGCCGTCTCAAAGGGGCCGGGGCCCATGATGCGGTGACCCCAGGTGCGGCGGCCGGAGGTCAACCCGGCCAGTTCGAAGGGGACCACTTCGGCGTCCAACAGGGCCAGGAACCAACGGATGGGGCGACCGAAATGAAAGTCCAGGGAGCCCCAATGCATCTTCTTGGGAAAGGACAGCCTCTTTATGGCCTCCATGCAAAGGTCGGGCAGGATGTCACGGGTCGAGCCGCCGCCCACGGTCTTGCGCGCGGACAGGTATTCGCCCTTGTCGGTGGTGGTCACGAAAAGCGCCTCCGGCCCCACTCCCTGGGTCTTGGCGAAGCCTTCGCCCGCCTTGGTCAGCTTGCCCTCGGCGTCGTAGGCGATGCGCTTGGGCGGGCCGGTGACGATCTCCTCCTCCCGGCGCTGGGCCTCGGCCAGGTCAGCCACCCGGACAGCGATCCGCCGGGTCGTGGCCCAGGTGGAAACCCCGCCGTGGTCCAGCCGGGCTTCGGCCAGGGCCTTGTCCAAAACCTCGCGCAGCTCCGCCGCCAGCTTGGGCACGAAACGGGCGGGCATTTCCTCGCAGCCGATCTCCAGGATGAATTCAGACATGGCTAGGCCCTCCCCTCGGCATGACGGAGCATGGGATACCCCATCTCCTCGCGCTGGGCCGCATAAAGCGCGGCGATGGCCGAGGCCAGGACACGCACCCGGCCGATGTAGGCCGTGCGCTCGGTGATGGAGATGGCCCCCCGGGCGTCCAAGAGGTTGAAGGTGTGCGAACACTTCAGACAGTAGTCATAGGCGGGCCAGGGAAGCTTCTCGGCGCAGAGCCGCTTGCTCTCGGCCTCGTACATGTTGAACAGGGAGAGGAGCATCTTGGGGTCGCTCTGCTCGAAGTTGTAGGTGGACTGCTCCACCTCGTTGCGGTGGTACACTTCGCCATAGGTCACACTTCCGTTCCAGGACAGGTCGTAGACCGACTCCTTCTCCTGGAGATACATGGCTAGGCGCTCAAGGCCGTAGGTGATCTCCACGCTCACGGGCGCGAGGTCGATGCCGCCCACCTGCTGGAAATAAGTGAACTGCGTCACCTCCATGCCGTTGAGCCAGACCTCCCAGCCCAGGCCCCAGGCGCCCAGGGTCGGGGACTCCCAGTCGTCCTCCACGAAGCGGATGTCGTGCTTCGCGGCATCGATGCCGAGCACCGACAGACTCTTCAGGTAAACGTCCTGCACGTCGGCGGGCGAAGGTTTGAGCACGACCTGGAACTGGAAATAGTGCTGAAGCCTGTTGGGGTTCTCGCCGTAGCGGCCGTCGGTGGGTCGCCGGGAGGGCTCCACATAGGCCACGTTCCACGGCTCGGGGCCGATGACCCGGAAGAAGGTGGAGGGATTGAAGGTGCCGGCCCCCACCTCGATGTCCACAGGCTGGGCCAACACGCAGCCGTATTCGGCCCAGAACCGTTGCAGGTTGAGGATCATGTCCTGAAAATGCATCCGTTTCTCTCCATCCGTTGATCTAGACCTTGCGGAACCGGCCCCCGTCCCAGGTCAACCCCAGGTGATAGGCCACGAACCGCTCGATGATCTCGTAACACTGCCGCCGCACCAGACCGCCCATGTCCAGGCGCGCCCATTCCGCCGGACGGCTTCGCCCCAGGCGGTCCAGGGTCAGCGCCGTTCCCGCCGAGGCGGGCAGACAGAGCCCTACGGTCGGACGACAGGCGGCGCAGCTCAGACGCCCCTTTTCCACGACGAAGAAACCGCTCTCCATCTCCTCGGCTGGTTTGCCGCAGACGTGGCAGGCGGAGAAGTCCGGACCGAAGCCCTGCTCAAAGGCGGTCTTGGCCCGGAAAAACAGCGGAAAAACATCCGTCGGAGGTTCGGAGCTTTCCTCCAGAACCTGAAGACTGTCAAGCAGCAGCTCGAAGGCAGCCTTGGCTCCGGCCGGTCCAGCCTCCACCGCTTCCGCGAACTTCAGGCAATTGACGGCCATTCCCAGACGCGAAGATTCGGCCTTAAGCGCTGGAAACCCGTGGAGAAGCGTTCCCTCCTCCAAGGTCAGGTAGGCTCCGCGTTTACTCGATCCGACTTGGAAGAGCACCAGATTCAGGGTATCCAGGCAACCGCAGAACCGCCGGCGACTGCGGGCGGCCCCAAAGGCGAAGGCCGTGAAGACTCCATGGCCGGGACCAAGACAACGCACCCAGGCATCGTTCTCCCGAAAACGCCCGACCTTGAGCACCAGGGCCTTTTCGGTGAACTCCATGCATCCTCGCCGAGAGTCGGAAACGACCGGTCCAGCCGCCGGGCCTCCGGTCTAGGGGAAGGTCAGCGTCTTGACGCTCCAGCCGGCCCCGTCCGTGGCCACGGCCTTGCCATTGTGCGTCACGGTCACGCCGCCCACGTTGCCGAGGCGAACCCAGAGCTTGTCGGAATACTCGAGATTCACGGCCTCGCCGCTACGGATGAAGTATTCCTTCTTTTCCCGACCATCCACGGAGACCTCCATCCAGCACATCTGGCCGGGCTTGGCCGTGATGGACACGGCCTTCACACCGGGCTTCGCCGGGGCGGGCTTGACCTGCTCCGAGACAGAGGGCGCCTCTTTGGGAGCCTCGGCCGGTGCCGCGGCCGCAACGGGAGCGGGTGCGCTCTCCGGCGCGTGGACGGGGGGCGGTGCGGGAGCCGCTACGGGCGCGGGCACGGCAGCCTGTTCCGCAGCCTGTTCAGGCTCGGCGGGAGGGGTCTCCGCCGGGGCCGAGGGTTCGGCCGTCGTCGCAGGCGCGCTTCCACCCAGGTTCAGGGTTCCGCGCCGTTGCAAATAGACGACCATGGAGACCAGGACCAGCACGAGCACGACGATGAGCAGAACGGTGGGCCAGACGCGGCGGCCGCTCCCGGTGGCCGGAGGCGTCACGGGGGCCCGAGGGGTCGCGGGACGATTGTAGACGCGCTCCTCTTCCTCGGCCAGATCAAATTCCTGATCGATGACGGCGGCCAGTTCGGTATCGTCGAGTCCCAGAATGCGCGCGTAATTGCGGACAAAACCCTTGGCGTATACGGGATGCGGCAGGTTCTTGCGGTCTCCCTCCTCCAGCGCCACGAGAATGCGGCGGCTGATCTTGGTGGACTCCATCACCTGCTTCAGGGACAGGCTCTTGCGCTCACGCTCGGCGCGCAACAGCTCTCCCAGTTCCTTCAAGGTCATGCTTTTCTCCATGAATCGGCGGGCCTAGTCCCGATACTCGATGACGGCCTTTTCGCGCAGTTTGTCCAGATATTCCTTAAGGAACGTTTCCATCTTCTTGTTGTAGAGATCTTCGTAGAGATTTTCCTTCTCCTGCTCGAAGTCACCCTGCGGCGCCTCGGCCAGGGAGTCGATCATGAGCAGGGCGTCAAACCCCTGAGCCTTGAACGGCTTGCTCACACCGCCCACGGCCACGCCCTCCAACGCGTTGCGCCAGTCCGGAGCCAAATCCTTGCGGGCGACCACACCCAGATCACCGCCATGCTCCGCTCCAGGGCCCTGGGAATAGAGGGTCGCCGCCTTGGCGAAGGTCAGCTTGCCGGAATCGATCTCCTGGCGGACAGCGGCGGCGGTCATGCCCTCGGGCAGGACGATCAGCCGCAAATGCAGATATTCGCCTTCGGCGCTCTTGCCGTGCCTGGCCTCGAACGCCTCGCGCACCTCGTCCTCGCTGACGACGACCTTGACCAGACCGCTCACCAACTGACGTTTTTTGATCTCCAATCGTTTGTTCTCAAAGAACTTCTCCCAACTCAGACCCTGAACGACCAATTCCTTGCGCAGTTGCTCCTCGTTCATGCCGGTCTTTTCCATGATCCCGTTGATCGAGGCCCGTACGTCGGCGTCGGAAACCTTGATTCCGTAACGCCCCGCCTCCTGCTCCAGAAGGATGTCCATGATCATCTGGTCGATGATCTGGCGGCGCAGGGCGTGCATCTCCTCGGCGTTGGCCGGATTGGCGTAGCCGCCCTCGATGGCCATCTTGACCTGCTGTTTCAGGTCGAAGTCGGTGATGATGCTCCCGTTGGCCACGGCCACGATGCGATCCGCCACGAACTCGGCGGCACGGGCCGTGGAGGCGCCCAGGAAGACGGACAGAAAGAGCAGGATGGCCGCCGGAACGGAAAAGCGTCTGATCAAGATTCGGCTCCTTGTCGTGCCGCGCCCGCCGGAAACGGGCCGTCCGGCGGTTTGCGGAAAAGCCCGTTCACTGTAGTCTCTTTGTCCCCGGGTTGCAACGCCGGGCGAGGCCCGCCGCCAGCCGGGGCTACTTCCTTCCCGCCGGTTTCGACACGGACGCGGCGTCCGGCGAGGATTCCTCCAGATCGCCCTGGTCCACCTCCTGATCCTCGGAGGGCTCCATGACCACGCCGTCGCCGGGCTGCTCCCTCTCTCCAGTCGCCGTCGCGAGCCCCTCGCCCCCCTGCTCCTTGTCGTCGAGCAGTTCCATCTCGGCGCCCAGGGTCTTGCGGTCCTCGCCCCCTTGGCCGGCCACCTTGGGCAACAGGTGCGCGCTGACCGCGATCTTCGCCGCGATGAGCTTCGCGGAAAGCCATTTCTCGAAGGCGTCCTGGAGCTTGACCTCGGCCAGCGCCTGCTCGATGAGCGGATAGGCCTGTGGAGCGGAGAGCACCGAGGCGGGCAGCCGCTCCAGAAGCACCAAGCTCTTGTAACCGGAATCGTCATGCAGAATGGAGGTGTTCTGCCCCGGCTGAAGCTTGGCCAGGGCGTCGCGCCACTGGTCCGGCATCTGCCCATCGCGCATGGTCAGTTCGCGCACCGTGGCCGGTCCCTGATTCGCCACCAGGGCTTCCGCATCGCGCTTCCGCCGGTACTCCTCAAGGGCCTTCTCCACCGTGTCCCGCTCCGGGGCGAGGATCAGGGCCAGACGCACACGCGGCGGCAGGGAAAACTCCTGCGGATGGTTGCGGTAATAGTCCTCGGCCTCGGAAAATTCGATGCGTACCTGCGGCCGCAGCACCTGCTGGAAAAACCGTTCCAGGGTCAGGTGGGCCCGCAGTTGCCGCCGCCAGGAGTCCAGGTCGATATACTCCTCAACAAGGATCTGCTCGAAGGCGCCGGGAGGGTAATCAGCGCGGATTTTGGCCTCGGCCTCGCGCACTTCATCGTCCGTGGGTTGCAGGTCACGCGACTCCATCTCGGCGGCCACCAGCTCCAGCATGACGAGCTGGCCCAGCACCTCGCCGTACTCCTTGCGCAGCGTCGCCACGCTGGGCGCGGAGGCGGCGATCTCCAGGTGCATCATGTCGTGCTGGAACTCGAGTTGGCTCAGATAGATCGGGCGCCCGTCCACGCGGGCCACCACCCCCGTCTCCTCGTCGGAGGAGGAGGCGCAGGCCGTCAGCAGCAGACACATGGCGATGAGGGGAAGCAGTCGTTTCATCCGGTCCGTTCCGTGGTCGTCCCGGCCTCGCGGCCGAGCAGGCCGTCCAGCTCACGGTTGAGGGCGACGATGTTCTCCCGGACCGCTCCGTTTCCGGCGGCCCGGATCTCCAACTTGCCCGGCGGCAACAGCTTGGCCCGGTCAGGCCGGGCCGCGACCCAGGCCACCAGATCCGCCGGCGACACCGCGTCGTTGTCAGGGCCGAAGGACAATACGGCCCGGGTGGGCGTCAGTTCGGCCCGCACCACCTGCAACCGCGACAGGGTGCGCTTGAGGTGCAGCACGGCCAGGAAGTTCTCCAGAGCCTCGGGCAGGGGCCCGAACCGATCGCGGATTTCGGCTTCCAGCTCCTTGAGCGCCGTCTCGGTGTTGGCCGAGGACAACGCCTTGTAGTAGCTCAGCCGTTCCCGGGACTCCTGCATGTAGTCGCCGGGGATGTGCGCCTCGAAGACGAAGGTCAGTTCCGGGTCCGTGACCTGGCGGCGGGATTCGCCGCGCAGCCTGCGCACCTCTTCTTCCAGCATTTCCAGAAACAAGTCCAGCCCCACGCGGCCGATCTGGCCGGACTGGGCCTCGCCCAGGATGTTCCCGGTCCCGCGCAGACGCAGGTCCTCCATGGCCACCTTGAATCCCGCTCCGAGATAATCCAGGTCCAGGATGATCCGCAAGCGCCGTCGCGACTGCTCGGGCAGCCCATCCACCGAAGGCACCACGAAGAAGGCATAGGCCTGCCGCTCACTGCGCCCCACACGCCCGCGCAACTGGTAGAGCTGGCCCAGGCCGAACATCTGGGCCTGATCCACGATGAGCGTGTTGGCGTTGGGGAAGTCCAGCCCGGACTCGACGATGGCCGTGCAGACCAGGACGTCCATCTCGCCGTGCCAAAAGCGGTGCATGGCCTCTTCCAGGCCCTTTTCGGACATCTGGCCGTGGGCCATGCCCACGCGGGCTTCTGGCGCGAGCTTCCGCACGTACTCGGCCACACGTTCCAGCCCCTGGACCCGGTTGTAGACCCAGAAGACCTGCCCGCCACGCGCCAGTTCCCGCTTCAGCACGTTGCCCAGAAAGGTGTCGTCGCGCTCCACCAGGGCGGTTTCCACGGCTTTGCGCTCCGGCGGCGGGGTTTCGATGACCGACAGCCCGCGCAGGCCCGAGAGCGAAAGCTGGAGCGTACGTGGAATGGGCGTGGCCGTGAGCGTGAGCACGTCGATGTTCTTGCGGTAGTGCTTGAGTCTTTCCTTGTGCTTGACCCCGAAGCGCTGCTCCTCGTCAAGAATGAGCAGGCCCAGGCGGGGAAAGGACACGTCCTGGGAAAGCAGACGGTGCGTTCCGATGAGGATGTCGACCTCGCCCCTGGTCGTGGCCGAGACCACGGCCTTCTGCCGGTCCTTGGGCACGAAGCGGCTGAGCATGGCGACCCGGATCGGAAAGCTCTCCATGCGCTTGAGAAAGGTCTGGTAATGCTGCTCGGCTAGGACCGTGGTCGGGCAGAGCAAGGCCACCTGACGCCCTTCGAGCACGGCCCGGAAGGCCGCGCGCAGGGCCACCTCGGTCTTGCCGAAGCCAACGTCGCCGCAGATGAGGCGATCCATGGGCTCGGGCTTCTCCATGTCGGCGAAGACGTCGGACACGGCCCGGGCCTGGTCCGGAGTTTCCTCGAAACCGAAGGTGGTTTCGAACTCCCAGTACAATTCGGAAGGCGGCCCGTAACGGAAGCCCTTGGCCACGCGGCGGAAGGCGTACATCTCCACCAGCTCGGCCGCGATCTTCTCGATGGCCTTGCGGGCCCGCTCCGTGGCGCTACGCCAACGCGCCCCGCCGAGCTTGTCCAGGGCCGGAGACGCGCCCTCGGGCCCCTTGAAGCGCTGCACGAGGTTCAACCGGTCCACGGGCAGGTAGAGCCGGTCGTCCTTGTCGAAAAAGAGCAAAAGATAGTCGTTGGCCGCCTCGCCCACGGAGAGCCGGTGCAGTCCGCCGAAGCGAGCCAGTCCGTAATCCCGGTGCACGAGCAGGTCGCCCTCCATGAGATCGTCGTAGCGGTCCAGCCCCTCGAAGGGTTTGTCCCTGGAGGCCCGCCGTCCCTCAGCCGCGGGTTCCGGCTGAAGCACGTCCTCGGCCAGGACGAGCAGGTCGGCCCAGGTCAGGTCGAACCCCTTCTTCAACGGCGAAACCAGGGCGAACAGCCCGCGCGCCTCCGGCGAATACTCCATGGACAACGGCAGTTCGTCCTGGGCGGCCAGGGTCAGGAATTTGCGGCGCGAACGCTCGGAACGGAATGAAAGGATCGTCTGGCGGCGACTCCGCGCCCAGCCCTTGAGTCCGTTCACCAGCGCGGTCCAGGGGCGGCGCTGTTCCTCGGGCTTCCAGAAGAGGTCCGCGAAGGCGTTCACCGCTTGCTCTGGGAGTTCCGCCCCGTCGCGGTCCCGGCCCAGGGTTAGGTCTTCAAACACGAGCTGGGGTTTGTGCAGATAGGCCTGCCGCGCCGTCTCCTCGGGCCGCAGCAGGAAGCGCACGGGCCAGCGGCGGCCGGTGGCCTCGGTCTCGCGGCGCAGAAACTCCCGCCAGGAAAAGACGTGCTCTTCCAGCCGGGCGCGCAGATCCGTGGCCGAGGAGAGAATCCAGACCGCATCCGGCGGAAGGTGAGCCTCGATGCCAACGGCGTCGGACCAGAACAGGCCGGGCCAGACCTGCCCGTCCACCCGCTCCGCCCCCTCCAGCAAGGCCTGCTCCTCGGCCGGGCCCATTTCACCCGTGGTCTTGAGCTTGCGCCACCAGGCGCGGGCGGACTGGCCGTGTTCACCGGAATACAGCCCCGGCGCCACGGGCAGAATCACGGCCTCGGCCAGTTCGGCGCGCGAACGTTGGCTGGAGGGGTCGAAAAGCCGCACACCTTCCAGGGTGTCGCCGAAGAACTCCAGGCGCAGCGGCAGGCCGTAGCCTGGGGCGTAGATGTCCAGGATGTCGCCGCGCACGGCCAGTTCGCCGGGCGCGCCCACCAGAGGCCGAGAGACGTAGCCCCAGAGCGCGGCTTGTTCGCGGATCAGCTCCGGCGACATCTCGTCACCCCGGGTCAGGGTCAGGTTGTTGGCCCGCAGCAAGTCCGGCCGCGGCCAGCGCGGCAGGAGGTTGTCCGCCGTAAGCAACACTGCCCGGGGCGTGGAGCCGTAGGCCAAGGAATAGAGCGCGGCCCAGCGCGCGGCCCATTCGTCGGGTTCCGAGCGCTTGGGCAGATAGGGCGGCAGTTCGGTCCAGGGGCGTTCCCAGGGAACGAGGGCGTCCTCGTCCGGCTCCTGGCCGGGTCGGCGGCCGCATTCCAGGAACAGACGCAACAAGGCGGCCAGTTCCCGGTGCTCCCGCGCGCCGGAGGAAACCAGAACCACGCTCCGGCCCCGGGCCATGAGGGCCTGGGCCGCCAGGGCCTGGGAGGCCGAACCGCTTTTGAAGACGCGCAGGCCGGTCCTGCCGCCCTCCAGAAATTCAGTGAGTTCCTTGGGGTAGTCCAATTGTCCATCCAAAGGCGAAAGCCGCCTTCCGCCGTCGCCGGGCGGAAGGCGGCCTGCCGTCATGACGCGGATCGAGAGGGATCAGACCTGGCTCAGGGCGTCCTTCTCCTCGCCGGAAAGCAGCCGGTTCAGGTCGAGCAGAATGAGCAGGCGGTCCTGGAGCTTGCCCACGCCGCTGATGTACTCGGACTCCAGGCCCGAAACGACCGGCGGCGGCGGTTCCACCGTGTTGGCGGGTATGCGCAGAACCTCGGACACGGAGTCGACCACGAAGCCGACGATCATCTGGTTGATCTCGATGACGATGATCCGGGTATGCTTGTCGTGATCGCGTGTCTCCAAACCGAAACGCTTGCGCAGATCCACGATGGGAATGACCTTGCCGCGCAGGTTGATGACGCCCTCGACGAATTCCGGAGCGCGGGGAACCTTCGTGATCTCCATGGTGCGGATGATCTCCTGCACCTTGAGGATGTCCACGCCGAATTCCTCTTCGCCGATACTGAAGGTGACCAACTGAATGAGTTCGTCGTCCTGTTTCTTCATGGCCTCGTTCATGGCCTCTCCTCTTGTCGGAGGTTCAGGGCGGTCCCTTCCCCGCCCGTCCTAGCAAACTATTGCAATGGGATTTTTTTTTGTCAATGAGATTCGGCAACCATTCGACATGCCAAATGGTTTGCGCACCCCGGAGCGGATTTGACTCTTGACGCGGAAAACTCTAATTGACGCGGAACGCCATCGGCGGCTAATTCCCAAAAAAATCCCGGAGGACATCTCCCGCATGGGACAATATTTCCCCTTCTTTGACCAGGCCTCCCTGGAAGACCAGATCCGCAATCTGGCCGACGACGAGCTGCTCGATTTCTGGGAGGAAACCCAATACATGGCCAAGTTCTCGGACAAGGAGCAGGAAGAGGAAGCCCCGGGCTACAACCCGGAATACGAACGCCTCATCCTGCACGAACTCCAGGTCCGCACCTGCCGTCGCGGCCGCGACTAGGCCGTTCTGAACCGACCCACCGGACGCCCCGTTCGCGGGGCGTCTTTTTTTATCCTCAGCCCCACACCGGCGCCCGGCCCACGCTGAAGTAGGCGAAGCCCTTGCGGCCCATGCCCGCCGGGTCGTAGAGGTTGCGCCCGTCGAAGACAAGCGGCGCGCGCAGCAAGGATTTCATGCGGCCAAAATCCGGGTTGCGGAACTGGTTCCATTCCGTGACCACCGCCAGGGCGTCCGCCCCGATCAAGGCCTCGTATTGTCCGTCCACGATCTCCAGCAGGGGATTTCCGCCCAGTTCCCGGCGCGCCCGCTCTGCCGCCACCGGGTCGAAGGCCCGCACACGCATGCCCGAGGCCGTCAGCCGGGCGACCACCTCCCGCGCCGGGGCCTCGCGGATGTCGTCCGTATTCGGCTTGAAGGCCAGCCCCCAGAGCGCCAGGGTCTTGCCCGAGACGCCGCCTTGGGCCGCGAAATACTCTTCCACCTTGCGCGCCAGGAGCCCTTTCTGCTCCTCGTTCACCGCGTCGACCGAGGACATCAGCCGGGGCTCGTAGCCGTGGTCACGGGCCGTGCCGATGAGCGCCTTGACGTCCTTGGGGAAGCACGAGCCGCCGTACCCCGCACCAGGGTAGATGAAGCTGTAGCCGATGCGCGAATCCGAGCCGATGCCCAGGCGCACCTCGCCCACGTCCGCGCCCACCCGTTCGCAGATGTTGGCTACCTCGTTGATGAAGGAAATCTTGGTGGCCAGCATGCAGTTGGCCGCGTACTTGGTCATCTCCGCGCTGCGCACGCCCATGACGATGAGCTTCTCGCGGCTGCGCGCGAACGGTGCGTAAAGCGACTTGAGCAGTTCCGCGCTCTCCTCGCTCCGCGTGCCCACGATCACCCGGTCCGGCTTCATGAAGTCGTTGACCGCGTCGCCCTCTTTCAAAAATTCCGGGTTGGAAACAACGTCGAAGCCGATCTCCACGCCCCGCACGGCCAACTCGTCGGCGATGATTCCGCGTACGCGGTCGGCCGTGCCCACCGGCACGGTGGATTTGTCCACCACCACCACGGGAGTGGCCATGCAACGGCCGATGTCCCGGGCCACGGCATCCACGAAGGAGAGGTCGCAAGCGCCGTCCTCCCGCGAGGGGGTGCCCACGGTGATGAACACCAAAGCCGAGCCGCGCAGGCCTTCTGCAAGCTCCGTGGTGAACGTCAGGCGTCCCTGGGCCGTATTCCGGCGCACCAGTTCCTCAAGGCCCGGTTCGTAGATGTGCACCCGCCCCGCGCGCAACCCCTCGACCACCTCGGGGTTCACGTCCACGCAGGCGACCTCGTTGCCCATCTCCGCCAGGCAGGCCGCCGACACCAGCCCCACGTACCCCGTTCCCACGATGCATACGTTCATCCGAAAAACTCCTTTCGCCTCGACTTCCAAACGTCGCCCATGCGTTAGCCTCACCAAACCACGGGTGTCAACAGAATCAAGGACGGCCGCCTTGCAATCCAGGCCGTTCCCTCGTAGGAACCGAAAAGGACATCAAGAAAACCGGAGGAACCGCATGCCCGTTCTCTGCGTCAACGTGGATCACGTGGCCACCCTGCGCCAGGCCCGTCGGGGCCGCGAACCCGAACCGGCCACAGCCGCGGCCCTGGCCGAACTGGGCGGGGCCGCGGGCATCATCGTGCATCTGCGCGAAGACCGCCGCCACATCCAGGACCGCGACGTGGACATTCTGCGCCGCACGGTGAACACCCGGCTGCACTTGGAAATGGCCGCCACTGGGGAAATGCACGGCATCGCGTTGCGCGTGAAGCCGGACATGGTCTGCCTTGTGCCCGAGAAGCGCCAGGAACTGACCACCGAGGGCGGCCTGAACTGCCTGGGGCGGGAAAAGGAACTGCGCGAGTATCTGGCCCCCCTGGCCGAGGCGGGCATCGAAGCCAGCCTCTTCGTGGACGCCGATCCGCGGCAGATCGAGGCCGCGTCCAAGACCGGGGCGCGCTTCGTGGAACTCCACACCGGCCACTACGCCGACGCCGCGGACCGCGCGGCGCGCAAGGCCGAACTGGGCAAGATCCTGGACGGCATCCGCCTGGCCCAGGACGCCGGGTTGCGCGTGAACCTGGGACACGGCCTGGACTACGAAAACGTGCTGGCCTTCGCCCGCGTGCCGGGCATCCGGGAATATTCCATCGGCCACAGCATCATGGCCCGAGCCATCTTCACCGGCCTGGAACGGGCCGTGCGCGACATGGCCGAACTCGTCCGCGGGTTCGCGGACTAGGGGAAGAGCGTGATCCGAGGCATCGGCCTGGACGTGGTGGAGCTGGCGCGCATCCGCGCCGCCCTGGACCGCTTCGGCCATCGCTTCGCCGCCCGCATCCTTACGCCGAGGGAGCTGGAGCAGCTCCCCGAGGCCGACCCCGTGCCTCGGCTGGCGGCCCTGTTCGCGGCCAAGGAGGCGGCGGTCAAGGCCCTGGGCACGGGCTTTTCCGACGGCATTGGCTTCCAGAGCCTGGAGATCGAGCACCTGCCCTCGGGCCGCCCCATGCTGTCCCTGCTCGGCGCGGCCCAGGAACGGGCTCGGACGCTAGGCGCGGACGCGACCCACGTCTCCCTGACCCACAGCCGAGGCACGGCCGCCGCCGTGGTCGTCCTGGAGGGCCGGGAATGACGGACGAATCCTGGCGCAGCCCCTTGCCCACCCCGGCCGAAATGGCCGCCTGGGACCGAGCGGCCATCGAGGACTTCGGCATCCCCGCCCGCGTGCTCATGGAGAACGCGGCCCGCGAGGCCCTGGCCGCGCTGATGGAGGCCCACGGGCCCCTGACGGGAAAATCCGCGCTGGTCCTGGCCGGACCGGGCAACAACGGCGGCGACGCCTTCGCCCTGGCCCGGCTTCTGGACGGACAAGGCGCCGACGTCTTCGTGCTGCACACCCGGCCGCGCAAGCAGTACCGGGGCGAGACCCGGGCCAACCTGCTCCTGGCGGCCCGACTGGGCCTCTCCCTGGAACTGGGCGCCCCGGGCCAGACCCTGCCCGAGGCCGACATCGTGGTGGACGGTCTGCTCGGCACGGGCTTCTCCGGCCCGCTGAAGCCCGCCATGCTCCACCTCGTGCGCGAGATCAACCGCCTGGGCCGCCGCGCCTTCGTCTTCTCCCTGGATATCCCCTCGGGGATGGACGGCCTGGACGGGACGCCCCGGCCCGAGGCCGTACGCGCCCACGCCACCGTGACCTTCCAGGTGGCCAAGACCGGCCTGCTCCACCCCGGAGCCGGAGAATGGACCGGGCGGCTCCTGGTCCGCGACATCGGCATTCCGCGCCAGGTGCGGGACGCCACGCCCACGCGCCAGTGGCTTCTCGCCCCCGGCGTCCTGGACCTGCTCCCCCGGCCCGAGCCCACCATGCACAAGGGCGCGGCCGGACACGTCCTCGTCCTGGGCGGCAGCGAGGGCCTCACCGGCGCGCCGCTGCTGGCCTCCCTGGGGGCCCTGCGCGGCGGGGCCGGACTGGTCACCCTGGGCTCTCCGACGGGTCTGGCAGACGCCGCGCGCGCGGGCTTCCCCGAGGTCATGGCCCTGCCCCTGGGCCACGGTCGCTCCTGGGACCAGGATCTGGCCGAGAACCTGGACGCGAGGTGCTTCGACGCCGTCGTCCTCGGGCCGGGCCTGGGCCGCTCGGACGGCGCGGGCCGCTTCGTCCAGACCCTGTTGCGCCGCCGCCTGCCGCCCCTGGTGCTGGACGCCGACGCCTTGTTTTTCCTGGCCCGCGATCCGGAAACCGCCGCCCTGGTTCCTGAAGGCTCGGTGCTCACGCCCCACCCGGGCGAGGCGGCCCGCCTGCTCGGAACGGACACGGCCGCGGTGCAGGCCGACCGCTCGGCGGCCGCCCGTGAACTGGCCCGGCGCTTCCGGGCCGTGGCTCTGCTCAAGGGCGCGGGCAGCCTCATCGCCTCCCCGGACGGCGACCTCCACCTCTGCCCCGTCGCGGCCCCCTGTCTGGCCACCGGCGGCTCCGGCGACGTGCTGGCCGGACTGCTCGGCTCCCTGCTCGCCCGTGGCCTCGACCCCTTGCGTTCCACCTGTCTTGCGGTGTATTGGCACGGTTCCGGCGGAACGATGCTCGACTCCCTCTACCCCGCCCGGGGCTGTCTGGCCCGGGAGATCGCCGACATCCTCCCCGAAGTCCACAAGGAGCGCCCATGCTGAAGGCCAAGGACATCATGACTCCGGCCCCCGTGACCCTGTCCCCGGACATGGACATCCCCACGGCCGCCCGACTCCTCCTGGAAAAGAAGATCAACGGCGCACCGGTGCTGGACGCCGAAGGCCGCCTCGTGGGCATCCTCTGCCAGAGCGACCTCATCGCCAAACGCAAAAATCCGGCCTTGCCCTCCTATATCGCCTTCCTCGACGCCTTCATCCAGCTGCCGCCGACCAAGGCCTTGGAGGCCGAATGGAAGAAGGTGGCGGCCGCCACGGTGTCCCAGGCCATGACCGCCTCCCCGCGGACCGTGACCCCGGAGACGCCGCTGGAAGAGATCGCCACCCTCATGGTGGAGAAGAAGCTCTATACCCTGCCCGTGCTGGCCGACGGCAAGCTGATCGGCGTGGTGGGCAAGGAAGACGTGCTACGGACCCTCATTATGAAAGACACGAACAGGGCGTGAACACGGAGATGACGGTCAAGCTCCGGGACGCCACGGCCACCCTGGAGCTGGGACGCGTCCTGGGTGAGGCCCTGGCTCGATCTCACCAGCCTCCGGCCCTGCTCCTGTGCGGAGACCTGGGCGCGGGCAAGACCACGCTCACTCGCGGGCTGGTCCTGGCCCTGCCCGGCGCGGCAGAGGCCGAGGTGAGCAGCCCGAGCTTCAACATCGTCAATCAGTACCCCACCCGCCCCCCGGTGGCCCATTTCGACCTTTACCGGCTGGAAAACATGCCTGTGGACGACGAAATTCTGGACCAACTCGCGGGCGAGGGCTCGCTCAACATCGTGGAATGGGCCCAGTTCCTGGACCGGCGCCACTGGCCGGAGCCACGCCTGGAACTGGAGCTGACGTCCGACGCCGGAGGCAGGATCGCCCGGTTGCGGGCTGTCGGCGTCGATGCGGAAACCCTGCTGGAAACCGCGCGGCTCCGGTCGCCGGAAACGTTTTTCTCCAAGGAGTGAGAGGCGATGAGCATTGTGGTGCAGAAGTACGGCGGCACGTCGGTGCGCAACCTGGAGTGCCAGAAGCAGGTTCTGGCCAAGGTCAAGCGCCCGCTCCAGGACGGCGACAAGGTGGTGGTGGTGCTCTCGGCCATGTCCGGCGAGACCAACCGTCTCATCGCCCTGGGCAAGGAATGGTCCGCCAATCCCGATCTCGCGGAAATGGACTCCCTGGTGTCCACGGGCGAGCAGGTTTCCGTGGCCCTCTTCGCCATGCTCCTCCTGAGCCACGGCATCCGCGCCCGCTCCCTGCTGGCCCACCAGATTCCGATCCACACCAGCAGCGCCTACGGCAAGGCCCGCATCACCCAGATCGACAGCACCAAGCTGAAGGCCCTGCTGGAGGACTACGACGTGCTCGTGGTCGCGGGCTTCCAGGGCATCGACGCCGACGGCCGCGTCACCACCCTGGGCCGGGGCGGTTCGGACACCTCCGGCGTGGCCCTGGCCGCCGCGCTCCAGGCAGCGGTCTGCGAAATCTACACCGACGTGCCCGGAGTCTTCACCACGGACCCGAACATCTGCTCCAAGGCCCGCAAGATGGACCGCATCGCCTACGACGAGATGCTGGAAATGGCCAGCATGGGCGCCAAGGTTCTGCAGATCCGCTCCGTGGAGTTCGCCAAGAAATACAACGTGGCGGTGCATGTGCGCTCGACCTTCAGCGACGAGCCCGGCACCATCGTGACCAAGGAGGACAAACGCATGGAAGCCGTGCTCGTTTCCGGCATCGCCTACGACAAAGACCAGGCCCGCATCACCCTGACCCGTGTGCATGACCGCCCGGGCGTCTCGGCGGCCATCTTCGGCCCCATCGCGGCCAAGAAGATCCTCGTGGACATGATCGTCCAGAACCCCAGCAAGGACGGCCACACGGACATCACCTTCACCGTCCCCCGAATCGACGTCGAACCCACCCTGAAGATTCTGGAGGGGCTCAAGCTGGAACTCGGCTGCGAGGATATCCTGCACGACGCCGCCGTGGCCAAAATATCGGTCATAGGCGTGGGCATGCGCAACCATTCCGGCGTGGCCTCGATAGCCTTTCAGGCTCTGAGCAAGGAAAACATCAACATCAAGATGATCTCCACTTCGGAAATCAAGATCACCTGCCTCATCGAGGAAAAGTACACCGAACTGGCCGTGCGCACCCTGCACGACGCCTTCGGCCTGGAGAAGGATTCGCTCAAAGCCTGACGAGGAGGGGCCATGCGACAGGTCGCCATCTACGACACCACCCTGCGGGACGGAACCCAAGCGGAGGAGATCCATCTCACCCTTGAGGACAAGCTGCGCATCGCCCTCAAGCTGGACGAACTCGGCATCCACTACATCGAGGGCGGCTGGCCGGGCTCCAACCCCACGGACAAGCAGTTCTTCAAGGACATCCGCTCCTATGAACTGAAGAACGCCAAGGTGGCGGCCTTCGGCAGCACACGCAACGCCAAACTGGCCCCGGAGAAAGATTCCAATCTGAAGGCTCTGGTGGACTGCAAGGCCCGGGTGCTGACCATTTTCGGCAAGACCTGGGATCTGCACGCCACCAAGGCCCTGGGCGTGTCGCTGGACGAAAACCTGGCGATCATCGGCGACAGCCTGGGCTTCCTGCGGCCCCGCTGCGCCGAACTCTTCTTCGACGCCGAGCACTTCTTCGACGGCTTCGCGGCCAATCCCGAATACGCCCTGGCCTGCCTCGGCCGGGCCTTCGAGGCCAAGGCCGACGTGCTCGTCCTCTGCGACACCAACGGCGGCCGCCTGCCCCACGAAATCGGGATAGCCGTGGAGGCCGTGCGCAAGGCCCTGCCAAAGGTCCGTCTGGGCATCCACTGCCACAACGACTCCGAACTGGCCGTGGCCAACTCCCTGGAAGCCGTGCGCCTGGGCGCCGAGCAGGTCCAGGGAACCATCAACGGCTACGGCGAACGTTGCGGCAACGCCAACCTCTGCTCCATCATCCCCAACCTTGAAGCCAAGCTGGGGATCGAATGCATCGGCCCGGAGAATCTCAAGAAGCTCACCAACACGGCCCATTTCGTGAGCGAAACAGCCAACTTGCGGCCCTTCCTGCGCCAGCCCTTCGTGGGCGGCTCGGCCTTCGCCCACAAGGGCGGCATCCACGTCCACGCAGTGCTCAAGGACTCCCGCACCTACGAACACGTGGAGCCCGAAGTCGTGGGCAACAAGCAGCGCGTGCTCCTCTCCGATCTGGCGGGACGCAGCAACATCATGTTCAAGGCCAAGCAGTACGGCTACGACCTGGACAAGGAAGACCCGTCCGTGCAGGATCTTCTGGCCGAATTGAAGAGCCGCGAGGCCCGGGGCTACGACTACTCCGTGGCCGAGGCCAGCTACGAAATCCTTTTCTTCCGCACCATGGGCTGGTCCAAGCGCTACTTCCAGCTCATCAATTTCCGGGTGCTCGACGCCACGGGCCCGGACGGCGAACCCTTCTCCGAGGCCACGGTGATGCTCAAGGTTCGCGGCGAGGTGGAGCACACGGCCTCCACCGGCCACGGCCCGGTGAACGCCCTGGACATGGCTCTGCGCCGGGCCCTGCTGCCCTCCTACCCCAGCCTGGCCGAGATGCGTCTGCTGGACTTCAAGGTCAGGGTCATGTCCGGCACCTCCCGCGACACGGGCGGCACGGCCTCCTTCGTGCGCGTGCTCATCGAGTCCGGCGACAAGAACGAGCGCTGGACCACGGTGGGCGTTTCGCACAACATCATCGAGGCCAGCTGGCAGGCCCTGGTGGATTCCATCAACTACAAGCTCTTCAAGGACGATCCCCAGAAGTGGCCCGCCCAGAACCCCAAGGGAAAGGGCAAAAAGAAGAACTCCTGACATGGCCCGCATCAGCATTCTCATGGACAATGCCGAGGCCGAGGGGCTGGCCTGCGAATGGGGATCGGCGATGGCCTTGGAGGACGACACGGGCGGACTCTGGCTCTGGGACACGGGAGCTTCCCCGAAGTTCCTGGACAATGCCCGGGCGCTGGGCCTGGACTTCAACCGAGCTCAAGGGTTGGCCCTGAGCCACGGCCACTATGATCACACCGGCGGGATCGCGACCCTGCTGGACGCAGGCTTTTCCGGCCCCATCCTGGCCCATCCCGAGTTCAACCGCCCGCGCTTCGCCCGACACGGTGGGAAGATCGAACCCGTGGGCATCCCGGTTCCCTTGAAACGCTTCGAGCCCGTGAACGGCGCACGGGAACTCACCCCGTCCCTGACCTTCGTCACGGACATCCCCAGGCTCCCCGGCCTGCCCCAGTCCCTTCGCGGCCTACACCTGGACCCCGCCGGACAGATCCAGGATCCAGTGTCGGACGACGCCTGCCTCTTGCTTCGGACCCGGCGAGGTCCGGTGGTCGTGCTCGGTTGCTGTCACGCGGGCCTGGAAAATACCTTGAACTGTCTGCGGGAACGACTGGGCGTCGGCCGGCTGCACGGCCTGGTGGGCGGGGCGCATCTGTACGACGCGGACCAGGAACGCCTGGAAGGCGCGTTGCGGGCGCTGCAAAAATGCGGGGTGGAACGCCTCTGCCTGGGGCACTGCACGGGCGAAGCCGCCGCGGCCTGGCTGGCCGGGCGGCTGAACTGCGGCATGGAGCCCCTGCGGCCGGGGCTCGTCCTGAACTTCTGACCTACTCCGCGAACCAAAGCAGTCGGGCCACCTCGATGTCGACCACGCCCCGGGAACGGCGGCCCCAATAGATGTTCTGCGCCCGCCACAGGTCGGGAGTCACCCCGATGTCCGCGGCCCGGGCCAGGATCACGGCGATACGCCGCCAGTCCGGCACGGACTCGCGCAGCAGAGCGCAGACGCTCTCCCCGATCCGCCGGGCGAGGATGTGCCCATCGGGATGGTTTTGTCCGGTGGCTCGCAGAAAAGCGATGAGATCGGCTCGGCCGGGCACGTGGCCCATGACCCAGATCCAGCCCAGGGCGGCCCAGAGTCGCTCCCAGCAAGGCGCCTCGGTCTGGGTGGTCTGGGCCTCGCGAAAGGAGTTGAAGAGATAGACGCCGGTGCGCGCCTGCTCCATCTGTTCACTCCAGACGTGGTTCTCGGCCCGGGCCACCCACTTGACCGCCAGATCCTGACGCTTTTCCCAGGGAAGATACTGGCCGGGCACGCATTTTTGCGCCCCTCGGCTCTCCGAATCGATGCGTACGCAACTGCTCATGGGGTCGTCGGACTCGGTTTGTTCCCAGACCCAAGTGCATTGGTCCAGGCCGGGCTCGTGCCGCCAGGTGATGCCCGCTCGCCCTCGGGGATGCCCCTCCTCGCTGAGTCCGTCCAGGGACACCTCCACGCTCACCCCGGGCCAGGACGCCGTGGCCGACTCCCCGCTGGGCGGCATGCGGCCCTCGGCCCAAAGGGAAAACAACCCTTGGGCCACCAAGCTTTCAGCCGTCTCGCGGCGGGAGCGCACCTCCTTGGTCCAGAGATCCACTCCTGAGCCCAAAGCCGGGTCGTTGGAGGCCGCCAGGGTCAAATGCGACAGGAGCAACGGCTCCAAGTCACGACAGCCTGTGCGTTGGGCCAAGCCCATGGCCCGCAGGGCGAAGGTCAGGGCGTTCAGCGGTTCGATGCGGCCCAGATCGTCGAAGAACCAGGCGCAACTGGCGAAGGACGAGAGGGCCCACTTCTGCATGGTCAGGAGCTTGAAGCCCGTGTCACGGGCCGCCTCATCCAGACCCGGGAGGAAATGCCGTTTCCCGAACTCGCCGTTCTTCCAAAGTCCGGCGAGCACCTTGCCGAAATCCGTGAGGGCCTCCTCGGGATCGCGGAACACGCCCGCGCCGGCCGAATGAAAATGGGCGTCCATTTCGACCTTGACCGCGTTCAGGCCGTCACGCAGGGGTTTACGCCAGTGTTGCCCCCAGCCGGGGTGACCTCCTGTGGTGCAGCCGCAATCCGAACGCCAGCGCTCCACCCCATGCACGCAGCTCCAGGACGAGGCCTGCCGCAACCGGGCCTTCGAGCGCGGAGGATTGGCCGCCAGATAGGCGCCGTAGTTGGTCACCCGCCAGCCGTCGCGGCACGCCCGGGCCTGGGCCAGGACATAAGCCAGGGCCATCTCGCCGAAGGCGAAGTGGTGGCCGTAGGTTTCGCCGTCTGTGGCCAGGGAGAGCAGGCCGGGACGCCCGGCGCTGTTGATCCGACCCCAGAAGCGTTCGCCGTCGCGCAGGAGGCCCTCGAAGGCCACGGCCTGGGACAGCGGACCGTCATAAAAGAACACAGCCATGGAACGGCCGCCGGACAACTCCACAAGATAGGGCCGGGTGATGTCCAGATCCCCCTCGTGGGCCTCCCGCCACTGGCCGTCGACGTCGGCCACGGCCTCCACCTGGCGCGGAGCCAGGATGGTGTAGGCTATTCCCGCGTCCGCCAGGATCTCCAGAGTGCGGTCGTCCACGGCCGCCTCCGAGAGCCACATGCCCTCGGGCTTGCGCCGGAAGCGGGCCTCGAAGTCGGCCACGGCCCAGGCCACCTCGGCCCGGCGGTCGAGATCCGTGGCCAGGGGCATGATGACGTGATGATATATCTGGGCCAGGGCGTTGCCGTGGCCCAGGCGCTCGACGCTCTTGCGGTCGGCCTCCAGAATCCGGGCGTAGGCGTCCGGGGCGTGGCTCTCCATCCAGGTGAGCAGCGTGGGCCCGAAGTTGAAGCTCATCCACTCGTAGCAGTTGAACAGTTCGAGTATCCGGCCGCCGCCGTCCAGGCGACGGGCGTACGCCAGGGGCCCGTAGCTCTCCCGGCAGATGCGTTCGTTCCAGTTGCGGGCCGGGGCCGCGCTGCCCTCGGGAAAGACCATGTCCATCCAGGGATCCTCGCGGGGCGGCTGGTAAAAATGGCCGTGGATGCAGAGAAACTTGTCGGGCATGGCGGAAACCTCGCTGTTGCCTCCACCATAGCCGTTCCGGTCGTGGAGTCCAAGAGCGGGCCGGGAGAAAAAAACGCCCCGCCGGAAATCCCGGGCGGGGCGTCGGAGGGACCGGGAAGCCGGCCGCTACATCATGCCGGACACCTTGCGCATGAGGCGCAGGAGCTGGTTGGTGAAGCCCGCCTCGTTGTCGTACCAAATGATGAGCTTGAGCATGGTGCCGCCGATGACCGTGGTGAGCGCGGCATCCACCACGCCGCCATGGGTCGAGCCGATGAAGTCCGTGGACACCAGCGGCTCCTCGGAGAAGCCCATGCTCTCGTTGGCGCCAGCCTTAAGCAGAGCGTTGACCTCCTCCTTGGAGGTGGCGCGCTCCAACTCACAAACCAGATCCACCAGTGAGACGTTGGGCGTGGGCACGCGCACGGCCATGCCGTCCAGGCGGCCCTTGAGCGCCGGGATGACCAGGGTGGCGGCCTTGGCCGCGCCGGTGGTGGTGGGGATCATGTTCACGGCGCAGGCCCGGGCGCGGCGGATGTCCTTGTGCGAACCGTCCAGAACGCGCTGGCTCATGGTGTAGGAATGCACCGTGGTCATGAGCCCGTGGCGGATGCCGTAAGCCTCGTGAATGAGTTTGGCGGCCGGGGCCAGACAGTTGGTGGTGCAGGAAGCGTTGGAGACGATCCGATGCTCGGGCTTCAGTTCGGAATCGTTGACGCCCATGACGATGGTGGCGTCGGGCTCCTTGGCCGGGGCGCTGACCACGACCTTCTTGGCCCCGCAGGCGATATGCTTCTCACAGGAGGCACGGTCCGTGAACTTGCCCGTGGTCTCGATGACCAGATCGCAGCCCAGTTCGCCCCAGTTCCACTCGCCCGGGCCCTTGCGGGTCACTGTGACCGGATGGTCCTTGAGGGTGAAGCCGGTCTCCGTGGGCGCGGCGGACGGGAAGCGGCCATGCACCGAGTCATAGCGCAGCAGATGACACAGCTCGCTGTTGGTGGCCCGCGCGTTCACGGCCACCAGCTCGAAGTCATTCTCGTCGGCCAGAAGCCGAGTCAGATAGCGGCCGATGCGGCCGAAGCCGTTGATGCCGATGCGAACAGACATGCGTCGTACTCCTTCTCCATGCCTCGCCGGGAACTCAGGCCTTGCCCGAACACCCCAACACGTTCTTGATCTTGTGCCGCACCATGTTCTTGACCGCCTCGCGGGCGGGGCCCAGGTACTGGCGGGGATCGAAATCCGCCGGATGCTCCGTGAAATGCTTGCGGATGGTGGCCGTCATGGCCAGCCGGATATCCGTGTCGATGTTGATCTTGCACACCGCCATGCCGGCCGCCTTGCGCAGCAGTTCCTCGGGCACGCCGCGCGCGCCGCCCACCTGACCGCCATACTGGTTGGCCATGGCCACGAATTCCTGCGGCACCGAGGAAGCTCCGTGGAGCACGATGGGGAAGCCGGGCAGAAGCTTGCCGACCTTCTCCAGGCGCGCGAAGTCGAGCTTGGCCTCGCCCTTGAACTTGTAGGCCCCGTGACTCGTGCCGATGGCGATGGCCAGGGAGTCGCAGCCGGTCTTGCCCACGAATTCGGCGGCCTGGTCCGGGTCGGTGTAGATGCTCTCCTCCGAGCTGACCTCATCCTCCACTCCAGCCAAGCGTCCCAGCTCGGCCTCCACCCAGACGCCTTTGGAGTGGGCGTACTCGACCACCTTCTTCGTCTCGGCGATATTCTCCTCGAAGGGCAGGTGCGAACCGTCGATCATCACCGAGGTGAAGCCGCCGTCGATGACCTCCTTGCAGATACCGAAGTTCTGGCCGTGATCCAGATGCAGGACCACGGGCAGGTCCGTGAGGGCCATGGCCGCTTCCATGAGCTTGATGATGTAGATCTGCTGGGCGTACTTGCGGGCTCCGGCCGAAACCTGGAGGATGAGCGGGGAGCGCTCCTCCTGACCGGCGGCCATGATGCCCTGGATGATCTCCATGTTGTTCACGTTGAAGGCACCGATGGCGTAGCCGCCGGCGTAGGCCTTCTGGAACATCTCCTTGGGGGTGACGAGCGGCATTGGGTCCTCCTTGGCGTGTTTGGCCGGGCCGGGCCCGGAACCGGGGGTGAAGTATATTCCGCTGAACGAACGGCGTCAATGATGCACGGGCTTTTCCAGCATCCCGCGCAACTGGTCGCGGGTCTCCGGGTCGTTGAAGTCAAAGCGCAGAGGCGTGAGCGTCACGTGCCCCTCCGTGAGCAGGAGCCGATCGCGGCCAGGGCTGATCAGGCCCGGGGGAATCTCCCCGGAGAGCCAGTAGTAGGGCCTGCCGCGCGGGTCGCGACGAGTCTCGTACCAGTCCTGGTAGGAGGCGCGGGTATGCGGGCAGATGACCAGATCCTTGGCCCGGGACAGTTCGCAGGCCGGGAAGTTCAGATTCAGCAGACACTTGGACGGCAGTTGATCCCAGGCCACCCGGCGGATCAGACGCTCGACGTAGGCGGCCTGCCCCGAAAGATCGCGAGGGTTGAAATCGTCCATGGACACGGCCAGGGCGGGCAGGTCCATGAGCGCGCCCTCGGTGGCCGCCGAAACCGTGCCGGAATAGAGGATGTCCACGCCCACGTTGGCCCCGGCGTTGATGCCCGAGACCACCAGGTCGGGCTGCCGCGACAGGAGCGTGGACAGGGCCAGCTTCACGCAGTCCACGGGCGTGCCGTAGACGCCCCGGCCCTCGAAGCCGTCCTCGTGAAAGTCCTTGACCCGCAGAGGCATGCTGATGGTCACGGCGTGTCCCACGGCGGACTGTTCGGTCACGGGAGCGACCACGCTCACCTCGTGTCCGGCGTCCGCGAAGGCCCGGTACAGGGCCCGCAGGCCCACGGCCTGTATTCCGTCATCGTTGGTCAAAAGAATGTTCATGAGCCCTCGCGCCGAGGCGCGGTGTTTGACATTGCGGTCACTTCGGGGCAGTTTTCGGCATCACGCTCCCGCCCTCCCCGGCGAGGTAGCGCAACCCCAGCCCGATGGCAAGAAACGTGAGCGGTAAGAACATTTTCGTCCGCGATCTCAACGCCGGACAGCAGATACAGGAACTTTTCCTCGTGGCCGAGGCCAAGCTCGGCCAGTCCCGCAACGGTCCCTACTGGAGCCTGACGCTCTCCGACCGCAGCGGCCAGGTGGAGGCCAAAATCTGGAGCCCGCTCAGCCAGGAGTTCTCCGAAATCCCGGCCGGACGCTTCGTGCGCGTGCGCGGGGCCGTGACCAGCTTCCGCGACCGGCCCCAGGTGGTGGTGGAACGCCTCGAGCTCCTGCCGGAAGCGGAAAACGGCGTGACCCTCTCCGACTTCCTGCCCGCCAGCGTCCGGCCGCCCGAGGAGATGCTGGAGGAAATCGAGGATCTCTGCACCGAACACCTGGAGCACAAGCCCTGGAAGAACTTCGCCCGCAAGGTTCTGCGCGACGAGGAAATCCGGTCTCGCCTGCTGGCCGGGACCGGGGCCAAGACCGTGCATCACGCCTACATGGGCGGACTCCTGGAACACACCCTTGCCGTGCTGCGGCTCTGCCTGGCCCACTGCGACCTCTACCCTCAGCTGGACCGCCAAATCCTGGTGGTGGCGGCCGTGTTCCACGACCTGGGCAAGGCTTGGGAGCTGTCCGGCGGCCTGACCAACGACTACACGGACCAAGGGCGGCTGCTGGGCCATATCTGGATCGGCCTGGAAAAGCTCGAACCCTTCCTGGCCAAGGCCAAGGATCTGGACGAACAACTCATCCTGCACCTCAAGCACATCATCCTTTCGCACCACGGCGAGTACGAGTTCGGCTCACCCCGGCGACCGAAGACCCCCGAAGCCTTCGTCCTGCACTACGCCGACAATCTGGACGCCAAGCTGAACACCATCGCCGCAGCCTTCGAGGATCTGGATCCGGCCGGGAGCCCCTGGACCGGCTTCCAGCGCTATCTGGATCGCTATCTCTACCGCTCCACACCCACGCCGGACGACCGAAACCACGGCCAAAAGGCCCCGAACGCGCAGTTCCTGCTGCCCATCAAGGGTTGATCGGGGTTTCAACCAGACTTGACCCTGCTGATCGCGGAAAGGGCTCCGGCTCCAGATGAATGCGGGCTGAAGCCCCTCCCTCCTCGCTTGCCAGAACGGCGCGCCTGGAGTACAACGGTCATACCTCGTAACTCCAAGAAACGGCACCACAATCCTGACCTCGGCGGACGTTGACATGTTCATCACCCTTGAAGGAATCGAAGGCACGGGCAAGAGCACCCAGCTCAGGCTCATGGCCGAGTATCTGGAATCCCGGGGCCAGGACGTGCTCCTGACCCGCGAACCCGGCGGCAGCGACCTGGGCCGGGAACTGCGGCGCATGCTCCTGCACATGGACAACCAGGGCATGGCCCCCACGGCCGAGCTGTTCCTCTACCTCGCCGACCGGGCCCAGCACGTGGCCCAGGTCATCCGGCCCGCGCTGGAGGCCGGCAAGTGGGTCATCTCCGACCGTTTCGCGGACTCCACCGTGGTCTACCAGGGCTACGGCCGGGGCCTGGACCCCAAGCTCCTGCACTCGCTCAACGCCGTTGCCGTGGACGGGCTCTGGCCCGAGATGACCATCCTCCTGGATCTGGACCCGGAAACCGGCCTGAACCGCGCCCTGGCCCGCAACCTGCGCGAAGGCAAAAGCCGTGAGGAAGGCCGCTTCGAGGCCGAGGCCCTGGACTTCCACCGCCGCGTGCGCGAGGGCTACCTGACCTGGGCCGCCATCCACCCGGAGCGTTTCCGCCTAGTGGACGGCAAGGACACGCCCGAGGTGGTCTTCCAGCGCATACGCGACCTGCTGGAACCTCACCTTCCATGAGCGACGCGGCCTCCTGCTCCCTGCCTCCGGATCGCCGCGACGCCTCGCGCCTCCTCCTGGACGGCGCCAAATTCCTTCTGCTCCTGACCGCGATGGCTTGGCTCCTCGGCCGCGGCAGCGAAACGCTCGGCTACAACTGGCAGTGGTACCAAGTGCCCCGCCACCTGGCCCAATTCCAGGACGGCCGCTTCATTCCGGGCCCCCTGCTGGACGGCCTGCTGGTGACCCTGCGCATCACGGGCCAGGGCCTGATCCTGGCGCCCTGTCTGGGGCTGGCGGCGGCCCTGCTCCTGCTCTCCGGCTCGCCCGTGGGGCGTTTCCTGGCCCGTGCCTACGTGGAGCTCATCCGCAACACGCCCCTGCTCATCCAGCTCTTCTTCGCGGCCTTCGTCATGGCCCCCCTGCTGGACCTGGAAGCCGAAACCGCCGCCGTGCTCTCCCTGAGCCTTTTCGAAGGGGCCTACGCGGCGGAGATCATCCGCGCTGGGATCACCAGTATCGACCCGGGGCAGTGGGAAGCCGCCGAAAGCTACGGCCTGACCACTTGGCAGGCCTACCGCCACGTGATCCTGCCCCAGGCCCTGCGCCGCGTGCTGCCGCCCCTGGCGGGCCAGGCCGTGTCCCTGGTCAAGGATTCGGCCCTGGTCAGCACCATCGCCATTCACGATCTGACCATGGAGGGCCAGATCATCGTCTCGCGGACCTTCCTGGCCTTCGAGATCTGGTTCGCCGTGGCCGGGCTCTACCTGGCCGTGACGTTCCTGCTCTCCTTCCTGGTGAATCGCCTGGATAAGCGGCTCAGGCTGGTGTAGGGTTCATACTGCGATCAACCCCAACCTGTGGAGGACGCCATGACCTTGTGGAGAACCTTCGTCTCGGGCCTGGTGACGCTCATCGTCGTCGTGGGCCTGGCCGCCGACGTGCGGGCCGAAACGGCGCGCGCCGAGATCGCGCGCCAGAGCACCCTGGAGGACGTGCTCAAGCGCGGCGTGCTGCGCGTGGGCTTCTCGACCTTCGTGCCCTGGGCCATGCAGGCCAAGGACGGGCAGTTCGTGGGCTTCGAGATCGACGTGGCCCGCAGGCTGGCCGAGGACATGGGCGTGAAGGCCGAGTTCGTGCCCACCAAATGGGACGGCATCATCCCGGCCCTGCTCACCGGAAAGTTCGACATCATCATCGGCGGCATGGGCATCCGGCCCCAACGCAACCTGAAGGTCAACTTCTCGATCCCCTACGAGCACACCGGCATGGCCCTTGTGGCCAACAAGGCGAAGGCCGCCGGATTCAAGACCCTGGCCGACTTCAACAAGCCCGGCGTGATCGTCGCCGTGCGCCTGGGCACCACGGCCCAGGAAGCGGCCCAGAACTTCCTGCCCAAGGCCGAGATCAGGCCCTTCAACGACGAGGCCCAGGCCACCCTGGAACTGGTCAACGGCCGGGCGCACGCCATGGTGGCCTCGGCCCCGCTGCCGCGCATCCAGGCCGCCCAGCACCCGGACAAGCTCTTCCTGCCCCTGGGCGACGCGGACTTCACCCGCGAGCCCATCGGCTTCGCCGTGCGCAAGGGCGACCCGGACTTCCTCAACTTCCTGGACAACTGGATCCGCGCCACCAATTCCCTGGGCTGGCTCGACGCGCGCTTCAAGTACTGGTTCGAAACCGAGGACTGGAAGGGACTGGTCGAGTAGCCGCATGTCCCGACCCGCGACCGTGCGGCGGCCCGGGGCCCGCGTCCTGGACGCGGCCCTGGTCCTGATCGTCTGCCTGGCCCTGGCCTGGCTGGCCCTGCGCCTGGACCGCCTGGACTACCGCTGGAACTGGGGCGTGCTGACCCAGGCCTTCTGGCGCGCGGGCAGCGCCACGCCCGGCCCCCTGCTCCAGGGCCTGTTCACCACCGTGCGCCTGAGCCTCTGGTCCGGGCTCCTGGCCCTGGTCCTGGGCACGCTCATGGCCCTGGCCCGGGTCAGCCCCCGCCCCTTCCGACGCATGGTCGGCACAACCTACGTGGAGGTGGTCCGCAACCTGCCGCCCCTGGTCCTGGTCTTCCTGGGCTACTTCTTCCTCGGCAGCCAGCTGGCTGCGGCCCTGGACCTCCAGGAGCGCGTCCTGGCCCTGCCGCCCTGGGCCCAGGACACACTCTCCTGGATCCTGGGGCCGCCGGGCCAGTTCCCGGAGCTGCTCTCGGCCGTGCTCGTGCTCGGCCTGCTGGAGGGAGCCTACATCACCGAGATCGTGCGGGCGGGCATCCGCTCCCTGGAACCCGAACAGTGGGAGGCGTCCTGCGCCCTGGGCCTGACCCGGGGCCAGCAGCTGCGCCACGTGATCCTGCCCCAGGCCATGACGCGCATGCTCCCGGCCCTGGCCGGACAGTTCATCTCCACGGTCAAGGACACGGCCATCGTCTCGGTCATCTCCGTGCGCGAGGCGACCTTCCAGGCCACGGAGCTTTCGGCCGCCACCTATCGGACCTTCGAAATCTGGATCACGGTCCTGGCCCTCTACCTCGTGCTCAGCGGGACCTGCTCCCTGGCCGCGCGGCGGCTGGAGGCGCGCCTGGCCCACCGCGAGACCGCCGGAGTCCGCAACGGTCCGCTTTGACAGAAAGACCGGAAACGATCATAGTTTCAAGCCAAGAACCATCCCGGCCAAGGCCCGGAAACCCGCGCCGGAAAGGAGAAGCCCATGTCCCACGACATCAAGCTCTACGCCCTGAGCACCTGCATCCACTGCAAGAACACCAAGGCCTATCTCGACGAGTGCGGCGACGCTTACGAATGCGTCTTCGTGGACAAGCTGGAGGGCGACGAGCGCAAGAAGATCATCGACGAGGTGAAGAAGCTCAACCCAGCGGTGTCCTTCCCCACCATGGTCATCGACGGGGAGGTCATCGTGGGCTTCAACAAGGACCGCATCAACAAGGCCCTCGGGAAGTAGTCGTGGACGCCAAGCAACTCTTCGAACAGCTGCGCCGGTTCCAGGAGCCCAAGGGCTATTTCTTCAACACGGACATGGAGATGACCCTGCCCCTGCTGGAGAGCCTGCTGACCAACAAGGAGCGCTACGGCTACATGGCCTGCCCCTGCCGCCTGGCCAACGGGACCTTCGAGCAGGACAAGGACATCGTCTGCCCCTGTGCCTACCGCGAGGACGACGTGCGCGAGTACGGGGCCTGCTTCTGCGGCCTGTACGTGTCCAGGGAATGGAACGAGGGCAAGATTCCCCGCGAGATCGTGCCGGAAAGAAGACCGCCGGAGAAGATTCTCGGCTAGGGATGGGTCCGGGAGACCGGGGCTCCGCCCCGGCCCCGCCAGGGGCCCGCAGCCCCTGGACCCGCGACACAAAATCGGAAAAGATACATTATTTCAAAATGTCGGCCTGGATCTTGGCCACGGCCTTGAGCACGCTTCCCGGGCCGCCGAGTTGGGGCATGTGCGCGTCCCCGGGGAAGAAGACCACGAACAGCCCGGGCCGCAGGCCGAAGGTTTCGGCCCCGGCAGCCGGGGCGCGGTGGAAGGCGACGTCCTTGTCCGGGTCGTAGTCCCCATCGCACGTCAGCCCCTCACGCGGAACCCAGCCGCAACGCTCCTCCCCGCGCACCACCATCTGCACGTCCGCGTAGACCCGGTGGCTCTCGAAGCGGGCCTGCTCCGGCAGTCGCAGCGCGCCCTCGAAGAGGTTCACCCAAGCGTCGCGGCCCTGGATTTCGCGCTCGCCGAGCGGCGAATCGGGCGTCAGCCCGGCCAGGCACAAGCGCACCCGCTCCATGAGCGGCGAACGGAAGTAGAGCCCCCAGTTTTCCAGTCGGTCGAGGATCATCGCGTTTCCTCCACGTCAACGGGTTCAAGCGAGCGCAGCCAGGCGGCGAAACTCTCCCGGCCCCGCTCGGCGTGCAGTTCCTTGCGCACGGCCTTCTTGGCCTTGCGGTTCAGGGACGGCATGAGTCCGAAGTTCACGTTCGAGGGCTGGAAACGTCGGGCCGGAAGGGTGCGCAGATGCCCCAAAAGCGCGCCCAGAGCCGTCTCCCGGGGTGGCAGGGACACCGCCGGGCCCGCGCCGAGCTTCCCGGCCAGGGACAACCCCAGCCAGAGCCCGCAGGCGGCGGATTCGAGATAGCCCTCCACGCCGGTGATCTGGCCAGCCAGATAGACGCCGGGCCGGGCCTTCAATTCCAGTTCCGGGGTGAGCACGCTCGGCGCGTCCACGTAGGTGTTGCGGTGGATGCTGCCCAGGCGCAGGAACTCGGCCCGCTCCAGGCCCGGGATCATGCGGAAGACGCGCTTCTGCTCCGGGTAGGTCAGCTTGGTCTGGAAGCCCACGAGGTTGTAGGCCGTGCCCTCGCGGTTCTCGGCCCGCAACTGGACCACGGCGTAGGGCTGGCGGCCGCTGCGCGGATCCGTGAGCCCCACGGGCTTGAGCGGGCCGAAGGCCAGGGTCATCTCGCCGCGCTCGGCCATCTCCTCCACGGGCAGGCAGCCCTCGAAATGCACGGCCTGCTCGAAGTCCCGGGGCGGAACCTTCTCGCCCGCCAGGAGCGCGGCGACGAAGGCCTTGTACTGCTCCTCGTCCAGGGGGCAGTTCAGGTAGTCGTGGTCCTCGGGCCGGTAGCGCGAGCCCAGGAAGGCCACGCCCATGTCCACGGAGTCCGCCGAGACGATGGGCGCGATGGCGTCGTAGAAATAGAGCCGCTTGCCGCCCACGGCCAGGGCCAGACTTTCGGCCAGGGGCGCCGAGGCCAGGGGCCCGGCGGCCAGGACCACGGCCGAGGCCTCGGCCAGCTCGGGATCGTCCAGGGAGAGCACCTCGCGCCGGATCAGCTCGATGTTGGGCTCGGCCCCCACCGCGCGGGTCATTTCGGCCGAGAACAGCTCACGGTCCACGGCCAGAGCCTTGCCCGCGGGCACCCGCGTGGCCTCGGCCGCCGCCATGACCGCGCTGCCCAGGGCGCGCATCTCCTCCTTGAGCAGGCCCACGCCCGTGGTGGACTCCTCGGAGCGCAGGGAATTGGAGCAGACCAATTCGGCCAACCCCGGGCTGCCGTGGGCCTCGGAATAACGCTGAGGCTTCATCTCGTAGAGCCGCACCGCCACTCCCCGCCTCGCCAAGACCAGGGAGCATTCGCACCCGGCCAGACCTCCGCCGATCACCGCCACCAGGGACAAGGACACCTCCGGCGCGGGTTGTGGGAACCCGCTGTTTTGCGTACCATGCGCTTCTGAAAAAGCTCAACCTCAACTTGAAGGAAAACGAAGAATCCAATGGCCGAGCCTCTCTTGAGCATCCAGGAACTCTGCACCGACTTCCTGGGCGTCCGGGGCCAGGCCCGGGCCGTGGACGGCGTGAGCCTGGACGTCCTGCCCGGGGAAACCCTGGCCCTAGTGGGCGAATCGGGCTGCGGCAAGACCGTCCTGGCGCTCTCCGTGCTCCGTCTGATACCCGATCCTCCGGGCCGCGTCACCTCCGGCCGGGCGCTCTTTCGCGGCCGGGATCTCCTGGCCCTGCCCGAGGCCGAGATGCGCGGCCTACGCGGCAGCGCCCTGTCGATGGTCTTCCAGGAGCCCATGACCTCGCTCAACCCCGTGTTCCGCGTGGGGGAGCAGATCGCGGAAACCCTGCGCCTGCACAAGGATCTGGACAGGAAGGCCGCCTGGAGCGCGGCCGTGGACATGCTCGACAGGGTCGGCATCCCGGCCCCGGCCGAACGCGCGGCGAGCTTCCCCCATGAGATGTCCGGCGGCATGCGCCAGCGGGTCATGATCGCCATGGCCCTGGCCTGCGACCCGGACCTGCTTCTGGCCGACGAGCCCACCACGGCCCTGGACGTGACCATCCAGGCCCAGATCCTGGACCTTCTGGTCCAGGTGCGCGAACGCCGCGCGGGCGGGGCCACCCTGCTCATCACCCACGACCTGGGCGTGGTGGCCCGGGCCGCCGATCGCGTGGCCGTGATGTACGCGGGCCAGATCCTGGAACAGGCCCAGGTGGGCCGCCTGTTCAAAAATCCGCTGCACCCCTATGCCCAGGGCCTGCTGGCCTCCCTGCCCCGTCCCGGGTCGCGCGGGCGGCTCACGCCCATTCCCGGTACGGTGCCCTCGATCTTCGATCTGCCCCGGGGATGCCGTTTCCATCCGCGCTGCCCCAAACGCTTCCAACCATGCGACAGCGAAGCCCCGCCCCTATTCACCCCCGAGGTCGGGCACGATGTGCGCTGCTGGCTCTACCGATGACCCACGACGCCCCCCTTCTCGAAGCCCGCGACCTGTCCCGCCGCTACCGTGTGCGCGGCGGCCTGCTGGACCTCTCCCCGGCCACGGTGCGCGCCCTGGACGGCGTGAGCCTGAGCCTGGCCCCGGGCGAGACCCTGGGGTTGGTGGGCGAATCCGGCTGCGGCAAGTCCACCCTGGCGCGCCTGCTCCTGGCCCTGGAACGGCCCACCTCCGGCCAGGTGCTCTACCGGGGCCGGGACGTGGGGGAATGGCCGGAGAAGGAATTTCGGCGCAAGGTCCAGATGGTCTTCCAAGACCCGTACTCCTCCCTGAACCCGCGCCAGCGGATCGGATCGGCCGTGGGCGAGGCCCTGGACATCCACGGCCTGGGCACGCCCCGGGAGCGCCGGGAGCGCGTGGCCGAACTGCTCGCCCTGGTGGGGCTCTCGGCCGAGCAGGCGGACCGCTACCCGCACGAGTTCTCCGGCGGCCAGCGCCAGCGCGCGGCCATCGCCCGGGCCCTGGCCCTGAGCCCGGAGCTGGTCATCTGCGACGAGCCGGTCTCGGCCCTGGACGTGTCCATCCAGGCCCAGGTGCTGAACCTCCTGGCCGACCTCCAGGAACGGCTGGGCCTGACCTACCTGTTCATCTCCCACAGCCTGTCCGTGGTCGGCCATGTGAGCGACCGGGTGGCGGTCATGTACCTCGGGCGGCTGGTGGAGCTGGCCCCGGCCGACGACCTCTTCGCCGCTCCCCTGCACCCCTACACGCGCACCCTCCTGGCCGCCGCGCCCGTGCCCGACCCGGACGCGCGCGCCCCGGCCGCCCGGGCGCGCGGCGAGCTGCCGAGCCCCCTGGCCCCGCCCCCGGGCTGCGCCTTCCATCCCCGCTGCCCCGAGGCCCGTGACGACTGCCGAGAACGGATTTCGAACCTGCGCGAGGTCGCGCCGGGGCGGTTCGTGGCCTGCCACGCGGCCGGAAAGTGACCCCAAGCGCATCGCGAAAAAATCGAGAGTCTTTCAAATATCCAAGGAGTTCAAGATGATCAGCCGCGACGAGGCCCTGAGCCTGCTGAAGAGCCGCAACAACGAACAACACCTCATCGTGCATGCCTTGGAGACCGAGGCCGTGATGCGCGGGCTGGCCCGCCGCCTGGGCCGGGACGAGGAACTCTGGGGCCTGGCCGGTCTGCTGCACGACCTGGACTATGCCGAGACCAAGGACGAAACCGCCCGGCACGGGCTGCTCACGGTGGAGATGCTGGACGGCCGCCTGCCGGACGAGTCCCTGGCGGCCATCATGCGCCACGCCTGCGAGCTGAACAACGGCGAGGCCCCGGCCACGGAGTTCGACTTCGCCCTGCGCTGCGGCGAGACCGTCACCGGGCTGGTCCACGCCAACGCCCTGGTGCGGCCCGGCGGGCTCGACGGCATGGAGCCCAAGAGTCTGAAAAAGAAGATGAAGGAGAAGGCCTTCGCCGCCGCCGTGAACCGCGAGATCATCCGCGAATGCGAAAAACTCGGCCTGGAGCTGGGAGAGTTCTTCCAGATCGCCATCGGGGCCGTGACCTCAATCCGCGCCGAGGTCGGGCTGGCCTGACCGTAGTCACAACCTGATCTCGTTGCATTGGTTCAAAATGCGTGTTACGGAAAGCCTGCTGTTTAGCGAAACGTATCCACGGTATCCAACGATTCTCATGAGGCGGGCGATCCCATGCACATCTCCGAAGGCATTCTTTCCGCTCCGGTACTTCTGACGGGAGCCGCCCTGGCCGTCGCGGGCGTCGCCGTCGGCCTGAAGCGACTGCCTCCCGAACGCATGCCCCAGGCTGCCATTCTCTCCTCGGCCTTCTTCGTGGCTTCCCTGGTGCATGTCCCGGTCGGCTTCACCAGCGCCCACCTCATCCTCAACGGCCTGCTGGGCGCGATCCTCGGCTGGGCCGCCTTCCCGGCCATCCTCGTGGCCCTGCTGCTCCAGGCCGTGCTCTTCCAATTCGGCGGCCTGACAGTGCTCGGCGTGAACACCACGACCATGGCCCTGCCCGCCGTACTCTGCGCCCTGGCCTGCCGCCCCCTGCTGCTCTCGCCGGACAACCGCCGCGCGGGCCTGGGCGGGTTCATCTGCGGTTCCCTGGCCGTATTCCTCTCCGGCATCCTGGTGGCCCTGGCCCTCATCGGCACGGGCGAAACCTTCACGCACGCGGCCTGGGCCATCTTCCTGGCCAACCTGCCGATCTGCCTCATCGAGGGCTTCGTCACGGCCGCCGCAGTGGTCTTCCTGCGCCGGGTCAAGCCCGAGGTTCTCTCCGGCGCGCTGGCCTGATGTCCGACCTGGAAGCCCCTCTTTCCCAGGGAAGCGGTCCGATCCACCGCCTCGACCCGCGCGCGCGGCTCCTGGCCATGCTCTTCTTCAGCATTCCCGTGGCCCTGGCCCGCTCCGACGCCTCGGCCCTGGCCGCCCTGGGCTTCGGCCTCCTGGCTCTGACCTTGGCCCGCCCCGCGCCCGGCCTGATCCTGCGCCGTCTGCTGGCGGTGAACGCCTTCACGGCCTTCCTCTGGGTCTTCCTGCCCCTGGGCGGCCAGGGCGAGGCTCTTTTCCACCTGGGCCCCCTGGTCTACTCCCGCGAAGGCGCGCGACTGGCCCTGCTGCTCACCCTCAAGACCAACGCGGCCTTCCTGGCCGTGACCTCGCTCGTGGGCACCATCGCCCCCCAGGATCTGGGGCGGGCGCTCCAGGCCCTGGGCTTGCCGGAAAAATTCTGCCACCTCCTGCTCATGGCCCACCGCTATCTCTTCGTCATCCAGCGGGAATTCCGCCGTCTGCTTACGGCGGCCGAGGCGCGGGGCTTCAAACCGCGCACCGACGGGCACACCTACCGGACCTACGCATGGCTCCTGGGCATGCTCCTGGTGAAAAGTTGGGACCGGGCCGAGCGGGTACACCAAGCCATGCTCTGCCGGGGCTTCAACGGCAGATTCCACTCCTTGGCCGAGTTCTCCTACGGCGCGCGGGACGCGATCTTCTTGATGCTGGCGGGACTGGCCTCGGCGGCCGTGGCCGGACTTTCAATTCTGGAGAAAACGGCGTGAACGACGCGGAAGCCCTTATTGAAACCCGCGGATTGGTCTGCGGCTATCCGGGACGGGAGCCGGTGCTGCGCGGACTGGACCTGACCCTGCGCCCCGGGGAACGCCGGGGCCTCGTGGGCCCCAACGGCAGCGGCAAGACCACCCTGCTCTTCGCCCTCATGGGCCTGATCAAGCCCTCGGAGGGGGAAATCCGCCTCTTCGGCCGGGCCATGACCGGCCCCAAGGAATTCGCCGCGGCCCGACTGCGCCTGGGGTTTCTCTTCCAACACGCCGACGACCAGCTCTTCAGCCCCTCCGTGCTCGACGACGTGGCCTTCGGTCCGCTGAACCAGGGGCTCTCCCGCGCCGAGGCTCGCCGCCGGGCAGAAGAAACCCTAGAATTGTTAGGACTCTCCGACTTCGCCGACCGGGTGCCCTACCGCCTCTCGGGCGGGGAGCAAAAGCTGGTGGCCTTGGCCACGGTGCTTTCCATGCGGCCCGAGGCGCTCATCCTGGACGAGCCAACCACGGGCCTGGATCGGGAGACCAAGGCCCGCATCGTGGACATCCTCAACGGGCTCGACATCGCCGTCCTGGCCGTGTCCCACGAGCCGGACTTCCTCTCCAAGATCACGAACCGGCTGTATTCCCTGCGCGACGGCAGGCTGGTGGAGAGCACGGTCGAGCCGCACGCCCACGTGCATGTGCATGCGGAGGGCGGCCTGCCCCACTCCCACGACGACTAAGACTCGACCGGACCTTCCGCGAACCCCACGGTATCCCAGGAAAGCATGATCCGAGCGCGTTCCAGGGCGAAGCGCTCAACCTCCGCGTGCCAGGAGGAAAAATCGCTCACCAGTTGTTCCCCCAGGGGCGTCAAGGCATAACCTTTGCGGCCCGCCACCTTGGCCACCACAGGGTTGCCCAGGGCAGCCTCGGTGCGTTTGATGCGGCCCCAGGCGGCCCGGTAGGACATGCCCAAGGCCTGGGCGGCCTTGTGCAGGGAACCCAGCCGGGCCACCTCGCGCAAAAGCTGGACCCGGCCCAGGCCGAAGAGCATGCCGCCCTCGTTCTCGAACCAGAGGTGGACGCGCAGGGTGGCCTGCGGAAGTTCCCGGGACATGGCGGCCTCCTTGGCTTGTCCGATTTCTCGGATAAGTCCATTATGTTTCCGGCGGCATAAAAAGTAAAGCGCGCCACCGTTCCCCGGCCCTCTTGGCAAACGCCGGAGAATGACTATGCTTCCCGGACGCCGGGAGCCGCCCGAGCGCAAGGAAACCGATCTCCCATGACCATGAACAGATCGCCCGAGGGCCTGGACCAGTCGCCCTACCGCACCATCTGGACCCTCTCCTGGCCCCAGATCCTGATGATGGTCTTCAACTTCCTCATCGGCTTCGTGGACGTCTGGACCGCCGGGCGCATCAACCGCGAGGTCCAGGCCTCCCTCGGGCTCATCACCCAGTCGCTGTTCTTCTTCCTCATCGTGGCCACGGCCGTGGCCAACGCGGGCGTGGCCGCCATCGGCCAATCCCTGGGCGCGGGCCGGGAACTTCGCGCGCGGCGTTATGTGGGCCTCTGCATCCTCCTGGCCCTGGTCATGGGTGGCCTGCTCATGCTCCTGGGCCTGCCGCTGAAGAGCCTCCTGCTCTCGGCCCTGCAGGTGCCCGACTCCATCCGGCCGGTCACGGAATACTTCCTTTGGGTCTACCTGCTCCTCCTGCCGTCCTATTCCCTGCTCATCGTGCTCAACGCCGTGTTCCGGGCCCGCAAGCAGGTCTTTTTCCCGCTCTACTCCATGGCCGTGGTGACGATCTTGAACACCGTGGGCGACCTGGGCCTGGGCCTGGGCTGGTGGGGCCTGCCGGAACTGGGCTACCAAGGTCTGGCCTGGGCCACCTTCTGGTCCGTGACCCTGGGCGCGGCCGCCAACGTGGCCGCCCTTTGGAAGGAGGGCCTCCTGGCCAGGGCAACTTTCGCGCCCTGGCGCTGGGTGCGCCGGGCCCTGCCCTATCTCTACAAGGTTTCCTGGCCCTCGGTGGTCATGCAGGTGGTCTGGCACTCGGGCTATCTCGTACTGTACGCCATCACCGCCGCCCTGCCCCGGGACAACGTCGCGTCCCTGGCGGGCATGTCGGCGGGCATCCGCGTGGAGTCCCTGCTCTTTCTGCCGGCCTTCGCCTTCAACATGACGGCGGGCATCCTGGTGGGCCACTCCCTGGGAGCGGGCCGCTTCGAGGAGGCCCGCTCCTACGGCTACCGCATCCTGGTCATCGGCCTGGTCTGCATCGTGGCCGTGTCCCTGGTGGTCTGGCAGTTCCTGGAGCCCCTGGCGGCCTTCCTGGCCCCGGATCCGGCCGTCCAGCGCGAGGCGGTGAACTATCTGTTCTGGAACCTGCTGGCCATCCCCTTCACCCTGACCACCATGATCCTTGCCGGAGCCTTCAACGGCGCGGGAGCCACCCATTTCAACATGGTCATCATGGGCCTGGCGACCTGGTGCCTGCGCCTGCCCCTGGCCTACGTGCTCGGACACCTCGTCATGGGCCGGGCCTCGGGCATCTGGATCTCCATGCTCGCCTCCCAGGCCGCGCAATCCCTGGTCATGCTCTACGTCTATGCCTTCAAGGACTGGTCCTGCCACGGCATGATCAAACACAAACACTGCAAAAAGGAAGCAGCGCATGCCCCTCGCATTTGAACCGCTGAGCCTCGACCGCCAGTTTGATTACGGGCAAATCCTGGCGGCCACGCCGGAAGTCACCTCGGACTACGCTTTCGCCAACATCTGGGGCTGGGCCGAGCACTACGGCCTGGAATGGGCCTTCGCCGGGGGCTTGATCTGGATTCGCCAGACCCGTCCGGACCTCGTGTACTGGGCCCCCATGGGCCCCTGGGACGACTACCGCTGGACCGAATGCAAGGCCGTGACCGAGGCCGCGACATTCACCCGCGTGCCCGAAACCCTGGCCCGGGTCTGGAAGGACGCCTTCAACGGCGGCATCCGCCTGAGCGCCGCCCGCGACCACTGGGACTACGTCTATTCCGTTCCCGACCTCGTCGCCCTGCCCGGCGAGATGTACCGCAAGAAGCGTGAGCAGTTGGAGCGGTTCAAGAACGACAATCTCTGGCAGTACAGCTGCATGACCCCGGATTGTGTGGAGGAAGTGCTCGACATGCAGGCCGACTGGTTCCGCTGGCGCGAGGAAGAGAACGAACACTCCCCGGCCCTGGAGGCCGAAAACCACGCCATCACCCGTGTGCTCCAGCACATGGACCGTCTGACCTGCCTCATGGGCGGCACCGTGCGCGTGGAGGGCCGCATCGTGGCCTACACCGTGGCCGAATGCCTGTCCAAGGACACCCTGGTGATCCACTTCGAAAAGGCCGACACCCGCTTCCCGGGAGCCTACCAGGCCATCAACCAGATGTTCCTCGAGCACGCGGGCAAGGACTTCGCCTTCGTCAACCGCGAACAGGATCTGGGCGAAGAAGGCCTGCGCAAGGCCAAGCTCTCCTACAACCCGGCCCGCTTCGGCAAGAAGTACGACGTGGTGCTGGGCTGATGCTGGAGCGCCCCCGGCTGGCGGTCCTCGGGCTGGACGGCCTGCCCCTGTCCCTGGCCGAACGCCTGGCCCCTCGGCTGCCCAACCTGGCCTCGCTGCTGCCGGGGGCCGGAAGCATCCGGGCCGAGCTGCCCGAACTCTCGCCGGTGAACTGGACCTCCCTGGCCACGGGCGAGGGCCCGGAGGTCCACGGCGTGTTCGGCTTCACCCGCCTGGACCCGGCATCCTACGAGCTGTCCATCGTGGACGCCACGCAGGTGGCCTGCCCCACGGTCTTCGACCGCCTGGGCGCACGAGGCCTGACGAGCCGGGTGATCAACCTGCCCAACACCTACCCGGCCCGTCCCCTGCGCGGCATGCTCGTGGCCGGATTCGTGGCCCGGGATCTGGAACGGGCCGTGTTCCCGCCCTTCCTGGCCGGGCAGTTGGCCCGCCTGGGCTATCGCCTGGAAGCCGACACCACCCGGGGCGCGGCCGATCCCGAGTACCTCCTGGCCGGTCTGCGGGCCACCCTGGCCTCGCGCCGGGCGGCCCTGGATCTGCTCTGGCCGGACTTGGCCTGGGATCTGTTCGTCTTCGTACTCACCGAGACCGACCGGCTGTTCCACTTCCTCTGGTCCGCCGTGACCGAGGACTCCCACCCCTTGCACGCCGACTGTCTGGAGCTGCTCACCCTCTGGGACAAGCTCATCGGCGTCTTTCTCGAACGCTACGCGGCCCTGCCCGAGCCCAAGCGGCTCATGGTCCTGGCCGACCACGGCTTCACCGGCCTGCGTACCGAGGTGGATCTGAACCGCTGGCTGGTGGAGGCGGGCCTGCTCCGGCTTCTGCCGCCCGGCAGGCATGGCTCCGAGGCCGAGTGGGAAGCCGCCCGAATCGCCCCGGAAAGCGCGGCCCTGGCCCTGGACCCGGGGCGCATCCACCTGCACACACGCCGGGCCTTCGGCCGGGGGCGGCTCACCGACGCCGAGGCCGCGTGCCTGGCCGGAGAAATCCGAGAAGCGCTCCTGGGCTTGACCTTCCAGGGCGAGCGGGTCATGGAACAGGTGTTTTTCGAACGTGAGCTGTACCCCGGGACCAACGGGAACATGTCCCCGCCGGATCTGCTCTGCCTGGCCCGGCCAGGCTTCGACCTGAAGGCCAAATTCAACAGGGACGCCGTCTTCGGCCGCTTCGGCCGGGACGGAACGCATACGGCGGGCGACGCCTTTTTCCGCGACTCGGCCGGAAGCCGGCCGGAGCGGATGCGCGACGCGGGCCGCCTCACCCTGAGCCATTTCGGAATCCACGCATGCCCATAGACTTCGAACATGATCTCAACCCCGAGCAGCTTCAGGCCGCGCTCCACACGGACGGCCCGGTGCTGGTCATTTCCGGGGCCGGTTCGGGCAAGACCCGGACCATCGTCTATCGCTTGGCCCGCCTCGTGGAGCTGGGCGTGCCCCCGGAGCAGATCCTGCTCCTGACCTTCACCCGCAAGGCCGCCCAGGAGATGCTCTCCCGGGCCGGAGCCCTGCTGAACCGTCCCCTGGCCGGGACCGGCGGGGGCACCTTCCATTCCTTCGCCTACTCCGTGCTGCGCCGCCACCCGCAACTGGTCGGAACCACCGGCGGCATCACGCTCATGGACCGGGGCGACGCCGAGGACGCCATCCGCGACGTGCGCGACGGGCTCGGCCTGGGCAAGTCCGACCGCTCCTTCCCCAAGCGGGCCACGGTGGCGGACTGCATCACCAAGTCCCGCAACAAGGAACTGCCGCTCAAGGAACTGCTGGAGCGCGAGGCCTACCACCTGATGCCCTACCTGGGCGACCTGGAAGCCCTGGCCGCGGGCTATGAGAGCTTCAAACGCGGCCACGGGCTGGCGGACTACGACGACCTGCTCTTCCTCCTGGAGCGGGCCCTGACGGAGCAGGACTGGCTGCGCGAGGAACTGCGCACCCGACACCGCTACATCATGGTCGACGAATACCAGGACACGAACCTGGTCCAGGCCCGCATCGTGCGTCTGCTGGCGGGCCGCGCGGGCAACGTCATGGCCGTGGGCGACGACGCCCAGTCCATCTACGCCTTCCGGGGGGCCAATGTGGCCAACATCCTGGATTTCCCAAAGGATTTCCCAGGGGCCAGGATCATCCGCCTGGAACGCAACTACCGCTCCACTCAGCCCATCCTGGACCTGACCAACCACATTCTGGACGGCGCGCTCCAAAAATTCGACAAGCGGCTGGTGGCCGCGCGCCAGGGCGGCAACCGCCCTCTGCTGGTCCAACCCCTGAGCGACCAAAGCCAAGCCCGCCAGGTGCTCAACACGGTCATCGAGCTGGCCCGCCGCCACCCGTTGCATGAGATCGCCGTACTCTTCCGCGCCGGATACCAGTCCTTCCCTCTGGAGGCGGCGCTCTCCCAGATGGGCCTGGCCTACCAGAAGTACGGCGGCATCCGCTTCCACGAGGCCGCGCACGTCAAGGACGCCCTGGCCTATCTGCGCCTGACCCGCAACCCGGCGGACCTGCTCTCCTGGCAGCGGGCCCTGGCCCACATCAAGGGTGTGGGAACCAAGACCGCCACCCGCATCGCCCAGGCCATCCTGGCCGGAGACCAGAAAGCCCTCGACAAGAAGGTCAAGAAACACGCCGAGCTGGGTGCGTTGCTGCGGGATATGGATACCCTGCGCCGCACGGCCAAAACCCCGGCCGGGGCCCTGGAACAGATCCTGGCCTTCTACACGCCCATCCTGGTGAGCCAATACCCGGACGACTATCCCAAGCGTCAGGCCGGGCTGGAGCAGTTGCTCCAGATCGCGGCCTCCTATCAGGACGTGGACGCCTTCTTGGCGGACCTGAGCCTGGACGGCGAACAGCAGGAATCGCGCCGCGAGGACGCCCTGGTGCTTTCCACCGTGCATTCGGCCAAGGGCCTGGAGTGGAACGCCGTACTCATCATCGATCTGGTCCAGGACCGTTTCCCCTCCAAACGGGCCCTGTCCCGGCCCGAGGATCTGGAAGAGGAGCGCCGCCTGCTCTATGTGGCCTGCACCCGGGCCCGCGACGAACTGGCCCTGTTCGTTCCCGGCTCACTCTACAACCGCTATAACGGCATCACCGAACCGGCCATCCCTTCGCCCTTCGTCAGCGAGCTGCCCGAGTCCTGCTTCCAGCGGGTCCAGGAGTCCTATCTCGGCGGCGTACGCCCCCTGGCCGCCCCGGCTTCCCGCCCGGCCGCCGCGAACGCTCCGGAACGGCCGCGAGGGCCTGTAAACGCGCCCGGCGAACTGGGGCGTTGCAAGCACAAGATCTTCGGCCCGGGCAAGATCGTGGCCCGCCTGGAAGACAACAAGTTCCGGGTGAACTTCCCCGGGTTCGGGCTCAAGGTCATTGTGGGCGACTACCTGGAAATGTTATAGCATCAGCCATTGGAGGCCCCATGCCCCCGACCTCGGAAGACGACTTTCTGGCCCGCATCGAGAATCATTTCTCCGCCGGGCGCCCCCTGGCCCTCCTGGAGCGCGGCGACGACTGCGCCCTGCTGGACCTCGCGGGCGGCCTGCTGGCCACCTCGGACCTCTTCCTGGAGGACGTGCACTTCCGGCGCTCGTACTTCACACCCGAAGACATCGGGCACAAGGCCCTGGCCGTGAACCTGAGCGATATCGCGGCCATGGGCGGCAAGGCCCTGGCCTTCACCCTCTCGCTCATGGTTCCCCCGGGCCCCGACGAGGCCTTCTGGGACGGCCTGCTGGCGGGCATGGCCGAGCTGGCCCGGATCCACGGCGTACATCTGGCCGGAGGCGACCTGAGCCGGGCCGAAACCATCGGCCTGGACATCTGCGCCCTGGGCCGCCCAGGCCCCTCGGGCCGTGTGTTGGCGCGCGGCGGCTGCCGCCCCGGGGACGCGCTCTTCGTGATCGGCGAACTGGGATTGGCCCGGGCCGGTCTGCTGGCCCTGGAGCACGACGGCACGGCCGCCAAGGACCGCTGGCCGGTCTGCTGCGCCGCGCATCTACGTCCCACGCCCCGGCTGCCGGAAGGGCTGGCCCTGGCGGAAAGTGGCCTGGTCCGAGGGCTCATGGACGTATCCGACGGCCTGGCCCGCGACCTGCCCCGACTCCTGGGCCCGACCCTGGGAGCGAATCTGGCTCTCACTCCCCGGGATCTGCATCCCGAGCTGTCCGCCCATGCCGAAGCCCTCGGCCAGAGTCCCCTGGAGTTGGCCCTGCGCGGTGGCGAGGACTACGCCCTGTTGGGCGTCGCCGCGCCCGGCGACCTGGCCGCGATTCTGGACCTGCTGCCCAGCGCGCGGGCCATCGGCATGGTGTCGGAGCTCCCGGGCCTGCGCCTGAACGGCGTACCGGTGACCGTATCCGGCCATGACCATTTCTCGCCCCCGGCCGGGGCGGGCTTGCGGCTCGCGCCCATCGGCAGGGTGCGTTCCTCCCTGACAAGCCGCGATCAGGCCCCGAAATGCGAGGACGAGGACGCGCCGCGCGCCTGGATCGACCTCGATCCGGCCCTGCTTCCGGCCCTGGACGGCCTGGAGGCCGGGCAGAAGATCCAGCTCCTGACCTGGCTCCACCTGGCCGACCGAAGCGTGCTGCGGGTGCATCCCCGTGGCGACCGGGGCGTGCCCAAACGCGGCGTCCTGGCCACCCGTTCGCCGGACCGGCCGAATCCCATCGGCCTGCACGAAGTCACGATCTTGGAAATCCGGGGAACGAGCCTGCTGGTGGATGGCCTGGAGGCCGTGGACGGCACTCCGGTGGTGGACGTGAAGCCCGCGCTCAAGCCGCGAACAAAATGAACAGGGCCCGCCGAAGCGGGCCCCTTCACTTCAGCGTGGGAAGGCTATTTTTTCTTCAGCCAGCCCATCATGGAGCGCAGATTGGCGCCCACCTGCTCGATCTGATGCTCGGCGCCCAGGCGGCGCATCGCCAGGAAGTGGGCTCGGCCGGACTGGTTCTCCACCAGGAAGTCGCGGGCGAAGGTGCCGTCCTGGATCTCCTTGAGGATGGACTTCATCGCCTTGCGGCTCTCCTCGCCGACCACCCGGGGGCCGGAGACGTAGTCGCCGTACTCGGCCGTGTCGGAAATGGAGTAGCGCATGCGGGCCATGCCGCCCTCGTAGAGCAGGTCCACGATGAGCTTCATCTCGTGCATGCACTCGAAATAGGCCATCTCCGGCTGGTAGCCGGCCTCCACCAAGGTCTCGAAACCGGCCTGGATGAGCGAGGTCAGGCCGCCGCAGAGCACGGCCTGTTCGCCGAAGAGGTCGGTCTCGGTCTCCTCGCGGAAGGTGGTCTCAATGACGCCGGAACGGGTGGCGCCGATGCCCTTGGCATAGGCCAGGGCCAGGTTCAGGGCCTTGCCCGAGGCGTCCTGGTGCACGGCCACCAGGGCGGGCACCGCACCGCCCTCGGTGAAGGTGCGGCGGACCAGATGCCCCGGTCCCTTGGGCGCGATCATGATCACGTCCACGCCCTCGGGGGCCACGATCTGGTTGAAGTGGATGTTGAAGCCATGGCCGAAGGCGATGGCGTTGCCGGGCTTCAGGTTCGGCAGAATGTCCTGCTTGAAGACCTGGGCCTGGGTCTGGTCCGGCAGAAGGATCATGACCAAGTCGGCCTGCTTGGCGGCCTCGGCGGCGCTCACGGGCTTGAAGCCGTGCTCCTGGGCCAGGGCGTAGTTGGGGCCGCCGGGACGCTGGCCGACCACGACCTTGACGCCCGAGTCGCGCAGATTCTGGGCGTGGGCGTGGCCCTGGCTGCCGTAACCGATGATGGCCACGGTCTTGTTCTTGAGCAGCTTCAGGTCCGCATCCTTCTCGTAATACACTTTCATCTCGCTTCCTCGCGTTCAAGAGGGTTTCTGGAATATCCCCGCCGGACGGGCGATCGGCGCCCCGGGGCCAGGAATGGGCGGAGGGGGACGCCGAGATTCCCCCGCCCAGGTCGAAGGCGTGCCTCAGCTCGACAGTTGCATGGCACGGCGTAGGGATACCGTTCCCGAGCGGGCGGTTTCCTTGATGCCGAACCGGGTCAGAAGGCTGATCAGGGCGGATATCTTGTCCTGGTCGCCGGTGATCTCGATGGTCAGCTCGTCCACGCTCACATCCACCACCTTGCAGCGGAAGATGTCCACGATGCGCAGAATTTCAGCGCGCTTGGAGTCCTCGGCGCTGACCTTGAGAAGGACCATCTCACGCTGCACGGCCTTGAGCGTGGTCAGGTCGACCACCTTGATGACCGTGACCAGCTTGCGCAGCTGCTTGATGATCTGCTCGATGATGAGTTCGTCGCCGTCGGTGGTGATGGTCATGTGCGAGACGCCGGGGTCCAGGGTAGGCCCAACGTTCAAAGACTCGATATTGAAGCCGCGGCCGCTGAACAGGCCGGCCACCCGGGACAGGACGCCGGGCTCGTTCTCCACGGTCACGGAAAGAATATGGCGCATGCGGCTACCCTCCTACACCAGCAGCATTTCGGTGAGAGACGCGCCGGCGGGGATCATGGGGTACACGTTCGCCTCACGCTCCACACGCACATCCACGATGACCGTCTTCTTGAGCTTGAAGGCCTGTTTCAGGACGGGCACCACGTCTTTCTTTTCGGTCACACGGAAACCGGCAGCCCCGTAGGCTTCAGCCAGCTTGACGAAGTCAGGCTGGGCCTCCATGCAGGTTTCGCAGTAGTTCCTCTGATAGAAGAGTTCCTGCCACTGCCGGACCATGCCCAGGTAGCCGTTGTTCAGGATCACGATCTTCACCGGCAGATTGTGACAGACCGCCGTGGCCAGCTCCTGAATGTTCATCTGGATGGAGCCGTCTCCGGCGATGTCGATGACCAGGGCCCCGGGGAAGGCCATCTGGGCCCCAATGGCGGCCGGGAAGCCGTAACCCATGGTTCCCAGCCCCCCCGAGGAGAGGAAGGTGTTCGGCTTGGTGATCTTCAGGAACTGGGCCGCCCACATCTGGTTCTGGCCCACCTCGGTGGTGATGATGGCCTTGCCCTTGGTCAGTTCCCCAATGGCCTCCACCACGTACTGCGGGCTGATGCCCTCCCCTTCCTTGTAGGTCAGCGGATGCTCCTTGCTCCAGGCCTTGATCTGCTTGAGCCAGGCCTTGTGCTTGCCGGGCCAGTCCAGTTCCGAAGCGGCCTGTTCCAAATCCTTTTTCAGGGCGGCCAGGGCCAGCTTGCAGTCGGATACCAGGGGCACATGCACGGAGACGTTCTTCTGGATGGAGGTCGGGTCGATGTCGATATGCACCAGCGTGGCCTTGGGCGCGAAGGTGCTCACCTTGCCCGTGACGCGGTCGTCGAAGCGCGCGCCCACGGCCAGCACGAGGTCGGCGTTGCTCACGGCCATGTTGGCCGTGTACGTGCCATGCATCCCGAGCATGCCGAGCCACAGGGGATCGTCGCCGGGGAAGGCCCCCAGGCCCATGAGCGTCGAAGTGACCGGAATGGACAGCTTGCGCGCCAGCCAGGTCAGTTCCTCGTGGCCCTTGGAGCTGATGACCCCCCCGCCGGAGTAGATGAGCGGCCGCTCGGCCTTCTTGATGAGCTGGGCGACCTTGCGCACCTGTCCGATGTGCGGCTTGTAGGTCGGGTTGTAGCTGCGCATGGAGACGTCGTCGGGATAGGCGAAGGCGGTCTTGGCCTGCATCACATCCTTGGGCAAATCCACGAGCACCGGGCCCGGGCGGCCCGAGCGCGCCAAGTAGAAGGCCTGCCGCACCACATGGGCCAACTCGCGCACGTCCTTCACCAGGTAGTTGTGTTTGGTGCAGGGGCGCGTGATGCCGACGATGTCCACTTCCTGAAAGGCGTCGTTGCCGATGAGCTTGGTCGGCACTTGGCCCGTGAGGATGACCACGGGAATGGAATCCATGTAGGCGGTGGCGATCCCGGTGACCGTGTTGGTCGCCCCGGGACCGGAGGTGACTAGGCATACGCCTGCGTTGCCCGAGGCCCGGGCGTATCCGTCGGCGGCGTGAATCGCGCCCTGCTCGTGACGGACGAGGATGTGCTTGATGGGGGAGTTGGGAAGCTCGTGATAGATGTCGATCACTGCGCCGCCCGGGAAGCCGAACACGACCTCCACGCCCTCGCGCTTCAGACACTCCAGAAGGATCTGGGCCCCGGTCATTTCCATGCGATCACGCCTCCACTTGACGGTATTTATCAAGCAAAAATTGCAGCTTGGTCTTTCCGGCGAGCTTCTTCTTCTTGATCGCCTTGATCTCCTGCATCTGGGTCGGGCTCAGGTAGGGCTTGCTCTCCAGCTTTTCCAACAACTTCTCATATTCCTGGTGCTGTTCGTAGAGGTCGCGCAGCTCACTATCCTGGGAACCGAACTTCTCAATGATGGCCAGATCGTTGGATTCCATGCGTCGCTCCTTGGTTGCTTGTTCATTCTTCCGCAGCCTCGGACACCATGCGGTTCCACGGCGGCTCCAGTCGGGACGTCACGAGCAGGGTCTTCTTCCTGCCCGTCTGGCCGGTCTCCAGCTCGATCTGGTTCTTTTTCAGATCCAGCCTTCCGGCGATGTAGTCGATGAGCGCTTTGTTGGCCTTGCCGTCCACTGCCCGGGCTCCCAGGCGGACCTTGAGGGCCCCCTGGTAGGTGCCGACCGGCCCCTCGGACTTCGCGCCGGGCTGCACCCAGACGAGAAGCCGCCAGCGGCCGGCCCCGGCGGGCCGCACATATTCAGGCAGCCCGGACATTTCCCCTCACTCGGCCTTTTTCAGAAAAGTGACCTTGGACTCCATCTCCTCCAGGCGCTCCCGTTCGGGCTGTCCGGCCTCAAGCAGACGCAGATGACTCTCCAGCATGCCCTTGAGCTGGACCTCGAACTCGGCGCGCTGGCGCTTGAGCCGCTCCACTTCCTCGCGCAACTGGGTCAGGCGGGCGTAGCCCTGCTGGACCATGCCCTCGGCCTTGCCCCGGGCCTGGTCCAGAATGATCTCGGCCTCGCGCCCGGCCTGGGCCTTGAGGTCGTCGACCATCTTCTGGGTGCTCATGAGCGTGTCGCGCAGGGTTTCGTCGCGGCGGCGGTACTCCTCGACGGTCTCCTCCAGCCGCTTGAGCTTGCGCAGCACGTCCTTGCGCGAATCCACGGCCTGTCCCAGGGCCTCGGCGGCCTCCTGGAGGAACTGGTCGACCTCCAGACGGGAATAGCCGAGAAACGAACGGGAGAATTTCCTGTTCAGCAGGTCGATCTTGGAAACGGACATGTCAGACTCCCACCATGCTCATGGCCATCCGGCTGAAGACCCGGATGAGAATGGAATCCAGCAGCTGGATGCCGACGATGACGAGAATGGGCGAGAGGTCGAAGCCTCCGACCACCACGAAGGGCAGCCGCCGCCGGATCCAGTAGAACACCGGCTCTGTCACGTTGCGCAAGAAGCGGACGATGGGGTTGTACGGGTCGGGGTTGACCCAGGACAGAAGCGCCGAAATGATGACCACCCACATGTACGCGGTCAGGATCATGTGGATGATGTTGACCACTCCCGTCAGGATGTCGAGCATGTAGCCCATTTTCTTGTCAGACTCCCCGGCCGGTCAGCCCCGGCCGCCGCGTTGTGTTTTCAAATTGGCACAGCGGCATTCAAGAATCAAGTCCCGCGTGCCCGGCCCCGCCCGCATACGCCCTGCGCAGGTTGCGCAGGAAGGTGAAGAAGTCAGGAATCATGACCTCGGCGTCCAACCGCTCGTCGCCGTAAGACCAGAAACGAACGCCAGCGGCCCGGGCCGTGCGCTCGTCCACCACGGAATCGCCGATGAACACGACCTCCTCGCGCGGACAGCGCCAGTCCGAGAGGATGCGCAACACCCCGTCAGACGCGGGCTTGGGCCTGGGCTCGGTGAGCGCCGTGACCACCGGTCGGAAGAAGCCTGTCAGGTCGGCATGCGAGAGAATGTGGTCCATGGTGTCGGCCCGGCTCGTGTTCACGGCCAGCCGGAACCCCCGGGAACGCAGCCAGAGGAGCAGCCCGCGGACACCGGGCTCACGGCGCACGTGCGGCAGGACCAGCCGATAGTCGAAGGTCTCCCGCATCCGCATGGCTTCTTCATAGCGCTCCGGCGGCAGGATGTGTCGAAAGGAATCGAAGGTGTTGCGGGTGTGGGTGTAGCGCTCCTCTTCGGGGCTCATGGGCGGCAGGCCGAAATGCGCTCGGAAGCGGTTGTAATACCAGACGTTGGCCGCGAAAGAGTCGATGAGCACTCCGTCGCAGTCGAAGATGAAGCCCCGGATCCCGGCCAGAACCTCCGGCCGCATGAGGTCGTTGACGATGATCACCGGGCCTCCCCGATTTCGCCCGGCAGCACGGCCACGTCCAGACGGCGCAGCAGGTCGGGCCGTCCGGTGGGCTCCCGCCTCCGGCCGGAGAGCCTCCAGACCGGCGCGGACACGACCCGGGTTCCGGCGGGCAGCCCGGCCAGGGCCGGACGCGCGGCCGCGTCCAGGGGCGCCGCCGCCAGCCCGGCCTCGGCCCAGGTCGACGCGGGCTCGGCCTCGCCCGTGACGAGCAGCGCGCCCTCGGGCAGGAAAAAGGCCGCCGCCTCCAGAAGCACGCGCCAGGGGTACTGCGGACGGCCCACCACCGGCGCGGTCAGGCCGGTGAGCGCGCGATCCAGTTCAGCCTCGCCGGTGCCCTCCTCCTCGGGCTCCAGGCCCAGCCCCCGGCCGAAGGCCTCCCAGGAGGCCGCCAGCCCCTGTTCCAGACGCTGCATCTCCAAGAAGCGCTCCTCATAAAACCAAGCCAGCAGGAGCGTCATCTGGGCCTGCGCGGGAAACGGATCGCTCTCCTGCGTTGCTGGCAGACCCCGCATGCGCCGGGACAGCTCGGACTGGATGGCCGCGGAACCCTCGTCGTTCCGATTCAAGGCCTCGGTCAGGCCGTACGCGGCCAGATCGCCGGGCGCCTGAAACTGCTCTCCGAAATTCACGCTGTCGCGCACCAGCGCCCTCGCAGCCGCCGGCTCAAGGGGCAGGCCGGCAGGACGCAGGCGGCCTTCGCTTGCAGCGTCATCATACCCCGGGTCCAGCAGCAGGACGCCGGGCAAAACGCCGTCGGGCAGCAATTCCGCATGCATGGTGGGGAAAAATACGAACATGCCGTCACTCCTTGGCCGGGCTTTCGGCCGGGTCGAGGACACGGGTTTTGAACCGCGCGCACTGGCCCTCGCACAGTGGCAGGGTCAGCAGGCACAGGCCTTCCCGTGCGAACACGCAACCGGGCGGCTCGTCCTCCGGGCCGGGCTGAAAATTCGCGCACTGGGGATCGGCTCCGGCCAAGCGTTCGAAACGCCGCTGCCAGAGTCCGGAAGCCGCCGCGTCCTCCAGGCCGAAGGCGTCGGCCTGGCGCAGAAAGTCCTCGTACACGGACTCCCAGCGCTGGAGCACGAGGCAGCGCCATTCCTCGTGATAGCCGGGATTCAGGCGTTCCTCGTAGAAACACCGCCCGCGCTCGAAAAAGGCGCAGGCCGTTCCCGGCAACCTTGTGAGCACCCCCATCGTCCTTCCTTCAACCGGCCGGAAACGGCCAGAAAAGGCCTGTTTAAAGCCCTGACGAACGGAAGTAAAGGCCGTGTCCGGCGTATTGACCTGCTCGGGCGCTACGTGTATAGCGCTCCTAACGTCTCGGGAGGCTGCCCATGTTCGGAATCGGAATGTCGGAACTGCTCATCATCCTGCTCATCGTGGTCGTGATCTTCGGAGCCAAAAAGCTGCCGGAAATCGGCGGCGGACTCGGCAAGGCCATCAAAAATTTCAAGAAGGCCACCACCGAGCCCGAGGAGATCGACGTGACTCCGAACAAGGGCGCGCCCAAGAAGGACAAGGACGAGCAGTAATCCTCTCGATTCTTTGAAAAAATGAAAGCCCGGAACCTTGGTTCCGGGCTTTTTTCATCCCTCGGACTCTGCGGAAAGATCAGGAAGTTCCTCAGCCCGAATTGGCCCGCGCCAAAAGGCGCTGCTCCAGAAGCCCGTTGAGCATTTTCTGGAAGGTCAGCGCCAGGGCGGGATCCTCCCGTTCCAAACGATCGAGGTTCTCTCGGGAAAAGAAGCCCACCCGGCACTCCGTGATCGCCACCACGCTGGACAGCGCCGGATAGCCCAAGGACGCGCCCAGTTCGCCGGCAACGGTGCCCGGGCTCAGGGTGCGCAGGCGGACGGTCTGCCCGTCGGAGCGCTTCACGTCCTCCCGAGCCGTGCCCCGCAAAAGCAGGAAGAAGCCCTCGGTGGGCCGCCCCTGCTCGATGAAGGCCCGGTCCGGGGCCACCGAGCGCTCCTCCAGCCAGGGCCGCAGCCGCTCCGCGATGTCCTCGAAGAGTTCCTTCTGCTCCAGATGGCGGAGCATGTCGTCCACCACGAGATCGAAAAAGTCGTCCACCCCTCCCCGGTTGCGTCGCTCTTCCAAGGCGAGCAGCTCCTCCGCCAGCAGGCGCTCCTCACAGCACTCCAGGGCCTGGTCCATGTCCGGCCGGGCCTGGAACGCCTCGGCCTCGGCCCCGGCGGAGCGCCGCAGCTGCTCCAGGAAGACCCTGCCCGCGTAGGCGAAGACCAGGGTCACGCCGCGTGTCTGGGCCAACTGGGCCAGGCGGTGGAAGCTGTTCAGGGCCGAGATGTCGAAGCCGTTGACCTGCCGGAAGTCGAGCAGGATGCAGAGCAGGCCCCGCTTCTCGTCGGCCATGCAGGCGCTGAGGCGGGTCAGCAGGGAGTTGGCCGTGCCGAAGAACAGGAAGCCCTGGAGCCGGAACACGGCGATGCGGCCGCCCTGCTCCGCCAGGATGCGCTGGTGCGGCACGGGCCGCTCCACCGTGCTGCGCAGCATGGTGCCGTCGCTCTCCTCGCGGATCACGGAGATGCGGCTGTAGTTGACCACGAAGAGCACGATGGCCGCGCCCAGGCCCACGCCCACGCCGGTGAGGAAGCCGAAGTTGGCGATGACCAGCAGGATGAACAGGACCAGGAGATAGTCCCACAGGGGCATGTGCCGCCAGCCCTGGACCACCCACTCCCAGATGGTGGACAGGCCCATGAAGAGCACGAGGCCGCCCATGAGGAAACGCGGAAAAGAACCCACGAGGTTCGAGCCCAGGAAGAGCACCGCGCCGGTGACCAGGGCGGCCAGCAGGCCCACGATGCGGGAATGCGCGCCGGTGCTGGCTCCGAACAGGGACAGGCTGATGGCCACGTAGCCCACGTTGGAGCAGCCCAGCCCGGCCACCGCGTTGCCCAGGCCGTTGGCCAGGAGCTCCCGGTTCAGGTCCAGATCGCGCCGCGCGCCCAGCTCGATGCCGCTGGCGTTGAGCAGGAGCGAAACCATGGAGAGCAGCGGAATGGTGAGTAGCGGTCCGGCCTGCCGCCAGATCACGTCCCAGCGCACCAGGGCCAGGTCCGAGGGGCCGAAGACCGGCCAGCGGGCGGCCTCGCCGCCCACGCCCAGGAGCAGGCCCATGGCCCGCGCACCCTCCAGGCCCATGCCGGACAGGGAGACGAAGGCCAGGAAGAGCGCCAGGGAGGCGACCAGCGTGACCGGAAGGATGAAGAAGTTCCGAAAGCGCCGCAGGGCGAAGAACAGGAACAGGGCCATGGCCGCGCCCGGGAGCCACTTGATGAAGCTCGGCCGGGTGAAGAGCTGGCCCAGGATGTCCAGATTCAGCGGCGCGCCGGTCATGATCCCGAAGCTGCCGCTCAACAACAGCCAGCCCGTGCCCGCCAGGAACCCGCCGACCACGGGATAGGGCATGAAGCGCACGAGGTTGCCCAGGCGGAAGCGCCCCAGCAGGATGAAGACCAGGGCCGTGACGAGCGTGGACAGGCCCAGGGCCGCGGCCACGGTGGCGAAGGCCGTATCCGGCGAGCCCCCGGCCAGGACCACGGCCATGGCTCCGGCCGTGGGGGCCAGAATGGCCGTGGGCGTGTCCTGGGGACAGGCCACGGAGGCCCGGAAGCTGCTCATCAGGGCCACCACCAGGCACAGGGCCAAGCCGCCGAAGAGCGTCAGGCTCGTGGCCCGGATGGCGCCGTGGCTCAAGCTCCCGGAAAAGATCAGGGTGGCGAAGGAGAGTTGGTTGACGACGATGAACAGGCCCGCCGCCAGTCCCACGCTAACGGTGTTCAGCAGCCGCGCGGGCCGGAGATCCTCCAGAATTTCTTGCAGCACTGCCCCCCCTGGAGCACCCGTTACCGCCGGAAACGTTCGTCGTCATCCGGAACCGGGAACAGAGCGAAACCACGCAGCACGTAATGCAATCCCGACACCGCAGTCAAGGCCGCGGCGAGAAGAATCAGCCCGTCCTGGAGCAGGGGCCAGGAACAGCCCAGCGACTCCTGGAGCATGACCATGAAGACGAGGCTGATCTGCGCGGCGGTGGTCAGCTTGCCCCAGAGCGACGGCCGGATCTTGTTGCGCACCTCCACGCCCCAAAAGTTGAGCATCACCAGCCCGCCCACGATGATGGCGTCGCGGCTGACCACCAGGGCGGCCAGCCAGGCGGGCAGGAAGCCCGCCAGGGACAGGCAGATGAAGGAGGTCACGAGCAGGACCTTGTCGGCCAGGGGGTCGAGCATGCCGCCCAGACGGGTGCGCTGGTGCAGCAGCCGGGCCAGGAGCCCGTCCAGGGCGTCGGTCAGGCCGGCCAGGGCGAACAGCCCCCAGGCCAGGTCGAAACGGTGGCTGGTGAAGGCCGCCGCAAAGGCCGGAGTGAGCAGGATCCGGGAGATCGTCAGCAGGTTGGGGATGGTCCAGTTGTCTTCCCGGAGAGGCATGCGCACCTCAGCCGCCGGATTGGGTCCGTGTCAGGCCCCGCGCGGGAAGGTATTCCTTGAGCCGGGCCTCAAGGGCCTCGGCGTCGATCACCTTGAAGCGCCAGGAGGCGGCCACGCCGGAGGTGGCCAGTTCCATGTCGGTCATCTGCACGTCCTGGACCGCGCCGAAGTCGCGTAACACCCGGTCGAACTCGGCCGCGCCATCGGGCGAGAACCAGCCGGACACGCGCAAGGTCGTGAAGCTTCCGGCGGAAACCGAGGACTGGCCGGCGAAGTAGCGACTCCAGAGCTTCTCCCAGAGGCCCACGGGATCGGGATGCACGTCCGAGAGTTGGGTCTCGGCGGTACGGATGGTGCCTTTCCAGAGCGTTCCCACCCCGCGTTCCAGGGTGAACTCGGGCAAGACCCCGGCGTGGCGCTCCAGACCTCCCATGATCGCCAAGTCGTCCAGGCGGCGCGACTCCTCGGCCGTGAGCGGACTGAGCAGGCGCAGATCGTAGGCCAGGGGCCGTCCGGCGGTTGCGTAGGCCCCGCAACGATTCAGGACGGCCTTCAGGGCCGTCTGGTTCACTTCGACGTTCAAGGTCAGTCGCAGCCCCTCGGGTTCCTGCACGGCCGAGACGTCCTGGTAGCCGGTGACGTACTGCTGGGCGCGATCCTGAAAATATTCCTGGAGCTTGGCCTCCTGGGCCTCGCCGGGCCGCGCGGGCAGGATCGCCAGCACCGCCTGGTTCACGGCCTGGACGAAAGCCGTCTGACGGGCCTTGGCCCGCAGTTGCATGGGACTCAGATTCTGTTCCAGGGGCAGGAAGACCTCCACAGAACCGGCATGAGCCGGGAAGGCCGAAGCCAAAAGAAACAGGAAAAGGCAAAGGGCGGTCGAACGCGGAGACACGCTGTCACCTCGGGGTGTCGTTGCTCACGGACTCGTTGATGGGAGAAGCGCCCTCGGCCGGAGTTGCCGGAGGCGTCCAGAGAATGGCCACGGCGCAACGCGCCAGGATCTCGGGATTGCGCATCAGGGCCCGGACCCGCTCGACATCCCCGGCCGACAATACCGGGTCGACGTTCGAGGGCCCCAGGGTCGCGGCCTTCACGCTCAACGGCTGGGCCCCGCAGCGTTCGCGCACGGCCGGATCGTCGGCCGAGGCGGCATAGATCGCCAGGCGGTTGGCCAAGGTCGCGGCGCGAGAAACCAGGAAAGCGCCGTACAGACCCGTTCCGGCGTCGTCCAAAATCACCGGCAGGAGAGCCGGAATCAGCGGCAGAACGCGTGCGTCCACGATCAGGCCGCTGTGGGGAGAAGGACCGCCCGGCGCGGCCGGAACCTGCAGAAGGCCCGGCGCGGGGGCCGGAGCCGGGGCAAGGGGCGTCATGCCCGGCGTGGGCAGCGCGGAAGCGCTCGGGGCCAGGGTGCGCCTGGGCGGCACGCCGCTCTGGAACTGGACCAGGGATGGCGGCACGAGCAGATCGAGGAGCGGGCCCGAGAGCCGGGCCTCGGCCGTGGCCGCCATGCCGCGGCGCCCTTCGGCGTCCTGGCTCTCGGCTCCCTGGAAGGGCGAATTCTGCAACAGGCCGCGCACCCGTCCGGCCAAGGACTGGTCCCGGGCCAACAGTCCGCCGACGCCGAAATCGGCGTCGAAACGGATGGCCGAAACCGCGTCCAGCAATTCCTTGCGCGCGGCCAGGGCGGCCTTGCGCAAGGCCACGGCAGGGTCACCGGTGGGCGCGTACGGGTCCAGGTCCACGGTCTCGAAGGCCTGGGCCTCGACCTGACCCCGAACCCAATCGACCCGCGCCTCGGCGTACGCCGAAGGATCGGACCAGCAGAGGGCCCAGACGGCCAGGAATACAATCACCGTGGTCGATTTTCGCATGTTTTCGCCTCGTGTACGACGGATGACGCCGTTTCACGGTGTACCCTGGCGGGGGCCGGAGCGCAAGGCCACGACCTTGCGGCGCGGTCCCGGGGCGTGCTAGCCTGTGGAAAAACGTCGATGCAGGCCAGCGGAGGGCCCATGCTCATCTATTTCATGCAACACGGCGCCTGTCTGCCCCGCCAGATCAATCCCGAACAGCCGCTCAGCCCTGTGGGCCGGGGCCAAGTCGAAAAGAGCGCGCGAGCCATGCGGCTGCTCGGCGTGCGGCCCGAGGCCATGGCCGCCAGCAACAAGCTCCGGGCCACCCAGACCGCCGAGATCGTGGCCAAGGCCACGGGCTTCGATTCCCGGCGCATCGCCCGCTCCGAGGCCCTCAAGCCTTCGGCCCCGGCCGAAGCCGGCCTGGAGTTCCTGCGCCAGTTCGACAAGCTGGGCGCACTCTTCGTGGCCGGACATCTGCCCAACCTGGCGCTCATGGCCTCGCAACTCCTCTCCCCCTACCCCGAGCCCATCGCCCTGGGGTTGGAGAACGGCGGCCTGCTCTGCATCGACGTCCCGCACCTGGCGGCGCGCAACGGCAATCTGCTTTGGCTGCTCAAGCCCCAGCATCTGCAGCTCCTGGCCGGAACCGCCGTCTAATTCAACCACTCCAAGGCGGCGCGAAGCACTGCCTCGTCATCACCGGGAGTCAGCCAGCGCAGGCCGGGCACGGCCCGAAACCAGGTGAATTGGCGCTTGGCGTAGGCCCGTGTGTTTTTGATCCAACGCGCCACGGCCTCATCCAGGCCGCATTCTCCCCGAAGATGGGCCAACAGTTCGGGGCAGCCGATACCGCTGAAGCCCGAGGCTTCGGGGTCCGGGCAGCGCTCAAAGGCTTGGCGCACCTCCTCCAGTGCCCCGGCCGCCAGCATGGCCCGCACCCGCGCGGCCAACAACGGTTCCAACGCGGCCACGTCCGTGCCCAGGCCCAGGAGCAACGGCTGGAATGGGGCGGCCTCGGAGCCCTCGTGGTGCCACCATGTCAGGGTCTTTCCCGTGGCCAGGAAGACCTCCAGGGCCCGGGCGTTGCGTTGGCTGTCGTTGGGATGGATGCGCGCCGCGTACTCCGGGTCCAGGCGCGTCAGTTCCGCGTGCAGGGTCGGCGCCCCCTCGCCACGCAGCCGCGCAAGAACGGCCTCGCGGACCTCGGCGGGGATGGGCGGAATGGGGGCCAAGCCATGCAGGATGGCCCGCAGGTAGAGCCCCGTGCCGCCCACCAGAATGGGCAGCCGCCCGGCTCCGGCCGCCTCCCGGACCTCCCGGCGGGCCAGCTCGGCGAAGGCGGCGGCGGTAAGGCTTTCGGCCGTGGGTAAAAAGCCATACAGCCGGTGTGGACAGACGGCCCGCTCCTCGGCGTCGGGCTGGGCCGTGACGATGGGCAGATCGGCGTAGACCTGGCGGGAGTCGAAATTGACCACCACGGCCGGAATCTCCCTGGCCGCGGCCAGGGCCGCCCCGGTCTTGCCCGTGCCCGTGGGCCCGGCCAGGCAGAGGACGCGCACGCGTTCCATGCGCGCGTCAGGCCCCCTCGCGGGCCCGGGCCACGCAACGGGCATAGAGCGGGCTGACGACCTCGTCGGGCACGAGGCCCTTCACGTTCCCGCCGTGGCAGGCCACTTCCTTGACGATGGTCGAGGAGAGGTACATCCACTTGTAGTCGGTCATCAAAAACACGGTCTGGATATCCCGGGCCAGGCGGCGGTTCATGAGCGCCATCTGGAACTCGTACTCGAAGTCCGAGACGGCGCGCAGCCCGCGCAGCACGGCCCCGGCACCCCGCCGGGTCACGTAGTCGATGAGCAGGCCGTCGAAGGACTCCACCAGCACGTTGGGCTGTTCCCGGAAAACCTCCCGGGCCAGCTCCACGCGCTCCTCCACGGTGAAGAGCGTTTTCTTGGGGGTGCTCTTGGCCACGGCCAGGATGACCCGGTCGAAAATCATCAGCCCACGGCTGGTGATGGACAGATGCCCCTTGGTCAGCGGGTCGAAGGTGCCCGGGTAGACCGCCAGGCGGGGATTCAGCGCTTTATGCTCCATAAGGTGATCCTGGTCTGACCGTAGAGCCGGTCGGTGAGAAGTTCCAGGCCCTCGGGCCGAAGGGGCGGCAGAGCGGCCTCGGATTCGGCCAGAACAAGGCCGCCTTCTTCCATCCACTGCTTTCGCGCCAAGTTGTCAAGCGCCGGAGCCAGCAGTCCTTGCCCATATGGCGGGTCCACGAAGGCCAGGCCGAAGGGCCGCTCCGGCGGCCGCGAAAGCACGGAGAGGGCGTCCTTGCGCAGAACCCGGAAGCGTCCTGGCTGGACGCCGAGCGCCTTGAGGTTGTCGGCGATGAGCGCGGCCGCCCGGGCGTCCTTCTCCAGGAACCAAGCCAAGTCCGCGCCCCGGCTCAAGGCCTCGATGCCGAGGCTGCCGCTTCCGGCGAAGACGTCCAGCGCGCGCAGGCCGCCCCACACCAAACCCCGGGCCTCAAGCATGGAGAACACGGCTCCGCGCACCTTGCCGGTGGCGGGGCGGTAGCCCGGGCCCTCGCCGGTCTTGATGCTCCGGCCACCGTAAGTTCCCGCGATGATCCGCATCTACATCTCGGAGATGAGTTCCACCATCCGGCGGTTTACGTCCATGACCCGGTCGCGCAGTTCGGTCTGGTCCGCCCAGGAACGCTGCCGAGCCTGCTCCACACGCTTGCGGAACTCGGCATAGAGCCGTTCGCTGTCCTGGATGAGGAACTCCCAGTCGATGCGCGGCGCGGCCTTCTCCACGTCCACCACAGGCCGCATGGCCAGCCCGGGCTCAAGGGTCAATTCCTCGCGGTAGGCCGCGATGTGGGCCTCCACGCCCAGTTCCTGGCGCACCAGCTCGGCCAGCCGTTCCTGGGAACGGGGCTCACCGTGGGTCAGGATCACGCGCAGATGGTTGTGGTCCTTGAAGCGCCGCAGCCAGGCCATCAGCTCGGACTGCCCGGCGTGGCCGGAAAATCCGTTGATGGTGAATATTTTGGCGGCCACGGCCACCTCTTCACCGAGGATGGTGATCTTCTTGGCTCCGTTGACGATCTTGCGGCCTGGCGTTCCCACGGCCTGGAAGCCCACGAAGACCACGCTGGCGCCCTTGCGCCAGAGGTTGTGGCGCAGATGGTGCTTGATGCGCCCGGCGTTGGCCATGCCGCTGGCCGAGATGACCACGGCCGGGCCCTTGCTCGTGTTGATGGCCCGGGACTGCTCGGTGTTCTGGGTGAGGCGCAGGTTGGGCAGGTCCAGGGGATTCTTGCCCGCGGCGATGCGTTCGCGGGTCTCCAGGTCGAAGTACTCCGGATGCTTCTTGAATATCTCGGTGGCCTGGATCGCCAGTGGGCTGTCCAGGTACACCGGCATGTCCGCGGGCAGACGGTTCTGCTCCCGCAGCAGGGATAAGGCGTAGATGAGCTGCTGTGAGCGCTCCACGGCGAAGGCGGGAATGATGACCTTCTCGCCGTTCTTGTAGGCGTAGGCCACGGCCTCGGCCAGTTCGTCCAGGGAGTTGCGGTCGTCCTTGTGGTCGCGGTCGCCATAGGTGGACTCCAGAAAGAGGTAGTCCGTGGTATCCACCTGGCTCGGGTCGGAGACGAGGAGCTGGTCGGGCCGTCCCAGATCGCCGGAGAAGACCAACTTGGTCGCGCCCTCCTTCTCGGCATACTCCAACTCAATGAGCGCGGAGCCCAGGATGTGGCCCGCGTCGCGGTAGGTCACGCGCACCCCCGGGCCGGGCTCGAAGGTCGTGTCGTATTCCACGGGCTTGAGCAGCGGCAGGCAGGCCTCGGCGTCGGCCATGGTGTACAGAGCCGCCTCGGTGGCTTGGCCGTGGCGCAGACGCTTGCGGGAGCGCCACTCGGCCTCCATCTCCTGGATGTGCGCGGAATCCAGGAGCATGATGCGCATGAGGTCCAGGGTCGGCGGGGTGGCGTAGATGGGTCCTTTGAAGCCCTGGGCCACCAGCCGGGGCAGCAGGCCCGTGTGGTCGATGTGCGCGTGGGTCACCAGGACGAAGTCCAGATCCTTGGGCCGATAGGGCGCCATGTCCAGGTTGCGTTTCTCGATCTCGGCGTTGCCCTGGTGCATGCCGCAGTCGATGCTGAAGCGGTTCTGGCCGTTCTCCAGGATGTAGCAGGAACCGGTGACGGTCTGGGCCGCGCCCAGGAAGGTGATCTTCATCGTGTTCTCCCGTGATGGCCTGTGGGCCGCCCTTCCCGGCGGCCGGGAATCCGTGTACAAGACCGGAGCGGAGCCGACGCCCCGCGAAAAGGTCTAGTGCCCCATATCGCGATTTCAAGCAACACCGCCGAGGAGCCTTCATGCAACAGTCCAAACAATACGTCATCGACAACCTCTCGATCCATGAATCCTGGCGTCTGTTCAAAATCATGTCCGAGATCGTGGACGGCTTCGAAAGCCTTTCAGACATCGGACCGGCCGTGTCCGTGTTCGGCTCTGCCCGGGCGACTCCGGACTCCCCGCTCTACCGCCAGACCGAAACCCTGGCCCGGCTCCTGGCCGAGGCGGGCTTCTCGGTCATCACCGGCGGCGGCCCCGGGCTCATGGAAGCTGCCAACAAGGGCTGCTACAACGCCGGCGGCGAGTCCATCGGACTGCACATCCATCTACCCCTGGAGCAGAAATACAATCCCTACCTGAAAATCCGCTGCGACTTCAGGTACTTCTTCATCCGCAAGCTCATCTTCGTGAAGTACGCCCTGGCCTACATCGCCCTGCCCGGGGGTTACGGCACCCTGGACGAGCTTTCCGAGGCCCTGGTGCTCATCCAGACCAAGCGCATCAAGCCCTTCCCCATCGTGCTCCTGGGCAAGGACTACTGGAGCGGACTGGTGGACTGGTTCAGGAACCAACTGGTATCCAACGGCTTCTGCCACGAGGCGGACCTGGATCTCTTCACGGTCACGGATTCGCCGGAAGAGGCCGTGAACATCATCAAGAAACGCGTCATCCTCTAGGCCCGGAGCATGGACGACCAGCGCCGGGCGTATCTCTGCGGCGGGCTCGCCGTGCTCGTCTGGAGCACGGTGGCCACCGCCTTCAAGATCGCCCTGCGCACCCTCGACCCGCTCCAGCTCCTGCTGCTGGCCGACGCGGTCTCCATTCTGGCCCTGCTGGCGGTGCTGGCCGCCCGGGGCCGCCTGGGACTGTTGCGCGCCATGTCCCGGCGCGAGAAGCTCCTCTGCTGCGGCCTGGGCCTGCTCAATCCGTTCCTCTACTACGTGGTCCTGTTCCAGGCCTACGCGCTTCTGCCCGCCCAGGAGGCCCAGCCCCTGAACTACACCTGGGCCGTGACCCTGAGCCTACTGGCCGTGCCCCTGCTGGGCCAGCGCCTGCGCCCCCGGGATCTGGCCGCCATCCTCGTCAGCTACGCCGGGGTGGTGGTCATCTCCTGCCGGGGCGACCTGACGGGTCTGCGCTTCAGCAATCCCCAGGGCGTGGCCCTGGCCCTGGGCAGCACCCTGCTCTGGGCCCTGTACTGGATCGGCAACACCCGGCTCAAGGCGGACCCGGTGGCGGCCCTGCTGCTCAACTTTCTGGCCGCCTTCCCCTGCATCCTGGCGGCGACCCTGGCCTTCTCCGCCCTTCCGCCTCTGGGCTGGGCCGGGCTCCTGGCCGGGGCCTACGTGGGCCTGTTCGAGATGGGCCTGACCTTCGTGCTCTGGCTCTCGGCCATGCGTCTGGCCGCGCGCACCCCATCGGGAACGGCCCGGGTGGCCAACCTCATCTTCCTCTCGCCCTTCCTCTCCCTGGTCTTCATCCACTTCCTGCTCGGCGAGGCGATCCGGGCCTCGACCCTGGCCGGACTCGTCTGCATCATCGCGGGCAACGCCCTGCAACAAACTGGCAAACAAACGAAATGAATAAAGTCAATCATTTCAAAATACTCAATGCTCTTTGGTATTTTTCTAGAATTATCGCGGCAGGTTGAAAGACGCGCTGGACGTGGATCGGGGAAAACGACACGACGCCGTGCCCTCAAGGGGGCGCGGCGCCTTATTTTATGAAATCAAGATATTGTGATGATATCTTAAGTTTTACTTAAAGAAAATCTGGATCAATGCTGGCCTTGCCCCCCGCGAGCATGATCTTGAAGTAGCGAATGGTCCGATCGTCCACCGGCACGATGGGGAAGTTCTTGCGGCAGGCGTCGCACTGAGCCATGGCCGGGCGGGTGGGCGCGATGAGCGGCACCTCGCGCTCGCAGAACGGACAGGGATAGAGATAGATGACCTCCATGCCGGTGGGCTTCACGGGGGTCAACGGTTTCTTGGACTCCATCACGATTCTCCTCGCGTCACCAGGGGCGCGCCGCTCATGGCCTCGGGCCTGGGCAGGCCCCAAAGATCCAGAATGGTGGGGGCGATGTCGCCGAGGACGCCGGGGCGCACCCGGGCCTTCTCCGCCCCCCGCTCCACATGGACCAGGGCCACAGGGTTGGTGCTGTGGGCAGTCTGGGGACCGCCGTTCTTATCGATCATCTCCTCGGCGTTGCCGTGGTCGGCCGTAAGCAGCAGGCGGCCGCCGTCGGCCAGAACCCGCTCGGCCAGACGTCCCACGCAGGCGTCCACCACCTCGCAGGCCTCAATCACCGCCGGGATGACGCCGGTATGACCGACCATGTCCAGGTTGGCCAGGTTGCACACGACCAAGTCGTATGTTCCCCATTTCTCCAGCAGGGTGTCCGTGACCTGGACCGCGCTCATGCCGGGCTTCAGGTCGTAGGTGGCCACGTCCCGAGGCGAAGGGATGAGCACCCGGTCCTCGCCCGGGAAAGGCTCCTCCCGGCCGCAGTTCAGGAAATAGGTCACGTGGGCGTATTTCTCGGTTTCGGCGATCCGCAGCTGGCGCAGACCCGCGCGGGAGAGCGTCTCCCCGAGGGTATCCCCGAGATCCTGCGGCGGAAAGGCCACCGGCAGGGGAAAGGACTGTTCGTAACGGGTCATGGTGGCCAGGCCCGCGAGGCGAGGGAACAGCGGGCGTTCGAACTCCCGGAAATCTTCCTCGAACAGGGCCCGGACGATCTGGCGGGCGCGGTCGGCCCGAAAGTTGAAGAAGAACACCCCGTCGCCGTCGAGAATGCGTCCCACGGGCGCGCCGTCCTCGACCACCACGCGGGGTTTCACGAATTCGTCGGTCTGGCCCTGGGCATAGGCCGCGCGCACGGCCTCCACGGGATCAGCGACCGCCTCGCCCTCGCCGAGCACCAGGGCCCGCCAGGCGGGCTCGTTGCGCTCGAAATGGCGGTCGCGGTCCATGGCGTAATAACGGCCGGTGAGCGTGGCGATGCGGCCGACGCCGATCCCGCGCATCCGCTCGGCCAGCGCGCGGACGTAGTTCACCCCGCTGTCCGGCGGGGTGTCGCGCCCGTCCAGGAAGACATGCACGAAGACCTGGGACACTCCCTGTTTCCGAGCCGCCTCCAGCAGGGCGTAGATATGGTTCTGATGGCTGTGGACCCCGCCGTCCGAGACCAGGCCCATGAGATGCAGGCGGCCTCCCGAAGCGCGCACGGCCGCGCAGAGGTCGGTGAAGGCCGGATTGGTGAAGAACGAGCCGTCCTCGACGGCCAAGTCGATGCGGGTCATGTCCTGGTAGACGACGCGGCCCGCGCCGATGTTCATGTGCCCCACCTCGGAGTTGCCCATGAAGCCCTCGGGCAGGCCCACGGCGCGGCCCGAGCAGCGCAGCGGGGCGTAGGGGTATTCGGCCAGAAGACGGTCCAGGTTGGGCGTACGGGCCAGGGACACGGCGTTGCCCGGCCCGGCCGGGGCCTGGCCCCAGCCGTCCAGGATGAGCAGGAGCGTGGGCGTGAGGCGACTCATTCGTCCGCGTCTCCGTCCGCGCCCTCGAAGGCGATTTCCGGGGCCTCGGACCACATGCCCTCGATGTTGTAGAAGCGGCGCTGATCGTTCTGGAAGATGTGGACCACCACGTCGTTCAGGTCCAGCAGAACCCATTCCCCGGCCTGGTAGCCCTCCATGCCGAGGTACTCGAAGCGGTGTTCGCCGCAGCGGTCCAGCACGTGATCGGCCAGGGCCTTGCCGTGGCGCAGGTTCTTGGCAGTGGCCACGAGCACGGCGTCGCTCACCGAGGACAGCCCGCGCACGTCCAGGGCGCGCACGTCGAGGGCCTGTTTCTCGCTCAGCCAGAAGGCCAGCAGGGCGGCCTTCTCCGGACCGGGGATGACATTGAATTTCTGCTTCTTGCTTTCAGACGTCATGCGTGCTCCGTGTTCTTCCCGCCACCATAGCGGCGCGCGATGATTTCGCCAAGCCCTCGCTTGGGTACGTGGTGCGTGCCCGCCGCGTCGCGCCAATAACGGATGTCTCCGCCCGGGGCGGTTTCCTCCAGAATCACGTTCTCGGCGGCCTGGCCCAGGGCCAAAACAAGAAGAATGGTCAGGGATTCCGGCAGATCCAGAATCCGGGCCAGCTTCTTGCGGTTCACCGAGGCCAGGATGCAACCGGAAAGACCCTTCTCCACCGCGCCCAAAAGGATGGTCTGGGAGGCGATGCCGTGGTCGCAGTCCACCGTGGCGGCCACGGTCGTATCCTGACAGACCACGATATAGGCCGCCGGGCGCTCGCCCTCCTCCGGGCCGGGCCAGTCCTTGAGATAGGCGGCCCAGCCGAGGCAGTCGAAAACCGCCGCGTTCATCGCCGGGGCGGCGCAAAGAACGTAGCGCAGGGGTTGCAGGTTCCCGGCCGAGGCCGTGTGCCGGGCCAAGTCCGTCAGTTCCTCGAGGGTATTCAGGTCCACGGGCCTGTCCTGATGGAAGCGGCGCACGGAACGGTTTCGAAGCACGAGATCGCGCAGTGTCATGGGACCTCCGATGTGTTGAGCCCACTACCTCTTTTCCTCCGCCCCCGCAATGGCGGCAGGCCGCGCGGGGCTTGACGCCGCGGGCCTCTTGGGGCAAGAACCCACCAATGTGGCGCAATTCCCTATTCTTCTTCCGACTCCGGACGCCCAGAACCCCCACGGGCCCGTGACAGGGATCGGCGCGCACGACACTGCCGAACCGGGCCGCGGGCGACACCCGCGGCTCTTTTTTTCACCGCCGCCGGAAGCGGCGCGAGGAAGGAGGAGTGGTCATGATTTTTGACGTGGACATGGAAACCCTGCCCCGGGAGGATCTGGAGGCCTTGCAGCTCCGCCGCCTCCAGGCCCTGGCCGAACGGGTTTACGAGAACGTGCCCTTCTACCGCAAGCGCTTCGAGGAGCGCGGCCTCAAACCCGGCGACATCAAGAGCCTGGCCGACATCCGACTCCTGCCCTTCACCGAGAAGCAGGATCTGCGCAACCACTACCCCTTCGGCCTTTTCGCCGTGTCCCGCGACAACATCGTGCGTATCCACTCCTCCTCCGGCACCACGGGCAAGGCCACGGTGGTCGGCTACACCCGCCGCGACATCCGCAACTGGAGCCGGCTCATGGGCCGCTGCTTCGCCGCCGCCGGCGTGACCAGCCACGACTTGGTGCATAACGCGTACGGCTACGGCCTGTTCACCGGCGGCCTGGGCGCTCACTACGGCGCCGAGGAACTCGGCGCCACGGTCATCCCGGTGTCCGGCGGCGGCACCCGCCGCCAGGCCATGCTCCTGCGCGACTTCGGAGCCACGGTCATCTGCAGCACCCCCTCCTACTGCCTGCACCTGGCCGAGGTGGCCCACGAAATGGGCATCGACTTCAAGGGCCTGCCCCTGCGCATCGGCATCTTCGGAGCCGAGCCCTGGAGCGACACCATGCGCAAGGAGCTGGAGGCCACCCTCGGCCTGACCGCCATCGACATCTACGGCCTGTCCGAGATCATGGGCCCGGGCGTGGGCATCGAATGCGCCGAGGCCCAGAACGGCCTGCACCTCATGGAAGATCACTTCCTGGTGGAGGTCATCGACCCCGTGACCGGCGAGAATCTGCCCAACGGCGAGATCGGCGAACTGGTCATCACCACCTTGACCAAGGAGGCCATCCCGCTGCTGCGCTACCGCACCCGCGACCTGACCTGCCTGAACACCGCGCCCTGCCGCTGCGGCCGCACCCTGGCGCGAATGAAGCGGGTCCAGGGCCGCAGCGACGACATGCTCATCATCCGGGGCGTGAACGTCTTCCCCTCGCAGATCGAGACCATCCTCCTGGAGACCGACGGCCTCTCCCCGCACTACCAGCTCATCGTCACCCGCGACGGCAACCTGGACAACCTGGAGGTTCAGGTGGAGGTGGACGAGCGCCTGTTCTCCGACGCCATCAAGAATTTACAACGCGTGGAATCCAAGGTACAAAAAAACATCAAGGAATTCCTGGGTGTCACGGCCCGGGTCAAACTCGTGGAGCCGCGCACCATCCAACGTTCCGAGGGCAAGGCCAAACGCATCGTGGACATGCGCAACCAACCCCAGGCGTAGGTGGCACAGCCCCCACACCGCAAGCAAGCGAGGCAACCCATGAAGGTCGATCAGCTCTCCATCTTCCTGGAAAACCGGGCCGGGCGCCTGGCCGAGGTGACCCGGCTCCTGTCCGAAGCCAAGGTCAACATCCGCGCCCTGTCCCTGGCCGACACCTCGGACTTCGGCATCCTTCGGCTCATCGTCTCGGACTTCGAGAAGGCTCGCGAGATCCTCAAGCAGAACGGCTTCACCGTGGGCCGGACCAGCGTGGTGGCTGTGGAGGTGGACGACACTCCCGGCGGTCTGCACCGCATCCTGGACATGCTCCGGGACACCAAGGTCAACGTGGAGTACATGTACGCCTTCGTGCAGCAGAGCGGCAGCAACGCCATCATCATCTTCCGCTTCGACCGCACGGACCAGGCCATCGAGGTGCTCCAAAAGAACAACATCCCCATCGTGCCAGGGGACAAGCTCTACAACCTCTAGGAACGGCATCCCGGGGAGCCGCGCCGCGGCTCCCCGGCTTCTTCCGGCCGTGAAAGGCGGCCGTCCATGGACATCTCCCGTCTGGTCCGGATTTCGGACCACCAGTGGCGACTTCCCCCTCGGGACGGCATGCGCGCGCCCGCCGTTTTCTTCGGTTCGGAGCCCCTGCTTCGGGCCATGGAGGAGGATGTGGCCCGGCAACTGAGCGGCGTGGCCACCCTGCCGGGCATCGTCTCGGCGGCCTGGGCCATGCCCGACGCCCACTCCGGTTACGGCTTCCCCATCGGCGGCGTGGCCGCCTTCGATCCGGTCGAGGGTGTGGTCTCGGCGGGCGGCGTAGGCTTCGACATCGCTTGCGGGGTACGCACCCTGACCACCAGCCTGGACCGCGAGGATCTGCTCACCGTCCAGGCCCCCCTGGCCGACGCCCTGGCCCTGGCCGTTCCCTCGGGCGTGGGACAGGGCGGGCCCCTGCGCCTGGACCAGGCGGAAATCGATCGTATGTTGCGCGGCGGGGCGTCCTGGGCCGTGGGCCGGGGTTTCGGCGCGCCCGGCGATCTGGCCCGATGCGAGGAACACGGCCGCATGGATGGGGCCGCCCCGGGCGCGGTCTCGGCCGAGGCCAAGGCCCGCATCCGCGACCAGATCGGCACCCTGGGCTCGGGCAACCACTACCTGGAAGTGCAATGGGTGGCCGAGGTCTTCGATCCCCCGCTGGCCGACGGCTTCGGCCTGCGACCGGGACAGGTGCTGATCTCCATCCATTGCGGCTCACGCGGCCTGGGGCACCAGATCGGCCAGGACTTTCTGCCGCGCATGCTGGCCGAAGCCCCTCGCCACGGCCTGACGCCGGGCGACCCGGAACTGGCCTGCGCCCCCCTGTGCTCGGATCTGGGCCGCGAATACCTGGCGGCCATGGCCTGCGGCGTGAACTGCGCCCTGGCCAACCGGCAGGTCATCGCCCACATGGTCCGCCAAGCCTTCGGCAGCGTACTGCCCGGCGTCCGCCTGAATCTGCTCTACGACGTCTGCCACAATACCTGCCGCCGCGAGGAGCACGTGTTGGACGGCCGACGCCGGACGCTCTACGTCCACCGCAAGGGCGCCACCCGCGCCTTCGGCCCCGGCCACCCCGGCCTGCCTCCGGACCTGACGGCCCTGGGGCAGCCGGTGCTGGTGGGCGGCAGCATGGGCACGTCCTCCTACATCCTGGCCGGAATCGACGAAAATCCCGCTCTGGACTCCGCCTGCCACGGCGCGGGCCGGGCCATGAGCCGCACTCGGGCCAAAAAAAGCTTTCGAGGACGGGATGTTGCCGAGTCGTTGCGGCGCAGGGGCATTTTTCTTCGCGCCAAAGACCTTCGGGACGTTGCCGAAGAGGCTCCGGGAGCGTACAAGGACGTGAATCTCGTTATCGCGTCCGCGGCGGCGGCCGGGCTGGCGAAGCCCGTGGTCCGCGTGGAGCCGCTGATCTGCGTCAAGGGGTGAGGAAGGAACCGGTGCATGACCCCATCACCACCGCTTGGATGGAGGAAATGACCGCCAAGCGCCCGGCCTTGGTGGCCCGTATGTTCACGGTCTTTCTGGAGGAGGAGCCCAAGCGGCTGGAGGCCGTGCGCCAAGCCCTGGCCGCCGGGGACGCCGAAACTCTGCGCTTCCTGGCCCATTCGCTCAAGGGGGCGTCGGCCGCCCTGGGAGCGGAAACCCTGCGCGGCCACTGCCTGGCCCTGGAACAGGCGGCCGGGTCGGGCGACCTGCCGGCCGCCTCTGGTTGCCTGTCGGACCTGGAGGCCGAGATGGAACGCGTCTTCGCCTTCATGCGCGGCCACCTGGACCACGCCGCCACAAGCTGATCCGCGCACCATCCTCCCGGTCTCCGCAGCCATCATGGCAAGAGGCTCAAACCCGGCGCGGGGTTGAGCCTCTTGAGACGGAGCCCTGACGGGCTTTCCCCGAACTCCTAGAACATGTCGGCCATGCCGTAAAGCCTGCCGGGCTTCTGGCCCGCGAGCCACTTGGCCGCGCGCAACGCGCCCTGGGCGAAGGTATCCCGGGAATGGGCCCGATGGGTCACTTCGACCCGTTCGCCCGGGCCGAAGAAGAACACCGTGTGCTCACCAACCACGTCCCCGCCGCGCAGGGTCTGCACGCCGATCTCCTCCACGGGACGCGCGCCGATGATCCCCTCGCGGCCATAATTCCTGACCTTGTCGTAGTCCCAGCCCCGGGCCTCGGCCAGGCACTGGGCCAGCTTGATGGCCGTGCCGCTGGGCGCGTCCTTCTTGCGGTTGTGGTGCACCTCGAACATCTCCAGGTCATAGGCCGGGCCGAGCATGCGAGCCAGTTCGGGCAGAACCTTGAGCAGAACGTTCACGCCCACGCTCATGTTCGGGGACCAGAACAGGGGCACGTCCCGGGCGATGGAGCGCAGTTCCTCCTGCTGTTCCGGGGTCAGGCCGGTGGTGCCGATGACAGCCGGGTTGCCGTGGCGCTTGGCCGTACGGGCCATGTCCACGGAGGCTTCAGGGGCCGTGAAGTCGATGATGACCGCTCCCGGAGCCTGGGGCAGCAGAGCATCCAGATTGCCCGCCGCCGGATAACCCAGGCTCTGGACCTCGCCCAGACGGTCGGGGCGCTCCACCACGCCCGCCAGTTCGAAATCTCCTCCGGCCCGCGCCAGGCGCACGAGGGTGCCGCCCATGCGCCCGCCGGCGCCCATGATGATGACCTTGCAGCTCATGATTCCTCCCTCGGCGTCAGCCGTGCCTCGGCCTCCCGGACCACGTCCTGGAAGGCCGGGAAATCCAGTACGGTCAGGCCCCAGTCGCGGGCCTTGGCCAGCTTGCTTCCGGTGCCCTCGCCGGCGACCACGTAATCAAGACGGCGCGACATGGACGAGGCCGCCCTGCCGCCCAATTTCTCCACCAAGGCCTCGGCCTCGGAACGTGACATGCCCGGCAGGCCACCTGTGAAGATGAACGTTTTCCCGGCCAACGGCAAGCCGGACGGCGCGGCCTCGCCCCTGGGCCAGAGCCCCAGTTCCTTGAAGCGGCGCAGCAGTTCGCGGTTTTCCTCGTTGTCGAAGAAGGCCCGGATGCTGGCGGCCACGCGCGGGCCGATGTCCGGCAGGGTCTTCAGCTCCGCTTCCCCGGCCAGGGCCAGAGCGTCCAGGTCGGCGTAGGCCTGGGCCAGGGTGCGCGCGGTCTGCTCCCCCACCTGCTCGATGCCCAGGGCGCTCAAAAAGCGGTGCAGCGGCGCGGACTTGGCCAGTTCCACTGCGGCCAGGAAGTTCTCGGCGGACTTGGAGCCCATGCCCTCGTAGCCGAGCAGGACGTCCTTGGTCAGGACGAACAGGTCGACCGGGGATTTCAGGTGCCCATCCTCGGCCAGCTTCTCGACCCAGCGCGCGCCCACGCCCTGCATGTCCAAACCGGCCTTGGACACGAAATGGACCAACCCCTGGATCAGACGGGCCGGGCAGGAGAGGTTGGGGCAACGCACCGCCACCTCGCCGGGGAGACGCACCACCTCGGAACCGCAACGCGGACAGATGGAGGGGAACGGCCAGGGCTCCTCGCTCCCGTCGCGCTCCTCGACCACGGCCCGGACCACCTGCGGGATCACGTCCCCAGCCCGCTGCACGATGACCAGGTCGCCCAGCATGAGCCCAAGGGATTCAACCATGTCCCGGTTGTGCAGGGTGGCGCTGGAGACCTCCACCCCGGCCAGGCGCACGGGTTCCAACACGGCCACGGGCGTGAGCACGCCGGTGCGGCCCACCTGCACGGCGATGTCCAGGAGCTTCGTCTTGGCTTGCTGGGCCGGGAACTTGAGGGCCAGCGCCCAGCGCGGGGCGCGGGCGGTTTCGCCCAGCTCACGCTGCAGGGCCAGGGAGTCGGCCTTGGCCACCACCCCGTCGATTTCGAAAGGCAGGGACTCGCGCTCCTCGCCGAGCTTCAAAAAGAAGGCCTCGACCTCCTCGGGCGCGGCGCAGAGCCGGGCCTCGGGAGGAATGGAGAAGCCGAGCGCGGCCAGACCGCTCATGATCTCCGCCTGGGAGTTCCAGCCCGGCGCGCCGCCGTCCCACTCCACCAGCCCCACGCCGTAGGCCAGGAAACGCAGGGGCCGGGCGGCGGCCACCTTGGGGTCGAGCTGGCGGATGGACCCGGCCGCCGCGTTGCGAGGATTGGCGAAGGTCTTGGCTCCGGCGGCGGCCTGGCGACGGTTGAGTATCTCGAAGGCGGTCTTGGCGATGACCACTTCGCCGCGCACCTCCAGCACCCGGGGCACGGGGCCGCCCTCCGGCCGCAGGGTCAGCGGCAGGTTGCGCACGGTGCGCATGTTCCGGGTCACCTCCTCGCCGGTCTCGCCGTCGCCGCGCGTGGCGGCCACGGTCAGGACGCCCTCCTCGTAGACGACCTCCAGGGCCAGCCCGTCCATCTTGGGGTCCACCCAGAAAATCCGCAGCGCGGCGGCGGGATCGGGGACGCCCAGGGCCAGACGCCGCAGACCCGCCAGCCTGGAGCCGGGATCGCGATCCAGCAGCGGCGGAGGCAACACGGCATCCATGTCGCGCAGCAGGTCGGCCCAGCCGCCCTCGCGGGATTCCAGAAGACGCGTCTCGACCATCTGTCGCACGCGGCGTCCCAGCTTGAGGCTTTCGGCCTCGTCCAGACTCCGGCCCAGAGATCGGGCCACATCCTCCAGGGCAGCGCGCTGGGTGGCCTCGCGAAAGGCGTTGACCAGCTTCTGTCCGGCGAACTCGCGCCACTCCTCCAGGCTCATGGCGTTGTCCAGGCTGAACATGGGCCGCCGGTGGCGGTAGGTGGCGAAGCCCTCGGCCGGAGCCCCGCCCACGCGCCGGGTGGGAGAGTTCGGGTCGGCCAATTCGGGGTGGAGTTCTTCCAGCTCCGACAGCTCCCGGAAAAGGGCGTCGTATTCGGCGTCCGTGATCTCCGGGGCGTCCTGCTCATAATAGCGGCGGTTATGATGCTCCACCAGTTCCCGCAACTCGCGGACCCTGGCGGCGGGGGATGTCATGGTCACAGCACTTCCTGGAACTTCATCAGGTCGGTCTTGCGGCCGACGGCCAGAAGGGTGTCTCCGGCCTCGATGATCTCGCGCGGACCGGGGTTGAAGACCATCTCGCCGGAAATCTTCTGGATGGCGATGATGATCAGGTTGAAACGCGGACGAATCTGGGACGCCATGAGATCCTGGCCCGCCACCTGGGACGTGGGCAGAACGGCCAGCTCCTCCATCTGGAGGTCGATGTTGGCGCGCAGGGCCAAATCGAGGAAGTTCGTCACCGTGGGCCGCAGCACGCTCTGGGCCATGCGCACCCCGCCGATGAGATTCGGCAGGACCACGCGGTCGGCCCCGGCCATCTGAAGCCGGGCCACGTGCCCGGGGTCGGCGGCCCGGGCGATGATGCTCACCTCGGGATTGAGCTGACGCGCGGTGAGAGTCACGTAGACGTTGGCGGCCTCGTCGGTGAGGGCGGTGATCAGGGACTTCGCCCGCATGAGCCCGGCCTGCTGAAGAATCTCGTCGTTGGTGGCGTCGCCCTCCACGAAGAGGATGTCCTCCTGGCGCATCTTCTCCAGGGCTTCCGGGGAATGCTCGATGACCACCACGGGCTGGCCCTCGGCCCGGATCTCCCGCACCACCACGCTGCCGATGCGGCCGAATCCGCAGACGATGAAGTGCCCGTTCAACTTTTCGATGCGCTTCTGCACCTTGAGCCTCCCCCAGAAATTGTGCAGGTGGCCTTCCACCAAAACCTGCGAGAACGCGCCCACCAGATAGGCGAAACCGCCCACCCCGGCCAAGATGATCAGGGCGGTCATGAGCCGCCCCTGGTCCGAAAGCGGACGCACTTCCTGGAAGCCCACGGTGGCCAGGGTGATGACCATCATGTAGAAGCTTTCCAGAAGGTTCCAGCCTTCCAGGGTCATGTAGCCGATCATTCCGGCCACGAAGACCACGCTCAAGGTCATGAAGGCCACGAGAATTTGCCAGAAATGGCCGTAGCGTTGTCGGAAGCGGTACAGGCGGGCCTTGAGCGTCAGTCCGGACATTCCCCTACCCCAGTTGCAGCAGCCGTTCCTTGAGCATTCCGATCTTGTCCCGCAACACCGCCGCGCGCTCGAACTCCAGCTCCTTGGCCGCCGCGCGCATCTCCCGCTCCAGCCGCCGGACTTCCTTCTCCAGGCCCTTGGGCTCCACGCCGTAGCGGGCCAAGTCCTCGGCCACGGCGGCCAAGTCCGTGCCGTCGGACACCGCCGCGCGGGTGGTGATGTCGGCCAGGGCGTTCTCCAGCCGCTTGCGCACGGTCTTCGGCGTGATACCGTGTTTCTCGTTGTATTCCAACTGGCGACGGCGACGTCGTGCGGTTTCCTCCAGCGCCGCGCGCATGGATTGCGTTTCCGCGTCGGCGTAGAGCAGAACCCTGCCCTCCACGTTGCGGGCGGCGCGGCCGAAAGTCTGGATCAGGGAACGGGTGGAGCGCAGGAAGCCCTCCTTGTCAGCGTCCAGGATGGCCACCAGCGTGACCTCGGGGAGATCCAGCCCTTCGCGCAGGAGGTTGATGCCCACCAGAACCTGAAACTCTCCGGCCCGCAGGGCCTGGATGATGGCCATGCGCTCCAGGGTGTCGATATCCGAATGCAGGTAGCGGGCGGTCACGCCCATGTCGTTGAGGTAGTCGGTGAGATCCTCGGCCATGCGTTTGGTCAGGGTGGTGATGAGCACGCGCTCGTCCCGGGCCTGGCGTTTGCGGCATTCGGCCAGGATGTCGTCCATCTGGCCCTCGGTGGGGCGCATCTCCACTTCCGGGTCCACCAGGCCCGTGGGCCGGATGATTTGCTCCACCACCAAACCCTGGGCCCGCTCCATCTCCCAGGGGCCGGGCGTGGCCGAGACATAGACCGACTGGCCCACGCGGGTCAGGAACTCGTCGAAGTTGAGCGGCCGGTTGTCCAGCGCCGAGGGCAGGCGGAAACCGAAGTCCACCAAGGTGGTCTTGCGCGAGATGTCGCCGTTGTACATGCCGCCCACCTGGGGGATGGTGATGTGCGATTCGTCCACGAAAAGGATGAAGTCCTTGGGGAAGTAGTCCAGCAGCGTGGCCGGAGGCTGGCCCTGGGACCGGCCGTCCAGGTGCCGGGAATAGTTCTCGATGCCGTTGCAGTAGCCCAGTTCCTCGATGGTCTCCAGGTCGAACTGGGTGCGCTGCTCCAGGCGTTGGGCCTCCACCAGCCGATTCTCGCGGCGGAAGGTCTCCAGCCGCCCGCGCAGTTCCTCGCGGATGGCGTCCATGGCCCGGTTCAGGTTGTCCCGGTCCGAGACGTAGTGGCTGCCGGGGTAGATGACGGTCTTCTTCAGCCGAGCCGTGACCGCGCCGGTGAGCGGGTCGGTCTCCAGGATGGATTCGATCTCGTCGCCGAAGAAGGTCAGGCGCAGGGCACGCTCCCGGGCATAGGCCGGGATGATCTCCACGGCGTCGCCGCGCACCCGGAAGGTGCCCCGGTGAAAGTCGTAGTCGTTGCGCTCGTAGTGCACCTCCACCAGCCGCGCGAGCAGGGACTCCATGGACAGGGCCTGCCCCTCCTCCACCGGGATGATCATCTTGGCGTAGTATTCGGGCGAACCCAGGCCGTAGATGCAGGACACCGAGGCCACGATGAGCACGTCGCGCCGCGTGAGCAGGGCGTGGGTGGCGGCGTGGCGCAGCTTGTCGATGTCGTCGTTGATCGAGGAGTCCTTCTCGATGAAGGTGTCCGTGTGCGGAAGATAGGCTTCCGGCTGGTAATAGTCGTAATAGCTGACGAAATACTCGACGGCGTTGTGCGGGAAAAATGTCTTGAACTCGTTGTAGAGCTGGGCTGCCAGGGTCTTGTTCGGGGCCAGGACCAGGGCCGGGCGGCCCAGTCGGGCCACCACCTGGGCCATGGTGAAGGTCTTGCCCGAACCGGTGACGCCCAGGAGCACCTGATCACGCACCCCGGCGCTCAGGTTGCCGCACAAGGCCTCGATGGCCTGGGGCTGATCGCCTGTTGGCCGAAATTCGCTGACCAGTCTGAATTCGGACATGCCTTCCCTTGTCTCCGAGGCTCAAAATCAGTATGCAGACCCTTGGGTTCCGTCAACGCTCGAACAGGGAGTTCCGCATGGATATCCGCCTCGTCGCCCCCGCCGCGCCCCTGCCCTTGGAGCGGGCCTACGCCCTGTCCATGACCATCAAGAGTTTCAAGGGCCGCCGCGACGTGGAGGTCCACCTCTTCCGCCACGCCTGGGATCCGGCCGAGGAAGGCGGCTGCGACTGGAACGCGCTCCTGGGCCCGACCATCGAGGGCGCGCCCGATCCCGAAAGCAGCCGCAAGGTCATCCTGGAGGCCTTCACGCTCCAGGAGCGGGACCAGATCGTGTCCTACCTCAAAGCCCATTACGCCTCAAGGCTCACGGCCATCGACTCCGCGCCCCTGGCCTTCCCCGTGCCGCGCGGCCTGCCGCCGCTCTGCTCCCTGGCCGAGGGCAAGAGCATCGGCTTCATCCGCTTCGAGAAGATTCCCCACTACGATCTGCCCGTGGCCCTGCGGGGGCTCTACGACCTGAGCCTGCATCGCCCCATCGTGGAATCCGTCCAGGGTTGACCGCCCGAAAAAGGCCGCCGCGAGCGGCTTTTTTCATCACCACTTATTGACTTTGAAAATCATTTTCAATAAGACCTGGGCAACGGCGGCCGTCGAGCGGTCCCGAAACCAGGAGGACATTCATGATTCCGTCCAGTTCGTGCGCGCCGCGCCCCGTTCCCGGCGCATCCTGCGGCTGCATCGCCCTCATCCTGCACCAGTTCGCGGAATCCCTCGGCAAAGCCATCGACGCCAAGGATCACCACACGTGGCGACATTCCGACGAGGTGGCCGATCTGGCCCGGGAACTGGCCCTGCTCCAGGGCGCGACCCCGTTCGAGGCCGATCTGATCCACCTGGCCGGGCACCTGCACGACATCGGCAAGATCGGCGTCTCCGACACCCTGCTGCGCAAAACCGGACCACTGAGCGTTGCCGAATGGGGTGAGCTGCGCCGCCACCCGGCCATCGGCGCGCAGATCGTGCGACCGGTGCGGCCACTGGCCGAGGCGGGCGTGGTGGAGATGATCCTGCACCATCACGAGCGATTCGACGGCAAGGGTTACCCCTCCGGTCTGACGGGCGCTGCCATTCCCTTCGGGGCCCGGGTCATCGCCCTGGCCGACTCGGTGTCGGCCATGCTCCAGGACCGCCCCTACCGCCCGGCGCGCACCTTCGAGCGAGTGGTGGACGAAATCAGGCTCTGCGCGGGCAGCCAGTTCGACCCGATTCTTGCGAACGTCTTTGTGCGGAACGCTGACCGGTTCCGCGAACTGCGCCACGGGCTGCCGCAGGAAAAGGACTCCGCCCTGCCCGCAGTTCTCGAAACGGCATTGGCCGTCTGACTCAGATGAGCAGATTCTCGAAATCGGTCCACGAGCCTTCTTCCGTGGGGAAGCGCAAGGCCGCCTCCAGACGCCGCAGGAATTCCCGCCGGGAGACCTCGCGCGCGCCCATGCGCAGCACGTGCGGCGTGGCCTGCTGACAGTCCAGGAAGTGATAGCCGCGCGCTCCGAGGAGGCGCATGAGCATGACCAGGGCCGCCTTGGACGCCTCGGGCGTCTCGTGGAACATGGATTCGCCGAAAAAGGCCCGCCCCTGCGCCAGACCGTACAACCCGCCCACCAGCGGCCCTTCCGGCCCGCGCGTATGGACTTCCAGACTGTGGGCATGGCCCAGGTGGTGCAGCCGCTCATAGGCCTCGATCATCTCGGGCACGAGCCAGGTGCCGGTTTGCCCGGGCCGGGGTTGAACCGCGCAAGCCCGGATGACCGCCCCGAAGTCGCGATCCAGGGTGAAGGAAAAGCGGCCTGAATTGAGCGTTCGACGCAGGCTGTGGGGCACGTGCAGGGCCTCGGGCAGGAGGATCGGACGAGGATCGGGAGACCACCAGAGGATCGGGGACTCCGGGCCGAACCAGGGGAAGATGCCTTGGGCGTAGGCGCTGATCAGACGCAGGGGCGAGAGATCGCCGCCCACGGCCAGGAGCCCGTCGGGCTCGGCCTCGCCCGGGTCCGGGAAGACCGGTTCTTCGAAAAGACGGTAGATGGCCATGAATGGAAGAGAGAGGCGGCCCCGAGAGGCCGCCTCTTCGGTTTCAGGTTCAGTGGGCCCCGGCGTCCCCGGCCGGGCCGTAGCTGAAGAGGAAATCGCCCGAGGGACCGCAGGCTCCAGGCGTGGCGGCGACCCGCTCGGCCGCTGGTTTGGCGTCCACCTCGACCACCCCGCCCTTCTGCAGTTCCCCGAAGAGCAGTTCCTCGGCGATGGCGTCCTTGATCTCGGTCTGGATGACCCGCGCCATGGGCCGAGCTCCGAAGGCCGGATCATAGCCCTTTTCGCCCAGGAGCGCCCGGGCCGCCTCGGTGAGCGTCACGCTGACGCGGCGCTCCTTGAGCTGCGTGTTCAGTTCGCCGATGAACTTGTCCACGATGCGGGCCATGATCTCGGGGTTGAGTGCGCCGAAGGGCACGGTGGCGTCCAGGCGATTGCGGAACTCCGGGCTGAACAGGCGCTCGATGGCCTTCAGGCTCGTGCTCTTGCGGTCGCTCTTGTCGTTGCGCGAGAAGCCGATGCCCGCCTTGGCCATGTCCTGGGCCCCGGCGTTGGAGGTCATGAGCAGGATCACCTGCCGGAAGTCGGCCTTGCGCCCGTTGTTGTCGGTCAGGGTGGCGTAGTCCATGACCTGGAGCAGGATGTTGAAGACGTCCGGGTGGGCCTTCTCGATCTCGTCGAAAAGCACCACGCAGTGCGGATTCTTGCGAATGGACTCGGTGAGCAGGCCACCCTGGTCGAAGCCCACATAGCCGGGAGGCGCGCCGATGAGCCGGGCCACGGCGTGCTTTTCCATATATTCGCTCATGTCGAAGCGCAGGAACTGGACCCCGAGCACGGCGGCCAACTGCTTGGCCAGTTCGGTCTTGCCGCAGCCCGTGGGGCCGGTAAGCAGGAAGGAACCCATGGGACGACCGGGTTGCTTCATGCCCGCGCGGGCCCGCTTGATGGCCCGGGAGAGCACGGACACGGCCTCGTCCTGGCCGAAGACCACGGCCCGGAGGTCCGTCTCCAGATCCTTGAGCCTTCCCCGGTCGGACGTGGTGAGACGCCGGGCCGGGATGCGGGCCATGCGCGCCACGACCTTCTCGATGTCCGCCACCTTGATGGCGTTGTCCTTGCGCGGACGGCCCGAGAGCCGGTAGAAGGCCCCGGCCTCGTCAATGACGTCGATGGCCTTGTCCGGCAGGTAACGGTCGTTGATGTGCCGGGCCGCGAGTTCGGCCGCCGCCCGCAGGGCGTTCTGGGTGTAATTCACCTCGTGGTGTTCCTCGTAGTAGGGCTTGAGACCCTTGAGGATGTCCACGGTCTGCTCCACGCTGGGCTCGGAGATCTCGATCTTCTGGAAGCGCCGGGACAGGGCCCGGTCCTTCTCGAAATGATTCTTGTACTCCTCGTAGGTGGTGGAGCCGATGCAACGCACCTCCCCCGCGGCCAGGAAGGGCTTGAGGATGTTCGAGGCGTCCAGGCTGCCGCCGCTCACCGAACCCGCGCCCACGATGGTATGGATCTCGTCCACGAAGAGGATCGCCCCGGGCTCGCGCTTGAGTTCGGCCAGCACGCCCTTGAGCCGGGCCTCGAAATCGCCCCGGTACTTCGTCCCGGCCAGGAGCGCGCCCATGTCCAAGGCGTAGACCTGGGCGTCCCAGAATTGCCGAGGGGCCTTCTTGTCCACGATCATGAGCGCCAGCCCCTCGGCCATGGCCGTCTTGCCCACGCCGGGATCGCCCACGAAGATCGGATTGTTCTTACGCCGCCGGGCCAGAACCTGGACCGTGCGGGCCAGCTCCTCGGCGCGGCCGATGAGCGGGTCGATACCGCCCTGGGCCGCCCGCTCGGTGAGGTTCGAGGTGAACTCCTCCAAGGCTGACTTCTTGCCCTGGTCCGGTCCGGGAGCCTGCGGCGCGGATTGGGGAGCGCCGGGCCGTCCCCCCGGGGACTGGCGGCGCGGGGCGGCCTCCCAGCCGGGCTGCTCGGTTGCGGGCATGCCGTGGGAGATGTGCTCCAGCACGTCCAGGCGGGAGACGCCGTGGGAACGGAGAAAATAGACCGCGTAAGAGTCCTCCTCTTCGAAAAGCGCGGCCAGCACGTCGCCCACCTCCACGATCTCCTTGCCCGCCGCCCGCTTCTGCCAGACGGCCCTCTGCAGGACGCGGCGAACCCCCAGGGTCTGGATGACCTCGGACTCCGCGCCTTCGGGCAACACCTCCAGGTTCTCGGAAAAGAACCGCAGAATCTGCTCACGCAGCTTGTTCACGTCCGCGCCGCAGGCCGCCAGGACGCCCTCGCCCGTGGGCTCCAGACAGAGCGCGTAGAGCAGGTGCTCCAACGTCAGGTATTCGTGCTTGCGCCGTTTCACCTCGGCCACTGCCGAGGTGAGGGCGTTCTCCAGTCCCTTGCTGAGCATGTGACGCTATTCCCCTTCCATGCTGCATCGCAGGGGGAAACCGGCCACCTTGGCCATCCGGTGGACCAGGTCCACCTTGGTCTCGGCGACTTCCGCAGTGTACACCCCGCAGACGCCGACCCCCTCGTTGTGCACGGCAAGCATGATCGTGGTCGCCTCGGACTCGCTTTTCTGAAACACTCGCATGAGCACCTCCACCACGAACTCCATGGTGGTGTAGTCGTCATTGTGCAGGAGCACCCGGAAACGGGGAGGCTCCTGGGTTTCATTCTCGGAAATCGCCCCGGTCTGGAACTGATCCCCGAAAAGATGGTCGCTCATGCTGCCTGTCCCCCAGAAATGCGGGCCTGACGGCCCATCCCGATAATAAGGCCGAAGCGCGCGACTGTCGAGCCCCGGCCGTTTTTTTCAGTTCTTGATCGGCTGCCCGGCGGACGCCTCGACTTCAGCCAGAAGGCGGGAACGCTCGGGCTCCACGAAGACGAAGTTCTCGTCCTCGGGAAGGCCCCGAGCCCTGCGCCAGGCCATGTTCAGGGCGTGATACGTCTCCCGCGAGGTCAGGCCGCCGTCCAGCCCCAGGGCCGTGGCGCAGGAGCGCAACGCGTCCTCCGGCCCCTCGATCTCCACGAAGTCGCCGAACGGCAGGCTGTCCAGGCAGATGGAGCAGCCCGACAGCCGCCAGGTCTCGCGCAGCTTCTCGTAGACGAAGGCCGGGACGAAACCGAGAGCCTCCAGGCCGGCAAGGGTTTCGGCGAAAGCGGACACGACGGTCTCATGCTCCGCGCAGACCTTGCAGGCCGCGTCACGCCGGGCGGGCTGTTTGATCGTGAGGGTCGAGACCCCCCCGGCCCGACGCAGCCGCAGAAGCAGTCCGCGCTTCTTCAGTGAACGCGCCTGATCGTCCAGGACGAGGTTCTCCTCGAAGCACCGCCCCAGAGGCTCCGCGCCCAGGTTGCCCAGGGCCGCGCGAACCGCGTCCAGGTCCGGGTTGAGATATTTCAATTCACATTCCAGGCTCATGCGGGCTTTCCTCTCGGGGCGGACGCTGGTATGCAGTGACCGGAGCGCGACAGTGATCCGTAAACTCATCATCCTGGCCCTGGCGGGGGCCGCCGGCACCCTCTGCCGCTACTGGCTGGCCGGGGCCGTCCAGAAGCTCTGCGGCTCGGACCTGCCCGTGGGAACCTTCGCGGTGAACATGGCCGGGTGTCTGCTCTTCGGCCTGGTCTGGGGCCTGCTGGAGAACCGCGCCGGATTGTCCGGCGAATGGCGTCTGGCCGCCCTGACCGGATTCATGGGCGCCTTCACCACCTTCTCCACCTACATGTTCGAAACCGCCGCTCTGCTCCGCCTGGGCCAGACGCTGGCCGCCGTCGCCAACGTGGCCGGGCAGTCGGCGCTGGGGCTCTGTTGCGTCCTGGCGGGCATGGCCCTGGGCCGCCTGCTTTGAGTCTAGGGGAAAACCGCCGCGCCCACAACCACACGGAGGCCGCCATGAATCTGCCGCGTCACGCCGAACGTCTGCGCATCTTCGTGGGGGAAAGCGACCGCCACAAGGGCCGCCCGATCTTCGAGGTCGTGGTGGAGGAAGCCCGCCGCCAGGGATTGGCTGGAGCCACCGTGCTCCGGGGCATTTCCGGATTCGGGGCCAACAGCCTCGTGCATACGGCCAAGATCCTGCGGCTCTCCGAGGATCTGCCCGTGGTGGTCGAAATCGTGGACACCCCGGGCAAGATCGAATCCTTCCTGCCCTTCTTGGACGGAGTGATCAAGGAGGGCCTCGTCACCCTGGAAGGGGTGCAGGTCATGTTCTACCGTCACAACGAAGGGAGAAAGGCCTAGCCTGAGTTGCAGCGCCGGACCATCTCCCCGGCGATGGCCTCCAGGGACAGGATCTTCTGCACCCCGCCATGCTTGATGGCCTCCTGGGGCATGCCGAATACCACGCAGCTGGCCTCGTCCTGGGCGATGGTGAAGGCTCCGGCGTCGAACAGTTCACGCATCCCCCGGGCCCCGTCGTCGCCCATGCCGGTCATGATCGCCGCCACCACGTTCTTGCCCGCGTAGTTGGCCCCGGAGCGGAAAAGCACGTCCACCGAGGGCCGGTGACGCGAGACCAGGGGCCCGTCCTTGACCTCCACGTAGTAGCGGGCGCCGCTGCGCTTGAGCAGCATGTGCTTGTTGCCGGGGGCGATGAGCGCTTGGCCGCGCAACATGGAGTCTCCGTCCCGGGCCTCCCGCACGGAGATCCGGCAGCCGGCGTTCAGACGGTTGGCGAAGGCCTGGGTGAAATGCTCGGGCATGTGCTGGACGATGGCCAGGGGCGGACAGTCCAGGGGCATGGCCTCCAGGAACACCCGCAGGGCCTCCGTGCCGCCCGTGGAGGCCCCCACCAGGGCGATCTTTTCCGTGGTCCGCAGGGCTTGCGGCTTGCCCGCGGCCAGGACCGCGTCGGCCGAGAGTTTGGGCGCGACTTCCATGTCCCGGCCACCGCGGAAGGGCTTGATCCGGGCCTGGGCAGCGGCCTTCACCGCGTCGCAGATGCGGATCGCCGACTCCTCCAGGAATTTCTTGGTGCCCACCTTGGGCTTGGTCACGATCTCCACGGCGCCGTATTCCAGGGCCCGCAGGGTGGTTTCGTCGCCCGGCTCCACCAGGGAGGAGCAGACGACCACGGGAATGGGATGCTGGCTCATGAGCTTGCGCAGGAAGGTGATTCCGTCCATGCGCGGCATCTCGATGTCCAGGGTGATGACGTCCGGCACCTCGCTCTTGATCTTCTCCACGGCCACCAGCGGGTCCACCACCGCCGCCATGACCTCGATGTCGGGGTCCGATGCCAGAAGTTGGGCCAGGGTCTGGCGGACCACCGCCGAGTCGTCGATGATGAGCACACGGATGGGTTTTCGCATGCGCGCCTCCGGTCGTCAGGTTCTGCGGTATACGGTGGGGGCCACCTGGACCAGGGGAAGGTCCATGCCGGTGAGACTCTCGGAATGGCCGATGAACAAGTATCCTCCGGGGATCAGCTTGCCGCAGAAACGCTTGAACAGCTCTTCCTGTGTGCCCCGATCGAAATAAATGACCACGTTGCGGCAGAAGATGATGTCCAGATCCTCCCGGAAGTCGAACTCGCGCATGAAGTTCAGGCGCTGGAAATTGACTTTGGAGCGCAATTCCGGCCCCATGCGCACCAGCCGACGGGAGCGGTCCTTGCTGCGCAGCAGATACTTCCGCTTGAGGGCCTCGGGGATGCCCTCGATGCGGTCCTCGGCGTACACGGCCCGCTTGGCCAGGGTCAGGACTTGGGTGGAGATGTCCGTGGCCAGGATGGAGAAGCTCAGCTCCGGGTTGATCTCGGCGCATTCCGAAAGCACCATGGCCAGGGTGTACGGCTCCTCGCCCGTGGAGCAGCCCGCGCTCCAGACCGCCACCCGGCCGCGCCCCTTGCGCCGCAGGATGTCCGGAATCACCTTCGCGGCAAGGATCTCGAAGTGCCGGGGCTCACGAAAGAAATGCGTGGTGTTGGTGGTCACCACGTCGATGAGTTGGGCCAGCTCCTGTTCCATTCCCTGGGGACTGAACAGGAATTCGCAGTATTCCCGGTGGGAACCCAGGCCCAGGGCCCGCAGGCGTTTCTGCAGCCGGGCCTCCAGCATGGTCTTCTTGGCCGGCGGCAGCTTGATGCCCAGTTCGGCGGTGATGAACTGGCTGAAACGTCGGAAGTCCGCCTCGCTCATCTTGGGCGTGGTGGAACACGCCTCCACCGCTCGCCGCCGCGCATCGCCATCGTCGTCCTTGATTCCCATCTCCCGCCTCCGGCTATTGGGAGGCCACCACCACACCACGAACCAGACGAGGCACGTCGATGATCAGGGCGATGCTCCCATCACCCTTGATTGTGGCGCCGGAAATCCCCTCCACGTCCTTGTAGACGCGGCCGAGGGTCTTGATCACGGTCTGGTGCTCCCCGATGACGCTGTCGACCACGATGCCCATGCGGCTGCCCTCCACCCGTGTGATGACGATCTGCTCGATGGCCGGAGGCGCTCCGTCCACCTCGAACCATTCGCGCAGATGAATGTAGGGCACGATCTCACCGCGAAGGTAAAGGATGCGCTGGTTCCCGGCCTCCTCCACATCCTGGTGCGCCAGTTCCACACATTCCTCCACCAGGGACAGGGGAATGACGAAGAAGGCGTCGCCCACGCGCACCTGGAGCCCATCGATGATCGCCAGGGTCAGCGGCAGGCGGATGATGATCTCCGAGCCCTGACCCTTGCGGCTTCTGATCTCCACGCTGCCCCGCAGGGCGTCGATGGAGCGCTTGACCACGTCCATGCCCACGCCTCGGCCCGAGACGCTGGTGAGCTTCTTGGCGGTGGAAAAACCTGGCTCAAAAATGAGCTTGAACAGTTCCTTCTCCGATAACTCCGCCTCGGGCTGGATCAGGCCGCGCTCAACGGCCTTGGCCCTGATGGCCTCGGAGTCCATACCCCGGCCGTCGTCGCTGATGCGGATGAGCACCTCGCCGCCGGAATGCTCGGCGGCCAGGAGGATGGTGCCCTGGGACGGCTTGCCCGCGGCTTGGCGTTCCTCAGGAGGTTCGATGCCGTGGTCGATGCTGTTGCGCAGCAAATGCATGAGCGGATCGCCCAGACGCTCGATGACGGTCTTGTCCAGTTCGGTTTCGGCCCCCTGGGTGACCAATGCGATATCCTTGCCGAAGTCGGCCGAAAGATCGCGCACGAGGCGGCGATAGCGGCTGAAGGTGGTCCCGATGGGCAGCATGCGGATGCCGAGGGTGCTGTCGCGCAGGGCGTCGGAAAGCCGTTCCAACTCTTCGGAAAGGGCCGTGAGCACGGGATCGGAGCGCTCACCCACAACCTGGGAAATCTGAGCCTGAACGATGACCAGCTCCCCCACCAGATCCACGAGGTTGTCCAGCTTCTCGGCGGCCACACGGATGGAGGACACGGACTCCGGGTGCCCCTTGCCCGCCTCCTCGCCCCGCTTCTCCCCGACCTCGCGCCGAGCCTGGGCCTGCTTGGCGGCGGCCTGCTCGACGCGGTCCTTGTCCACCTTGCCGGACTCCACAAGAATCTGCCCGAGCGGCTTCTGCTGGGCCAAGGCCTCGGCCAAGTCGCTGGGATCGATGGCACCCTCCTCCACGAGGATTTCGCCGAGCTTCTTGTCCGGGCGGGCTTTGGCCTCCTCCAGCTGCTCGACCGGCGGCGCGGCCTGGGCCGCGTCGTCCTGGCGGCGGACCTCAACGTCCAAGTCGAACTCGGAAAAGAAAAACACGTCGCGGATATTTTCTTCCGAGGCCGTGGTGCGCAAGGTCACGTTCCAGACAGGCCCGGATTTTTCCGGATCGAGCACCTTTTCCGGGGACACGCCGCAGGAGCCGAGCTTGCCCAATTCCTCCAGGAGCGGCTCCAGGCTGAATCCCGCCGGTGGGCGGCTGTCGCGGAAACGGATACGCACGGCGTATCCGCATTCCTCCGGCGCGACTTCCGCTTCGGCCGGTCCTCCGGCTTCGGCCCCAGGCGCGGCCTCGACAACGGCAGCCGGTTCTGCCGCCGCGGCGGACACCCGGACCAGTCCTTCCAGGATCTCTTGGCGAACCTCCGGGGCCACGGTCGCGCCGTCGGCGTCGAGCATCTTCTGGATGTAGTCGCGGGCACGAAAGACGAGGTTGAGGAGTTCCGTGGTTACGGCCAACTCCTCATTGCGCACCTGATCGAAAACCGTCTCCACTTCATGGGTGAAGGCGGCGATGTCCTCGAACCCGAACATGGAGCCCGAGCCCTTGATGGTGTGCAAGGCCCGGAACACCCGATTGATGACGTCCAGGTCGCCGGGCGTCTGCTCCAGCTCCAGCAGGGTTGTCTCCAGCTCGCCCAGGAGGTCGTACGCCTCCTCGCGAAACACCTGCCTGTTCAGATCATCCGACATCTCGGCCTCCCGCCGTTCGCCCCCGGCTACTTCCCGGCTCCGGCGTCCAGAAAGGTGATCTCGGCACGGGCGGTCTCTTCATCCAGGGGAATGATCTTGATCTTGACCCGCTCGCCCTTGAATTCCGCCGCTCCCTGGAGAATACCCTCGAAGTAGTCAAACAGCCCGCGCTTGGAACGATAGTTCATGAACAGGGTCTTGCCCTTGTCCTCGTAGCTGAACTTGGGCGGTTTGATGCCCGGCTGGTCCTTGGTCAGCTGGGCGTGCAGGTCGTTCATGCGCAGATAGAACGTCTTGAGGTTCTCATCCTTGAAGTAGCGTTTGTACATCTTGTAGAACTGCTTGATGGTGAAGCGTCCCATGCCGAGGAAGAAGTCGCGCGCCGAAGATCCCTTGCGGCCGGACACGAACTCGGCCATCTGATGCAGCACCTGATCGGGATAGCTGGCCGTAGGCAGGAACACGGGGCCGCCCATGCTCTCCTGCATGGCCTCGAAAACCTCCTGGCCATACGCCTCGCGCACGTAATCCTGGGTCAGTTTCGGCAGCACGCCTTTCATTTCGCCCTCGGACTGGCGCAGCTTGCCCGCCTCCTGCCCTCCGCCGGTGAAGTGCGAAGCAACCGTAAGCAGTTCCTGGGCCAGTTCGGCCAGGTCGCGGGTGGCCACGGCCGCCTGCGACGCGCCCTCGTCGGCCTCGCTGGCCACCTGGGCGATCTCCTCGATGTTCCGGTTGATCTCCTCGGCGGCCGAGGACTGCTCTTCGGCGGCCGCGGCGATCTGGGACACCCGCATGACCATGTCCTCGATGCGCTGCATGATGGTCTGAAGCGCCTCGCCCGCCTTGTTCGAAAGATCCGTGCTGGCATGCACCTGCCGCGCGGTCTCGTCCATGGATTCAGTGGCGTGGCGGGAACGCTGCTGGATGGTGCCGATGGCCTCCTCGACCTCCTTGGTGGCGGTCATGGTTTTCTCGGCCAGCTTGCGCACCTCGTCGGCCACCACGGCGAAGCCCCGTCCGGCCTCACCCGCGCGGGCGGCCTCGATGGCGGCGTTGAGCGCCAGGAGGTTGGTCTGGTCCGCGATGTCATTGATCACGTTGATGATGCGGCCGATCTCGGCGGCCTGCGCGTCCAACTGGGCCAGCACCTCCGAAAGCTTGCCCGCGGACTCGGAGACGTTGTTGATGCCGCGCACGGCCTGACCGACCATGTCCACGCCCTGGTGGGCCGAGGTTCGGGCCTCGTCAGCCGCCTGGGACGTGGCCGCCGCATTCTGAGCCACCTCCAGGACCGTGGCCGTCATCTCCTCCATGGCCGTGGCCACGGAATCGGTCTGGGACTTCTGTTTTTGGGCTCCCCGGGCCTGTTCGTCAGCCGAGGCGGAAAGTTCCTCCGAGGCCGAGGCCACGCGCTCGGCCAAGGTGGAAACCTCCTTGCCGATCCGGGCCACCTGGGCTCGCTGCTCCTCGAGCCGCCGCAGATCGGCCACGCGCTGAGAGAGGTCGATGAACGAACTGAACGCGCCGATGACCTTGCCCATGCCGTCGACGATGACGTTGGAGGCGAGGCGTACCGGCACCGTGCGGCCGTCGTAGAGGGCCAGCTCAGCGTCCTTGTCCAGGGGTTGGCCGGATTCCATGACCTTCTCGGTAATCGAGGAGCCCTCGCGGTTGTAGAACGCCTGGCTCACCGAAAGGCCCAGAACCTGGTTCGCGGGTTTGCGCAAAATTTCCAGCAGCGGCTTGGTGGCGAAAACGATCTTGCCCTGGCGATCGCAGACCAGCAGGGGGTTGTTGGCGGCCCGGATGGCTCCGCCGAAAAACACGGCGTCCTTGCTCAGCGCGGCGACCCCCTCACGCAATGGGGCCAGCAGTTCCCCTGCCTCACCAGAAACGGCGTTCAGGGCCTCGGGATCCTTCGCGTCACGGAAGGCGGAGAATGCGGACCGGATCGCCCCGGGCAGACGGGCCGTCATGGCGGCGGCCCAGGCCAGCACCCCCAGGGCGATGACGTCGGCGACCAGCAGGAATTTCCAGTCCTGGCCCAAAGACGCCGCCGAAATGATGACGATGATCGCCACTCCGGCCAGCCAGACCACGACAGATCCGCGCATAGTGCGTCCCCTCCTCGCTCCGGCGAACCGGAGGTTCATGTCAACATCTCCCAGAAGCGCGACCAACTGGCAATTATATCTTCTCGAGAATACCTTCGATGGCGAACGCGCCATTCCATCTCATCGGTGGGCGCCGGGAAACATAAAGCCCGGAACGCAGGCGCCCGGGCTTCCTGAAAGCGTTTCTAGTCCAAAACGTCGAAGCGGGAGAATTTCATGACGAATCCGGCGCGGCCCTGGGTGGCCGAACGCAGATCCGTGGAGAAACCGAACAGCGGAGAGAGAGGGGCAAGGGCCTGAATGACCTTCTGCCCGGCCCGGTCGAAAAGGTTCTCGATCTTGGCGCCCTTGGCTCCCAGCAGGCCCACCACCTCGCCCACGAAGTCGTCGGGTACGCCGATCTCGACCCACATGATGGGTTCCAGCAACAGCGGCTGAGCCCCCGCCAGGGCCTTCTTGAGCGCCATGGCCGCCGCCATGCGGTATCCGGCCGGGCTGGACTCGCCCTCGCGGCGGGCCAGATCGAGCACGCGCACGCGCACATCCTGCACCGGATAGCCCTTGATCACGCCGCTCTGCAGGCCGTCGGACACGCCCTCGACCACGGCCTCCAACCAAGCCGCCGGACAGGTCTGCCCGGCCACTTCCAGGACCACGTCGCGGCCGGAATCCCGGGTCAGGGGCTCCACGGACAGACGCACGCCGCCGTAGTGCATGACCTCACCCAACTCGCGGTGGAATTCCTCGAAGGCCTCGGCCCGACCACCCACGGTCTCCTGGTAGACAACCTGGGGCTTGCCCGAGCGGGGCGCGAGGCCGAACTCGCGGGACATGCGCTCCAGGATCACCTCCAGGTGCAGTTCGCCCATGCCCGAGAGGACCACCTGGCCGGTCTCCTCGTCACGCTTGACCGCCAGGGTGGGATCCTCCATGAGATACTTCTCCAGCACCTCGTCGAGTTTGCCGGACTCCTCGGAATTGCGCGGTTCGATGGCCACGGAGATCACCGGCCGGTAGTCCCCGATACGCTCCAGGACCACCGGGTCGTTCTCCTGGCAGAGGGTGTCGCCGGTGCGCGCGTCCTTCATGCCCGCGGCGGCCACGATCTCGCCGGCCAGCGCCTGCTCGACCTGCTCCTTGCGCCCGGCGTGGAGCTTGAACAGCCGGGCCACGCGCTCGCGCACCCCCTGCGTGGAATTGTAGACCGTATCTCCGGCCTGGAGCATGCCGGAATAAAGACGCATGAGCACGAGTTTGCGGCCGGAATCCAGGCTGACTTTGAAGGCCAGGGCCGAAAGCGGGGCGTCCGGCGAAACCGGGAAGGACTTCCTGCGCTTGGTGACGGGGTCGAGGCCCTCGGCCGGGGGCACCTCGGCCGGGCCGGGCAGATAATGACAGATGGCGTCCATGACAGGCTGCACACCGACGTTCTTGAGGGCGGAACCGGCCAGCACGGGCACCAGGCGCATGCCCAGGGTGGCCTTGCGCAGGGCCGCGCGGATTTCCGCGGGAGCCAGGACCTCGCCGGAGAGGTAGCGCTCCATCAAGGCATCGTCCTCCTCGGCGGCGGCCTCCAGGACCTTCTCGCGCCAGGGCGCCAGATGCGCGCGTTCCTCGTCCGTCCAGTCGAAAACAGCGAACTCCACGCCCTGGTCGGCCTGGTCGAAGACCAGCCGCTTCTCATCGATGAGGTCGAAGATCCCCCGCAGCTCCGGGCCCTCGCCGTCGGGTACGGTCAGGGCCAAGGGCTTGGCCCGCAGACGGGTGGTGATGGACTCCAGCACGGCGGAAAAATCCGCGCCGGGGCGGTCCAGTTTGTTCACGAAGGCTATCTTGGGCACACGATAGTGCTCGCTCTGCCGCCAGACCGTCTCGGACTGGGGCTGGACCCCGGAGACGCCGCAGAACACGCCCACGGCCCCGTCGAGCACGCGCAGGCTGCGTTCCACCTCGATGGTGAAGTCCACGTGGCCCGGGGTGTCGATGATGTTCACCAAGCAGTCACGCCAAGGGCAGGTGGTCACGGCCGAGGTGATGGTGATGCCGCGCTCCTGCTCCTCGGGCATGTAGTCCATGGTGGCCGTGCCCTCATGAACCTCGCCGATGCGGTGGATGCGGCCGGAGTAGTAGAGGATGCGCTCCGTCAGCGTGGTCTTGCCCGCGTCGATGTGGGCGATGATGCCGATGTTGCGCAGAGTGGACAGGTATTTGCCGGAAGGCTTCTTCTTGCTCACGTCCGCTCCGGGGTCCGTGTCGGTGGATCAGCCGTCCACGCTCCAACAGACATGACGGGGCGTGAACAGGGACGCTTCCAGGTCCGGCCAGAGCCAACAGGACTCGCAGCCGGGTCCGAGAACCAACGGGGCGCGGCCCGCACAGGCCTCGCGCCGCTCCTCCGGGACGTACAGCGTGGCGTAGCCCTGACGGAGGAAGGTTTCGAACGTGCCGGATCGTCTCACAAAACCGTCCGGAATGGAACGGCCCCGACCACCCCAGACGTTGATTTCCGCGCCATGCTGCGCGAAAGCCAGAGCCTCCAGGTCCGGGCTTCCGGTCCGGTCCAGCCAGACCCCCGCCGGGCCGCCGCCGGGAACCCAGGCCCGCTGCCGGGCCGGATGGAGCGGAGCCACAGCCAGGACGGAGCCCGCATCTCGGCCGAGAGCCAGCACCAAGCCGGACTCCCCGCCCTGGCCCAGATGCTCCAGCAACTCGGTGCAGCGCTTGCGCGACAGCAGCGCCAAACGCTCCACTCCTGCCAATTCCAGGGCCAGGAGTTGGGGCGCGGGAGGCAGGGCGCGGCCGCCCAGACGGACGGCCAGAACTTCGGGAATCCCGGCGGTCAAAGCCGGGACCAACGCCGCCAGCAAACGGGCCGGGGAGGTCTCTCCGGCGTCGAAAAGCACCAGGGCGAAACGGCGCGGACCCGCCACACTCACGCTGCGCAACCCGGAGCGCCAGAGCATGTCGCGGCGCAGGCTCACGGCATCAGCCGGACCGCACCACTCCCAAAGCCGGGCGATGGCCGTCTTGAGCAGGGCCCGGCGGGCGTCCGGCACGGCGGCGTAAGCCCGCCCGAAGGCCGCGTCGCTCGCCAGGGAGCCGTCCAGCCAGGATGGAAAGAGTCCGCGCTGCGTCATATCAAACGAAAAGGCGGTCCAAAGACCGCCTTCCTCCCTTCGTCAGAGCCACTTCTTGAGCCATTGCTTCCAGCCGCCCTCGATGCGTTCTCGCTCTTCCTTGGTCAGGGTCTTCTGATACTCATAGTAAGCGTATTCCGCCCGGCGCTTGGCGTAGTCGCGGAGGTCCGGCTGATCCTGGAAGTTCTCCACCACGAAACGGTAGCGGTTCCAGGCCGGTCCGAACTGGTCCGTGCGCCAGAAGAAATCGGCCACGAACAACTCGTGCTCAGCCAGCTTGCGGCGGCATTGGACCACGTAGTCGGCGGCCGATTTGGCGTACTGGGAATTGGGATAGGTCTCGCGCACACGCTGGAAGTATTCCAGGGCCTCTTCGATGGGCGACATGCGCCGGTCGAAGGACTTGAACAGATTATAGTTGGACAGGCCGATCTGGAACAAGACGTAGGGCGTATCCTGGTGGCGCGGGTGCAGGGACTCGAATTCCTTGTAGGCGTTGACCGCCTCGGAGTATTTCTCGTTCAGGAAGTAGGCATCGCCCAAGGCCACTTCGGCCTTCAACGTGAACGGGCTGAAGGGGAACTGATCCTTGAGCTTGGTGAAGTATTCGGCGGCGTCGCCATAATGCTTCTCCTGCATGGCGTCCATGCCCGCCTCATAAAGCTCCTGGGCCGTATCTTCGGGCTTGGGCAAGAAATAGTAGTCGATCAGCGCGCAGCCTTGGAAGGCCAAGAGCAACAGGAACAGGGCCGGAACGAAAAACCGGTTACGCATCGAGTTGTTCCAGATAGGCGAAGGCCGCTGTGGCGGCGGTGGCGCCGTCGCCCACGGCGGTGGCCACCTGACGGCAGTTCTTGGAGCGGATGTCGCCGGCGGCGAAGATGCCGGGCACGTTGGTGCGCATCTCGCAATCCGTGATCAGGCCGCCCTTGTCGCGGGCCACCGTCTCGGGCACGAATTCGATGACCGGCTCGAAGCCCACGAAAATGAACACGCCGTCCACGGGAATCTCGCTCACCTCGCCGCTCTTCAGGTTCTTGACCAGAACCGCGCGGACCTCGGTGTCCCCAGCGATCTCCTGGACCACGGAACTGGTGCGCACGGCCATCTTGGGATGGGCCAGGCACTTGTCCTGGTAGCACTTGCAGCCCCGGAACTCGTCGCGGCGATGGATGAGATGCAGCTTCTTGACCAGCCGGGAGAGGTAAAGCGCCTCCTCCAGGGCCGAGTTGCCCCCCCCCACCACGGCCACCTCGCGGTCGCGGAAGAAGTTGCCGTCGCACAGGGCGCAGTAGGACACGCCCCGGCCAATGAAGGCTTCCTCTCCGGGAACCCCGAGCTTGCGGTAACGCGCGCCGGAACAGAGGATCACGGCCTTGGCCTCAATCCAGTCCGATCCCACCAGGATCTGGTGGCGCTTGCCGACCGTGCGAATCTCGCGCACTTCGTCGTTGAGGGTGTCGTGCGGATAGACTCCCACGTGGGCGGTCATCAAGTCCGCCAGCTCGTAGCCCTTGATGCCCTTGGGGAAACCGGGGTAGTTCTCGATCTCCGAGGTCATCAGAACCTGACCGCCGGGCGAGAGCTTCTCCACCAGGGCCACGGAGGCGCCGGCCCGCAAAAGATAAAGGGCGGCCGTCATGCCTGCCGGACCGCCCCCGATGACGACGGCGTCGTAACTCTTCATTCGTCTCAGCCCAGAGCCTTCTTGGAGAGCATTTCCTTGATGCTGCTCTTGGACACGGCGCCGGTGGTCTGGTCCAGCACCTCGCCGCCCTTGAACAGAATCAGGGTCGGAATGGCCCGGATGCCGTATTTGCTCGGAGTGGCAGAATTCTCGTCAACGTTCATCTTGCAAATCTTGACCTGCCCAGTGTATTCGCCGGCCAGCTCATCGATCACCGGCCCCATGGCCCGGCAGGGGCCGCACCAGGGCGCCCAGAAGTCCACCAGCACGGGCAGATCGCACTTCAGCACTTCGTCCTGGAAGTTGGCGTCGGTCACCTGAATCGCCATATGGTATCTCCTTTTTTCCGGCTTCGCCCATGCCCGATCCGGGCGGGGAATCCGGCCGGAATCGGTTCACAAAAGTGACATGCAGCTAGATTCGAAAGAGTAGTTCGAGGCGGGCCCGCTGTCAAGAAGCCCCGGCGCGAAGTCCGCTCAGTCCGTGCCTTGGAGCCAATCCTCGGGCACGACGCGTCCCCTGGGCACGGCTTCCAGATCCAGGCCGTGACGGCGGCCCATGGATAGGGACAGGAATCCCGCGTGGGCCACCATGGCGGCGTTGTCCGTGCATAGCCGCGGGCTGGGCAGGAACAGCTCCAGCCCCCGCCGGCGGGCCAGATCACCCATGGCCGTGCGGATGCCGGAATTGGCGGCCACGCCCCCCGCCACCACCAGCGCCCTGATTCCCCGTTCGCGGTCCAGGGCCCGTTCGGCCTTGATGCGCAGAGTATCGGATACGGCCCAGTTGAAGGAGGCGCAGACCCGCGCCAGGGCCGCGCGGTCCCCTCCCTCCCCGCCGGGTTCCCCTGGTCCGGTCATGCGCGCGGCGCGCAGCCCGGGATGGGCGTCCACATGGGAGACCACGGCCGTCTTCAGACCGCTGAAGCTGAAATCCAGGTTGTCGTTGTCGATGTAGGCGCGCGGAAAGAGATCGTGATCCGGCTCCGCCTCCCGGGCCAACTCGTCCAGGAACCGGCCGCCGGGATAGGGAAAATTGAGGCGCTTGGCCACCTTGTCGAAGGCCTCCCCGGCCGCGTCGTCCAGGGTCCGGCCGAGGAGCAGGAACCGGCCCGGCGAGTCCATGCGATAAAGGTGGGTGTGGCCGCCGGAGACGAGCAGGCCCAGAGCCGGGAAGACCATCTCCCGTTCCAGCCCGGGTGCGAGAAGATGGGCGTGCAGATGGTTCACGCCCACGAGCCGGGCGCCCGTACCGAGGCAGAAGCCCTTGGCGAAGGAAAGCCCCACCAGCAGACAGCCCAGCAGGCCGGGCCCCCTGGCCACGGCCACGCCGTTCAGGTCGGCCGGGGCGACTCCGGCCTCGGCCAGGGCCTCTCGGCAGAGCACGGGCAGCACGCTCAGGTGTTCCCGGGCCGCGATCTCGGGGACCACGCCGCCGAACAAGGCGTGCATGTCGGCCTGGGAGGCCAGACGTTCGGCCAGAAGCCCGCCCTCCGAGACCACGGCCACGGCCGTCTCGTCGCAAGAGGATTCAATGCCGAGGCAGAGCATCAGGAAAAGGACTCGTAGATTTCCTTGATCTTGAGCACGTCGTCGCGGGAACCGATGACCAGGGGCACGCGCTGGTGCAGGTGTTCGGGCTCGATGTCCAGGATGCGGCGCACCCCGTCGGTGGCCAAGCCGCCGGCCTGCTCCACGACCATGGACAGGGGGTTGGCTTCGCACATGAGACGCAGCTTGCCGCCGGGCTTCTTGGGATCGCGGCTGTCCGCCGGATAGAGGAAGACGCCGCCGTAGAGCAGATTGCGGTGGAAGTCGGCAACCAGGGAGCCGATGTAGCGCAGGCTGTAGGGCTTGCGGCGCGCGCCCTCGGAGTCCTTGAAGTGCTCCATGACCTTGCGCGTGGCCTCGTCCCAGTAGTGCTGGTAGCCCTCGTTCACGGAATAGATCCGGCCCTGCTCGGGGATGCGGATGTTCGGATGGGAGAGCAGGAACTCGCCCACGCCCGGGTCCAGGGTGAAGCCATGCACCCCGTCGCCGGTGGTGAACACGAGCATGGTCGAGGAGCCGTAGACGATGTACCCGGCGGCCACCTGTTCAGCGCCCTTCTGGAGCACGTCGCTGGAAAGCAGCGGACCCTCCACCGGCGTCTTGCGGCGCAGGATGGAGAAGATGGTGCCGATGCTCACGTTGGCGTCAATGTTCGAAGAGCCGTCCAGGGGGTCGAAGATGAGAATGTACTCGCCCACGGGCAGACCGGCCGCGATCTCGATGACGTCCGCGTTCTCCTCCGAGGCCATGGCGCAGAGCACGCCGCAGCGGGACAGACGGTGGATGAGCACGCGATTGGCGTATTCGTCGAGCTTGCGGACCTCCTCGCCCTGGACGTTGGTGTCGCCGGTGAAGCCCAGCACGTCCACCAATCCGGCCTTGGTCACCTCGCGGGAGATGATCTTGGCCGAAAGGATGATCTCGTTGAACAACCGGGTGAAACGGCCGGTGGCCGTGGGGGTCTTTTTCTGATGCAGCAGCAGATGTTCGGTGACGGTGATCTGGGGAGCCATGACAATCTCCGTTTCTTGCGCGCGGTCCGTTAGAAGAACCAGCTCCGGCCATCGATCTTGGGGTCCACGCTCTCGGTGAGGTAGACGAAGAGATCCCGGCCCACGTAGCGGGCCAGCCAAGTGTAATACTTGCCGCCGGCCTGCACCTGCCCGTTCACGTGGTCCTTGAGGATCTCATCCCAGGGCAGTTGGCCGAGCGCGGCCGTGTCCACCGCCTTGTTCGGGGTCCAGACCCCGCGTCCAGGCGCCAGAATGATGAGCTGGTCGGGTTCGGGGCAGAAACTGAACAAGGTGCGCGGGTCGAAGTGCACCACGATGAGCCCGTCGAGGCTCACGTCCTTGTAGATGGGGGTGCCGAAGTACAGTTCCGGCCCGAGTTCGGTGTTGTCCACCACGCTTTTGAGAATGGTGTCGCGCCAGACGGCCTCGAACCAGAGCGGGTGGCTGAAGGGTTTCACCGGCTGGGGGGGGCGGCGGTCCAGAATGCGACCCTCGCCATCGGCCACGATCAGCCCGTTGATCCAGGGGAAGCGCTGAAACAGGAGAGCGATCCACTCCTCCGTGGGGCGCAGATCCTGGTCGCCCACGAAGCGCATGAGCCGGAGCACGTGCTGGTCCACGGAGGTGAACAGCCGCGCCAGCTTCTCCTGGTTGGGGTTCTCCATCTTGTAGCGGTCGACGTCGATCTCGGGATTGGGATTGACGAAGTCGTTGGTGGAGGACCAGGCGGTCTTGGCCGCCTTCTTAGTGCCCTCCCATGTGTCGTCCATGGAGGCGCATCCGGCCAGAAGGGTCAGGGACAAGACCAGAAACAGAAAACGTCGCAACAAGGACAAGCCTCACTTCTCAGGCCCGGACGCCCGGGCGGATCATCACGAGCGGGGGCCGGAAGGCCGCCCGGTCATGCCCGGACGCGCGCCTCGAAGCGGGCCGCCAGGGCTTCCAACGTGCCGATGAGCCGATTTTTGGCGTGACGGCTGAAGGCGTCTTCCGCCTCCACGCCCGGACGCGACGCCGGGGTTCCTTCACGCAGCTCCGCCTCCATCTTCTCAATGCGTCCAGCCAGATCCTCGCGTTCGAAGCCCGGCTGAGCGCCCATCCACAGTTCCTTGTAAATTGCCAAAGCCCCGGTGTAGTCGCCTTGGGAGGCCAGCAGATCGGCCATGGTCCGGGTGCGCAGGCTGCCCGCGCCCGGAAACCGGAGCGTCGCGTCGGCCGCCTGGGCCTCGTCCGGGGTCTCGGCGCGGGCCTGGGGTACGGTCGGGACAAAACGGGCCGGAGCGGGTTCGGCGGGCGGCGGAGGCGGCCCCACCAAACGGGTGGACAGGGAATTCACGCCCTCCAGGACCACGTCCATCCACTGCACCGGCTTCTCCGTGAAATGGGAGGCCACAAGCATGAGGAAGACCGCGAAATCGCGCTGGACGTCCACCACGCTCTGGGCCCAGAGCCGCCAAAAATCGGGGTAGACCCGCAGGGCCCGGGTCACGGGCTCCACGGCCAGGGCGGCCTCGCCAGGGCGCTCCAGACGGACGAGCACCTGGGCCAGCAGCAGCCGAGCCTCCAGAAAGTCGGGATGGCGATCCAGGCCCTGACGCAACGTGTTCACGGCCGCTTCCAGCTGCCCCGTCTCGACGAAGAGCTTGGCCAGGGCGAAAAAGACCTTGGAACCCGGCTCCAGCGAGAGGACTTCCTGGTACCACTCAATCTTTTTTGTCATCCGCGCCATCTCCCAGGGGTTTATCGGACTCTTCGGGCAAGAGGTAAAGGATTTCGTTGTCCTTGACGTACTTGAGCCGCTCCCTGATGACCTTCTCCTGGTAAGCCCGGTCCGACTTCAGCCGCCGGATGTCCTGACTCAGATCCAGGTTCTTCCTGTCCACATCGTCGATCTGGGCCTGGAGCTGTTCGTAGCGGTTCCTGAGCGTCATGTAGGCGAACAACCCCTGGTCGCTCCAGATGAGCCGAAAAAAGAGGAACAAATTCAGGAGGATGAGGAAACCGACCAGGATGCGACGCGCCAGCATATCCTCTCACTGAAGCCTGTGGCCGGCTCCAGCCGACGCGGCGATCTGGGCCATGGGCTCCCGCAGTTCCTCCAAAAAATTGGCCGTGGCCCGCTCAATGCGGTCCACGTCGGACTCGGACAGCTCCACCTCGTCGATGCGTGCGAGAAAGTTCTTGAGCACCTCGAATTCATCAAGCAGCGTGTGCCCGAACTCCAGTTTACGGAGTGCGGGCTCCAGCTCCAGGATGGTCTGGAGGCAGTTGGTGATGCGCATCAGGCGGCTGTCGGAATCCACGGACTCCGCCTCCTTCCTTTTCCGTTATTCTTCAGCCTATTCGGATAGTAACCAGTTTTTATAGAAATTGTACAGATAATTTCCGCCGGAGAAAAGCGTCAGCAACAGGGCGATATACAAGAGGATCGTACCAATGGCCGCGGAGTCCAGTCCGAACACGGGATAGTGCAGGATGAGCGGGGTCAGGGCCACGATCTGAGCGATGGTTTTCAGCTTGCCGAAACGATCCGCCGCGATGACCTCGCCCTTCTCCGCCGCCACGGCCCGCATCCCGGTCACGGCCAGTTCCCGGCAGATGATCAATACCGCCACCCAGGCCGGAGCCCACTCCAGGCGCACAAGCATGACCAGCACCGAGCTGATGAGCAGTTTGTCGGCCAGGGGGTCCAGAAACTTGCCCAGGGTGGTGATGCGGCCCTGTCGGCGAGCCACGATGCCGTCGAAGATGTCGGTCACCGAGGCGGCCACGAAGAACAGCGCCGCCACCCAACAGATGAACGGGTTGGGGAAATACAGTAGGCAGACCATGACCGGCACGGCCACGATCCGCGCCATGGTCAGGGAATTCGCCAGGTTGAAATGGCTCATGTGTTCCGCCGCCTATCTATGGATGGTCGAGGCCGCTTCCAGGCTGTTCTGCGCGGCTCGGGCCACGTTGTCGCCCAATTCCAGCAGGGCCTGCTTGGCCGGGGTGTCTTCTTCCAGAAGCACCACGGGCACACCTCGGTCTCCGGCCACCACGGTGGCGGGATCCAGAGGCACGGCGCCCAGAAACTCCAGGCCATACTGCTCGGCCAGCTCCCGGCCGCCGCCCTTCTTGAACAGGTCGATGCCCTTGCCGCAGTGCGGGCAGATCAGGCCGCTCATGTTCTCCACCACGCCGAGGATGTTGGCCTGGGCGTACTGGAGGAAATTGATGGCCTTGCGCACATCAGCCAGGGAAACCTCCTGAGGGGTGGTGACCACCACGCAGAGGGCTTCGGGGATGGTCCGCAGCACGGTCATGGGCTCATCGCCTGTGCCCGGAGGGGAGTCCACCACCAGGAAATCCAGGTCACCCCACTGCACATCGGAAATGAACTGGCGGATGGCCGAGGTCTTCATGGGACCGCGCCAGAGCACGGCCTGGTCCGGGTCCTGGAGCAGGGACTCCATGGAAACCACGTGCAGGGTGTCGCTGTAGCGTTTGGGCAGGATCAGGCTGCCCCGGTCCACATCCAGTTGCCCGCGCAACCCCAGGAGCCGGGGCACACTGGGGCCGTGGATGTCCACGTCCATGAGCCCGACCTTGAAGCCCTTGGCCGAGAGGGCCGCGGCGATGTTCACGGCCACGGAGCTTTTGCCCACCCCGCCCTTGCCGCTCATGACGAAGAGCTTGTATTTGATGCGCGCCAAGGTGGAACTGATGAGTTCGTTCTGAAGCGCCAGCTTCGGGTCGGTCTTCTCGCCGCCCTTGGAACCGGAGCAGCTGCCGCAGGATTGAGTCATGTGGTGCACCTTCTTTGAACTGGTCTCAAGCCGGTCGTCCGGCCAGGGAAATCTAACGAACCTTGGTCAAAAAGCCAACCGGCTGGAACATCAGGCCCCCCAGCCGTGGGCGCCGACGAGGTCCACGAAGGCCACGCCGCCCATATCCACGCTCTCCACACGGCCGTCGCGCTTCTCCACCATGATGAGCTTCTGGTCTCGGCGGCCCTCGCCAACCGGGATCACCAAGCGCCCCGGATCGGCCAACTGATCCACCAGGGGCGGCGGCACCTGGGGCCCGCCCGCCGTGACCATCACGGCGTCGAAGGGAGCCTCCTCGGGCCAGCCCAGGGTGCCGTCGTCCAGCTTGGGCTTGATGCTGAAAAGCCGCATGTCCATAAAGCGCTTCCGGGCCGCGAAAAACAGCGGCTTGATGCGCTCCACCGTATAGACCGTGGCGCCCATCTGGGCCAGGACGGCGGCCTGATAACCCGAGCCCGTGCCGATCTCCAGAATTTTCATGCCCGGCTTGACCTGGAGCAGTTCGGTCATCAGGGCCACGATATAGGGCTGAGAGATTGTCTGACCCTCGCCGATTGGCAGGGGGGCGTCCATGTAAGCCTTAGGCACCAGGGCGGGTTCCACGAAGAGGTGGCGCGGCACCTGGCGCATGGCCTCGAGGACGGCCGGGTCGCGTACGCCCCGGGCCTCGATCTGCTCACGCACCATGCGTTCGCGCAGTCGCTTCGGATCGATCACGGACACGCCGCTCCCCCTCATTTTTCCGTCAGCCGTTGCAAAACCACGTTTGTCCCCCCAAGTCAACAAAGGTTCCTCCCTCCCCGGTCGGAGTTCCCCGCTTGACACGGATGGGGCCTTTGGGAAAAGAATGGAGGAACAGAGGGGAATCCGCCATGCTCACCGTCGCCGACATCATGACCAAGTCCGTTTACTCCCTGCGCGAAACCGACACGCTGCTCTCGGCCCGGGCCCTGATGAAGCTCCAGCGCATCCGTCATATCCCCATCGTGACCGGGGACACCATGTTCATCGGCCTGTTGACCCACCGCGACCTGCTCTCGGCCACGGTCTCCCAGCTCGCCGGGGTGGACCCCGAAACCCAGGACGAAATCGACGCCGGCATCCCGATCAAGGAGATCATGCGCACGGACCTGAAGACCGTGGAGTCCTCGGCCACGGTGAAATCCGCGGCGGAACTCCTGCTCAACCACAAGTACGGCTGCCTGCCCGTGGTCGAGAAGGGGCGTCTGGTGGGCATTCTCACCGAGGCCGACTTCCTCAAGCTGACCATCAGCCTCATGGACGCCCTGGAGGAAAAGTCTCAGGACTGAACCCCATCCAAGAGAAGCCGCAACTCGTCCCGGGCGGCCTGAATCATCCGAGGCAGAGCCGCACGGATCTCCGCTGTAGGCTCCAGGCCATATCCGACGTCGCGGGGTTCCATGACCACCAAGCGCAGCCGGGGCAGTTCCCCCAGTTCCCGCGCCAAGCGCAGGGACTCGGCCAAATCCAGCTCATGCAGCGACACCCCGGGGCCGCTTCCGGCCAGGACATCCTCCCCGCCCAACACGCGCACCTCTCCCGGCGCGCCTCCGAACCGGGCCACGTCCAGGATGAGCACGGCTACGTAGCGGTCGAGCTGATGGAAGAGATCCTGGGTGAAGGTTGCGGCGTCCTCGAATTCCACCCACTTGGGCCACGGCTCGGCCATGAGCGCACGCACGGCGAGCACGCCCGCCCCGTCGTCCCGCATGAGCGGATTCCCCGCTCCCATCACCAAAATTTCGCCCTCCATGCCCTACTCCAATGCGGGGTTGCCCCTCCCGCGTTTTGAGCGTAGACAATTTCTAGAAACTTTTCCACAGGCAGGAGTATCATGACGCAGAAATCAGCGACCACCCGCATCTTGCAACTCGTCCTTTGGGCCGCCCTGGCCTTGCTGGTCCTGGGCGGGAGCATCATCGTCTTCCGCGACACCGACGCGCCCCGGGTGGCGCTTCTGCCCGAGGGGCAATACGTCACCGTGGCCGCCCCCCTGCACCTGACCGTCAGCGATCTCGGTTCAGGCCTCAAGTCCGTGGACGTGGTCGCAACCCAGAACGGACGGGAGATTTCCCTGCTGCACAAAGAGTTGGAGAAGGCTCACGCCTTCGAAGCCGAACTCGTTCTGCCCCAGGAGATCAAAGAAGGCTCCCTGGAAATCCGCGTCAAGGCCCGCGACGCCTCCCTCTACCCCTTCGGGCAGGCGGGAACCGCCATCCTGTCCCGTACCTACACCGTGGACCTGACCCCGCCCCGCGTGGATCTGGAGACGATCCAAAACAACGTCAACCAGGGCGGCGCCTGTCTGGTGGTCTACGCCATTTCCGAGGAGCCCGGAAAGACCGGCGTGAGCGTCGGCTCCCACTTTTTCCCCGGCTTCCGCATGAAGAGCGGCAAGTACGCCTGCCTGTTCACCTTCCCCTGGGACATGGAGCCCGCCCAGTTCAAGCCCGTGCTCATGGCCGCCGACAAGGCCGGCAATGAGCGCTCCCGCTCCGTACCGGTGAACGCCATTCCGCGCCGCTTCCGCTCCGACAACATCAACCTCTCGGACAGCTTTCTTGACGACAAGATGCCCCAGTTCCAAAGCAATTTTCCGGGCATTTCCCGCCCCATCGACATCTTCCTCAAGGTGAACAGCGAGCTGCGGGTGCAGAACCGGGCCCTGCTCGAACAGTTGGGTCGGCAGACCGCAGCCGAACCGCTCTGGCGGGGAGCCTTCCTGCGTCTGCCCAACGCCGCGCCCCGAGCCGGATTCGCCGACGCCCGCGACTACTACTACCAGGGCCGCAAGGTGGACCACCAGACTCACTTGGGCGTCGATCTGGCCAGCCTGCAAGCCGCGCCCGTGCCCGCCGCCAACGACGGCGTGGTGATCGAAACCGGCTTCATCGGCATTTACGGCAACGCCGTGGTTCTGGACCACGGCATGGGCCTCCAGACCCTCTACGCCCACCTCTCGCAGATCGACGTGCAAAAAGGCGACAGCGTCAAGAAGGGGCACACCCTCGGCCGCACCGGGGCCACGGGCATGGCCGGCGGCGACCACCTGCACTTCGGCGTGATCATTTCGGGAGTGCCGGTGAATCCCGTGGAGTGGTGGGACCAGCACTGGATCAACGACAACTTCATGGGCAAGCTGGGCAACAAGTAGCGCTGCCCCCCCCGAAGAACGAATGAAAAAGAGCCCCCGGCGCATAACGCGCCGGGGGCTCTTTTTCATTCATATCCCGACTCAGTGCGGCCGCTGGTACTCTTCCTTGACCAGACCGCTGGCCAGAGGCGCGGGCGGGGCGTCCCGGCCGCAGAAGATGGTCTCCCCGCCCTCGCAGAGCAGGGCCCGTTCCAGCACCTCGTCCATGCTCTCAACCTTGATGACCGACAGGTCCTTGAGGATGCTGGCCGGAACCTCCTTGAGATCCTTCTCGTTCTCGGCCGGGATGAGCACTGTGGAGAGCAAGCCGCGATGAGCGGCGAGGAGCTTCTCGCGAAGACCGCCGATGGGCAGAACCCGGCCACGCAGGGTGATTTCGCCGGTCATGGCCAGATCATTGCGGACGGGAATGTTCAGCAGGGCCGAAACCATGGTCGTGGCCAGGGTGATGCCCGCCGAGGGGCCGTCCTTGGGCGTGGCGCCCTCGGGCACATGCACATGGATGTCGATGTCCTTGTGAAAATCGCGCTTAAGGCCGAACACGTCCGAACGCGAACGGATGTAGGACAGGGCGGCCTTGGCCGACTCCTGCATCACGTCCCCGAGTTTGCCGGTGAACTCCACCTTGCCCGCGCCGGGCATGAGGGCCACCTCCACGGTGAGCATCTCGCCGCCCAGTTGGGTCCAGGCCAAGCCGTTGCACACGCCCACCTGGGCCTTATCCTCGCGCTCGCCGTAGCGGAACTCGGGCACGCCCAGGAAGTTGGCCAGGTTCTGCACCGTGACCCCCACGGTCTTGTCCCGGTCGCCGCCTTCGACCACCTTCATGGCCGCCTTGCGGCACACGGCCGCCAGCTTGCGCTCCAGGTTGCGGACCCCGGCCTCCTTCGTATAGCGGCGCACCAACTCGGTGAGGGCGTTCTCCGAAAGGGTCAGATTGCCTTCCTTGAGGCCGTGCAGCTCACGCTGCTTGGGCAGAAGGAACTGCTCCGCGATCTTGAACTTCTCGGTCTCCAGGTAGCCCGGCAGGCGGATGATCTCCATGCGGTCCTGCAGGGGCAGCGGGATGGAATGCAGGGTGTTGGCCGTGGTGATGAAGAAGACCCGGGAGAGGTCGTAATCCAGATCCAGGTAATGGTCGTTGAAGGAGACGTTCTGCTCCGGGTCCAGGACTTCCAGCAACGCCGCCGAGGGGTCGCCCCGGAAGTCCGTGCTCATCTTGTCCACCTCATCGAGGCAGAGCACGGGATTGTTGAATTTGCAACGCTTGAGCGACTGGATGATCTTGCCCGGCAGCGCGCCCACATAGGTCCGCCGGTGGCCGCGGATCTCGGCCTCGTCGCGCACGCCGCCCAGGGACAGGCGCACGAACTCGCGATCCATGGCCCGGGCGATGGAGCGGGCGATGGAGGTCTTGCCCACGCCGGGAGGGCCCACCAGGCAGAGAATGGGGCCCTTGATGGCCTCCACCAGGCTCTGCACGGCCATGTATTCGAGGATGCGCTCCTTGGGCTTCTCCAGACCGTAGTGGTCCTCATCCAGGATGCGCCTCGCCTCGGCGATGTCGATCTTGGTGTCCTTGAGTTCTCCCCAGGGCAGTTCCAGCACGCAGTCGACGTAATTGCGGACCACGGTGTACTCGGCCGAACTCTGGGGCATCTGGCGGAGCTTCTTGATCTCCTTGCGCACCCGCTCCCGGCTCTCCTCGGGCATGATCTTGGCCTCGAGCTGCTTCTCCAACTCGGCGGCCTCGGCCTGTGGGTCTTCCTCCCGGCCCATCTCCTTGTGGATGGCCTTGATCTGCTCGTTGAGGTAGTACTCCCGCTGGTTCTTCTCCATCTGGCTCTTGACCCGCCCCTTGACGCGCTTCTCAATGGTCACGATCTCGATCTCGCCGAGGATGTGGCCGTAAACGGCCTCCAGGCGCTTCAGACCGTCGAGGATCTCCAAGACCGCCTGCTTGCGGGCGAAGTCCACCTTGAGATGGGGTATGATGGCGTCGGCCAGCTTGCCCGGATCCTTGATCGCCGTGATGGCCAGGATGGTTTCGGCGGCCAGCTTCTTGTTGACCTTGCCGTACTGGTCCAGGGACTCGTGCGCGGCCCGCACCAGGGCCTCGGATTCGGTCCCCGTCGAGGGGATGCCGGTCTCTTCCAGACGCTCCACCTGGGCCATGAGCGCCTCGGACTCCTCGGTCAGGCTCTCGGGCTCCCAGGATGCCCGGGACAGGCCTTCAAAGAGAACCTTGATGGTCCCGTCGGGCAGGCGCAGCATCTGGAGGATGCGGCTGATGGTGCCCACGCGGTAGAGATCCTCGGGGGCCGGACGCTCCTTCTCGGGGGTGCGCTGGGTGACCAGAAAGATGCGTTTATCGAAATCGGAAATGGCCCGCTCGATGGCCTTGATCGAGGCCTCGCGGCCCACGAACAGCGGCACGATGGAACGCGGGAACATGACCACTTCCCGCAACGACATCACGGGCAACAGAAGGCGTTGGGCGGAATCGTGGTCCTCGAATCCGTAATCCGGCATGGGGTCCTCCGGTTCAGTTCGGCGGATCGGCTCCCGGCGGGAGCCCGGCGTGTGCACAAGGTAACGCCGCCGGGGCCGATGTCAAATCCGAGGCGGGAAACGGATCAGGCGCTCTTCACTTCCTGCTGGTAGATGAGCAGCGGATCCACGCCCTTCTCCACCACGGACCGGTTGATCACGCACTCCTTCACGCCGCTGAGCGAGGGCAACTGGTACATGATGTCGAGCATCATGGTTTCCATGACGTTGCGCAGCCCCCGGGCGCCGGTCTTGCGCTCGATGGCCTTCTGGGCGATGGCCCGCAGGGCGTTGTCCGAGAAGCGCAGGGTCACCTTGTCCAGTTCGAAGAGCTTCTGGTACTGCTTGACCAGGGCGTTCTTGGGCTCGGTGAGGATGCGCACGAGGTCGTCCTCGGTCAGCTCGGTGAGCGAGGTCATCACGGGGATGCGGCCCACGAACTCGGGGATCATGCCGAACTTGATCAGGTCCATGGGCTGGGCCTGGGAAAGCAGTTCGCTCACGGCCAGATCCTTGCGCTTGACCTCGACCTTGGCGCCGAAGCCCATGCCGGAACCCTGCATCCGCTGCTGCACGATCTTCTCCAGACCAATGAAGGCCCCGCCCACGATGAACAGGATGTTGCCCGTGTTCATGCGGATAAATTCCTGCTGGGGATGCTTGCGCCCCCCCTTGGGCGGGATGTTGGCCTCGGTGCCCTCGATGATCTTCAGCAGGGCCTGCTGCACGCCCTCGCCGGACACGTCGCGGGTGATGGACGGGCTGTCGCCCTTGCGCGCGATCTTGTCGATCTCGTCGATGTAGATGATGCCCCGGGAGGCGGACTCAATGTCGTAGTCCGCGTTCTGCAGGAGCTGGACCAGGATGTTCTCCACATCCTCGCCCACATAGCCCGCCTCGGTCAGGGTGGTGGCGTCGGCGATGGCGAAGGGCACCTTGAGAATGCGGGCCAGAGTCTGGGCCAAGAGCGTCTTGCCCGAGCCGGTGGGACCGATGAGCAGGATGTTGCTCTTGTCGATCTCCACGTCGTCGGTCAGGGCCCCGGCGTAGAACACGCGCTTGTAGTGGTTGTGCACGGCCACGGAGAGGATCTTCTTGGCGTAGTCCTGCCCGATGACGTACTGGTCCAGCAGCGCCTTGAGTTCCTGAGGAGGCAGAAGACGCCCGTCCTCGAACTCCTCGCTGACGGTCTCCTGGGCCATGATGTCGTTGCACAGACTCACGCACTCGTCGCAGATGTACACGTCGGGCCCGGCGATGAGGCGCTGGACGTCGCTCTGGCTCTTGCCGCAGAACGAGCAGCTCAGGTCCGGGGCGCCGCTGGTTCCTTTCTTCATGGTCATGAGGTCATCCTTGCTTGGTCTCGGCGGGTTGCAGCTCGTTGCGCGAGTTCATGATCTTGTCGATGATGCCGTAGGCCAGGGCCTCTTCCGGGCGCATGAAATAGTCGCGCTCGGTGTCCTGGTTGATCTTCTTGATGTCCTGGCCGGTGTGCTTGACCAGAATCTGGTTCAGGTCGCGGCGCATGCGCAGGATCTCGCGGGCCTGGATGTCGATGTCCGTGGCCTGCCCCTGGGCTCCGCCCAGCGGCTGATGGATGAGGATGCGGCTGTTGGGCAGGGCGTAACGCATGCCCTTGGCCCCAGCCGCCAGCAGCAACGCGGCCATGCTCGCGGCTTGGCCCATGCAGAGGGTGGCCACCGGCGGGGAGATGTACTGCATGGTGTCGTAGATGGCCAGCCCGGCGGTCACGACGCCACCCGGGGAGTTGATGTACATGTAGATCTCCTTGTCCGGGTCCTCGGACTCCAGGAACAGGAGCTGGGCGCAGATGAGGCTGGCCACATGGTCGTCGACGGAGCTGCCCAGGAGGATGATGCGGTCCTTGAGCAGGCGGGAATAGATGTCGTACGCCCGTTCGGTGCGGCCGGTGGTTTCGATGACGATGGGGATCGTGGGCATGTGCTCTCCTTGAGGTGACGCGGGGCCTTCGGCCTTCTTCAGGCACATCGGCGGAAACGCCGGGGAACTTGAGTCCGGACACGGCCTCGCGGTTCCCATGATAAGACCTCGGGACAGCGGGCGCAAGGCCCGGACGCGCTCTGTGCGAAAAATGGACGGCGGCCGGACCAGCAGGTCCGGCCGCCGGAATCGTCTCGGCGCTACTCGGCCTTGGGGGCCTTCTTGGCGACGCGCTTCTTGGGCTTGGACTCGGACTCGTCGGCGGACTCGGCCTGGACGGGGTCGATCTCGCGGCGCTGGGCCTTGGAGTAGATGAACTCCATGGCCTTGTCCATGAGCAGGCGATCCTTGAGCGCCACCACCAGGTTGTTTTCCTCGTAGTAGCGCTTCAGCTCCATGAAGTCCTGACGGGTCTGCATGGCCAGACGGTTGAGGGCCGCGTCCAGCTCCTGCGGATTCACCGAGAGGCCTTCCTTATCGGCCACCGCCAGGAGCAGCAGCTCTGCCCGAGCGCTCTGCTCGGCCTCGACGCGATACTCCTCGCGCAACTGCTCCATGGTCTTGCCCAGGCTCAGCAGATTCTTGCCCTTGCGATCCAGTCGGTATTCCAGATCCTTGATCAGGCGGTCGATGCGGTCTTCAACCAGGGACGGCGGCAGGGGGAAATCCAGGAGCTTGACCAGCCCGTCCAGAAGCTTCTTCTGAGCTGCGGACTTGTGTAGCTGCTTGCGGCTCTCCTGGTAGGACTGGCGGATGGCCTCGCGCATCTTCTCGACGTTCTCGAAACCGGCCTTCTTGGCCACGTCGTCGCCCATCTCCGGCAGTTCCTTGACCTTCACCGCGTGCAGGGTGATCTTCATGGTCACGGTCTGGCCGGCCAGCTCGGTATTGATGAAGTCGGCCGGGAAGGTGATGTCCTTCTCGCCGCTCTGGCCGGTGGTCAGGGTCTTGATGAGTTCCTCGAACTCGGGCAGGGCCTGGCCCTCGCCCAGGGTCAGCTCGAAATTCTCGGCCTTGATCCCGGAAATCACCTCGCCGTCGCGGTAGGCGCCGAAGCTCACGGTGACGATCTCGCCGTCCTTGGGCTCACGCACGTCCGAAATGACCTTGGGCTTGGCCTGGTTGTCCAGGATGCGGCGCTCGACCTCGGCCACCTCCTCGTCCTTGACCTCCACGCGCTCCTCGTCCACGTCCAGCCCGATGTAGGTGGGCAGGTCGAACTGGGGCGCGATCTCGAAGCCCAAGGTGTAGGTGAACTCCTCGTCGCGGGCGAGCAGCCCCGCATCCACGTTGATGCGGGACATGGGCGTGAGCTTGAGCTGGTTGAGGATGTCGTTGATGTGATAGTTGATGAGGTCCGTGGTTGCCTCATTGTATATCTGGCCGCGGAACTTGCCCTCTATGACGCTGGCCGGGGCCTTGCCCTTGCGGAAGCCCTTCACGTCGTACTTGGTCTTGTAGAGGGCGATGGTGGTGAGAATGGCCGCGTTGGCTTCCTCGGCCGGAACCGTGACCGAGATCTTCCGCTCGACCGGGGAAATGTCCTGAACATCGTACTTCATAGCCTATTGTCCTCCTCCAGGGTGAAACGCCGCGTCGCGGCCGGCTGTCCTTCCATCTGTGGTGCGAGAGGGGAGACTCGAACTCCCACGGCCAAGCCGCTGGATCCTAAGTCCAGTGCGTCTACCAATTCCGCCACTCTCGCCAAAAGCTCGAAACATTACGACAGGGCGTTTTCGACTGTCAACCGGAAGGATATCAGCGCCAACAGTTTGAAAATCAGCGCGCCAGCTCCGTGAGCAGCAGGCCAAGCTTGCGCAAGAGATCATCCACGTCCTCGCCCAAAAGCCGGGCCTGAGGTTCCTTACCCACTTCCCCCCGATCGCAGACCGCGTCCACGGCCGCGGGCTCCGGATGCCGGGCCAGGGCCTCATACGTCCCCCACTCCAGGATGCTGCCTTCGCGGTCCTTGAGATAACCAGGCTCCTCGGCCCGATCGAACCAAGCCGCCACCAATCCGGCCCGTTCCAGAGCCCCGGCCACGGAGTCGTCCAGGCGCAACGTCAGGACGCAGGCGGCCTCGGAATTGTGTCTCCGGGCGGCCAGAAGAACCTGGGCCAGATTCGGGGCCGCGCCGAACTCCGGGCAGCCCGAGATGAGAATCTCGCCCCGCCGGGTGGCCGTGATGCGGCCGGAATAGGCCGCCACCTCGTCCACCGCGTCGGCGTGGGGCACGGCCAACGCCAGATTCATGGACGACTCCGGCACAACTCGGGCTAGGCCGCGCAGGGTGGCCAGACGGGGGCCGGCTTCGGCCAGGCTTTCCAGTACGCCGCGTCGGGCCCGCTCCTTGAACAGGGGCGCCAAGTGGTTCACCGGCCCGGCCCCGCCGCCCAAGGGGAAGGCGCTGCGCAGGCCGAGGTTGAGGTAGCGCTGAGCCGCGCGGATGGCCGAAAGCATGTCCAATCCCTGGCCCAGGCCAGTGGCGATGGCCGCCGACAACGTGCAGCCAGTGCCGTGCAGGCTGCGGGTGTTCACGCGCGGCTGGATCAGGGGGAGGGATTTCTGATCCGGGGCGGCGTACCAGTCCGTGGCGGCCAGGGATTCCAAATGGCCGCCCTTGATCAACACGGCCTTGGGGCCCAGATCCAGAAGCTTCTCGGCGGCCCGGCAAATGTCCTCGGGCCCCCGGATGGTCATGCCGGTGAACAGCTCGGCCTCGGGGATATTCGGGGTGAGCAGGTCCGCCACCGGAAAAATGCGCTCAAGCATGGCCGCAACCGCGTCATCCTCCAGGAGCTTGGCTCCGGTCTGGGCCACACAGACCGGGTCCACCACCAAGGGGAAGTTTTTGCGTGCCAGGAACGGGGCTGCGGCACGAATGATCGGGGCGGAGAAAAGCATACCGGTCTTGGCCGCGGCCACGGGGATGTCCGTGAGCACGGTCTTCAGCTGCAAGGCCACGAACTCCGGACTGGGGGCTTCGATGCCGGCCACGGTCCTGGTATTCTGGGCCGTCAGGGCGGTAATCACGGACAGACCATAGCCGCCAAGCACGGTGATCGTCTTCAGGTCGGCCTGAATGCCCGCGCCGCCGCCGGAATCGGAACCGGCGATGGTCAGGATGCTGGGTACGAGATACATGGTGCACTCCACAGGGTCTCGCTGACGGGGAAAAACAATAGCCGCGCGGTCCGACGCGGTCAACCGCGCCGCCGCCCGGTCACGGGAATGGAAAAGGAAATGGGACGGGGAGGCTCAGGCGATGGACAGTTTGACGTAATCTTCCACGGAGACACCGTTCCAGACCTTGCTCGTCCAGTAGGCCGTGGCCCAGATCATCAAGGCCGTGGCCTGGAGGTCCGTGAGTCGACGCAGCTTCACTTCCAGGTTGTTCTTGCTGGCGCCGTGCTGGATATGCACGTTGTGCTCCTGGCAGGCCTCCTCGACGCGCAACAGCAGATAAGCCTGCTTGGACTGGTTGGGCAGCAGCTTCACGTCGCGGTGGGCTTCCAGAATGGTCTTCAGTTCGGCCACCGAGAAGTCGGAGGACACGCCGCGGATGGACTTGAAGAAGATGTCCACGGCCCAAGGCAGGATGAACTCCGCCCCAGCGCTTTTCGTCTTGAAATAGTCCTTGAGCCACTTTTCATGATCTTGCGAGATCCGGGCAGCAACCTGCGGCATAACACCCACCCCCATGTTACCATGAGACTCCTGGACATATAATCAAAAAAGCAAGGATCGATCAAGATTTTTTCTAGAGAGAATTGCGGGAAAAACCATGTTTTTTTTACCCCTCGAAACTCTCGCGAATCTGTCGGAAAAGGCTCAACAACAAGGAATCTGGCGCGTCCTGATCGTTGATCGTGAGCTTGAGCACCCGAACGACCGCGTTGCCGCTGGGCGTCACGGTTCGAGCAGTGGACAGGACGATGCGCCGCGTATCATCGGAATCGACAGCGGCAACTACCGCCAACCTCCATTCCGCGTCACCTTCGCGCCGCCAGCGCAGATCCACGGCTTCCCCTCGGTCCGTCGACCGCTCCAACAGGGCAACGAAGTCCTTGAGCCCGAAAGCTCTGCTGTTCCGCCCCAAGACGCCGAGATACTCTCCCAGCCCCGTGCGGATCACCAACGGCAGATCCAAATATTCCGAAGGTGGAAAGTCGAGGGAGTCATTCCGGTTACGGCCGTCGGCCAGCAAACGCAGCCGCTCAATCTCGCGCTCCAATTCCGCAACCTTCTCCCTCTGATGGGCTTCAGCCACATCACGTTCCTGGCGCAAGGACGCGACCTCGTCGCGCAAAGAACGGATCTCGCCCCGAAACAAGGCCTGATTCTCCAGAACATCGGACATCTTGGCCAATAGCGCCGCGATCCGAGTGGCGCCTCCATCGGCCGCGCTTCCAGCCTCCGCCCCTTCCAACTTCCCGGCGTCGAAAAGCTCACCGCGACAGGCGGTCAGCTCCTGTTCGATCTGCTCGACGGACCAGTTGTTCTCGAACATCTCGCGTATCCTCCTGAACAATTCCAAAGATTCTGACGGGTAGCGACGCCTCCGCCCCGCGCCACCGGCGGATGGTATGAAACGGCTGAAACGGTCCTTGTAGTAAACGATGGTGGAGGGTGGAATGCCGAGCCTGCGCCCCACTTCGCGCAGGCTGATGAAGGTGGCGCGCCTCGTGTCGGAAGATTGTTGTTCATTACTGTTCACAACTGATCAAATATGCTATGAATACTGTATCGTCAAGAACTCTCGGACGAATACGTGCATTGAGCAAAAAAAAGAGGGGCGATTCGCCCCCCTTATCCAAACAATGACGGCTGATGCTAATGCGCCAGTTCCAGTTGAATCTGACGCAAGGATTCCTGCACCTGGGCCATGCGGCGAGCCTGCTCCTCATTCTGGATCATGCCACCGAGAAAGTCCGCTTTCTGGGCCATGTCCTCGATCATCGCGTTGACCAGCAGTTTACGCGATCCTTCCGTGGGCTGGCTCTGCACCAGGGCCATCTGGGCTTGTACCGCAGCCAGCTCGGTTTTCAAGTTGGCCACCTGCCGCATTTCCTCGGAAATTCCCTTGAGGTTGCTGCTCAGGCCGAAAAAAAAGATCACGACAAGCACGAGGGAAAGAAGCGCCAGCACAAGCGCAAGCTTGCCGAAATCACGTCCGGTCCGGGAGGTCTCTCCGGCGGGCGCCGCCTCCGACCTCCGGTAGCCATCCATATGAAGAATGTTGTCCTTGTTCGCGTCCATACAACCTCCTTGCCGCGCACAAAAAACATAATGCAACGGAGACATGGAATCAAGCGCCGTCCGACTCGCCGATTTTCGTGTTTTTCCCGTCTCCCTCTCTCTGACGAGGCGTATTCTGCTCGAAAAGTCAAAGTCTGAGACGTGCCCCCTTCCTTGATGGAAACGTCAACGTTTCAGCGTGGATCACTATTTTGAAGGCATACGGACGCGACCATGGACACTGCGTTCGTCATGCACGCAGTACGGAACTACGTTGCAGGAAAATGACTTGTAAAAAAAAAAAAACTATGCAAAATGCAGAAAGTGGGTTCACGTTGATGACCCTGTAAAGGGCCATGCAGCCGACTTGCTCTTTTTTCCCGACACCCAAGGAGAAACGCATGGAAGATTATTTGAAGGAAGCTTTGGAGATCGTGAAAGCCCAAGCCAGCGTCCGCACCATGACCGAGGAAGAGATCACCTCCATGGTCCGCAAACTGGCGCACGGCATTCAGGCCATCGCCGAGGGTGGCGAACCCCAGGCCGAGGAAGGCTTGGCCTGCGATCCCCAGAAGTCGGTACGCGAAAAGTCGATCATCTGCTGCGTCTGCGGCAAGTCGTTCAAGATTCTGACCAAGAAACACCTGGGCAGCCATGACCTGACCCCGGCGGAGTATAGGGAGAAGTTCGGCTACAAGAAGAACTTCCCTCTGGTCTGCAAGTCGCTCCAGCGTGAGCGCCGCAAAAAGATGAAGGACATGAAACTCTGGACCAAGCGGGGCAAGAAGAAGTAACGCGGCTCAGTCGCGCTTTGAAGGCCGTCCTCCCGGGCGGCCATTTTCATTTCCAGATGCCTGCCAGCAAGGCCGGGGACTCACTCACGTACCGAGGACGTAGCGCTAGACACTCCTCCCTGTTCCCATAACCCCAGGCCGCGTAGCAGGCGGGCATACCCACGTTGGAGGCAAAACGTAGGTCCGTAGACGTGTCCCCAACCATAAGCACCTGGTCCGGCGCGATGCCGGGCAGGGACGGCGCGATGCATGAGCGGTAGAAGCCGGGATCGGGCTTGCGAGGCAGGTCCGTTCGTGCCCCCGCCAACAGGTCGCAATAGGCGCCGATCCCCAGGCTCTCCACGGCGCGCTCAAGGCCCGGCTGACCTTTGTTGCTGGCCACCCCCACAATCACGCCCCGGCGCTTCAGCCCGGCCAGCGTCTCCTCCACGCCAGGAAACAGGCGGTTCAGGAGATGCCCCCGGCTGAGATACTCCTCCCGATAGATAGCGATCCAGGTGGGGATGTCCTCGGGCGCGAGATCCGGGCAGAGCCGCAGGAAGCACTCTTCAATGCGCAGGCCGATGACGCCGCGCACGGCATCATCCGAGGGGCGCGGCCGCCCCTGGGCCGCAAAGGTCAGGTTCATGCCTTGGATGATGCCCTCCGCGCTGTCGCACAGCGTTCCGTCGAAATCAAAAAGAACAAAGGAATAGGACACGATGGAAAAACTCCGTGAGAGACGGCCTCTAGCTCGGCCCGTGAGCCAGGGTCCGCCTGACGATCAAGTCTATGGTTTCCTCAATACGCGCCCATCCCGCCGGCGACACGAGATCCACCCCGCCCACGCAACCCGTCACCAGGGAGCGCACGGCCAGGAAGTTCACTCCGCCGGCGAGAAAGAGCACCAGGGCCGTCACGTCCACGTCCACAGGGGGATCCTGCTCCATGAGCTCGAAAAACTCCAGGGCGGAGCGCTCACGCACCCCCTCCAGGGCCCGGCTGAGATCATTGCGGGAAAGCGCCTCCCAGGCCATGATCGCCAGGCTCTCCGGCCGATCCAGCAAAAGCCGGAGGGTGCGCTTGAAGAAGGCCGCCACCAGCTGATCCGGGCTCATGCGGCGCAATTTCTCGCGATCTCGGCCGATAAGGTCGCCGGCGTTGGGCCAGAAAGCCCCGCTGTGGGCATAGGCCGCCACCAACTGGGACAGCCTTGTGAAGTAGCGGTAGAAATCGCCGCGTTTCAGCCCTGCCTCGGCGATCACCAAATCCACGGTCGCGGCCTCGAAACCGACCCGCGCCAGGACCGTTCCCATTGCCTGGGTGAGGCGGCGGCGCGTCTGGTCCGCGCGATTGATGGGGATGACCTTGAGATGCGGCATACGTGGCTCCGTCCAAGGTCAGTGTGCTTCGAAGCGCCTTCCGGGTCAACGGTAAGGTTCTGCAAACGTGAAAAGGCCCCTCATTTTGAGGGGCCTTTTTTGAAGAAATTGTCCTGGCGGCGACCTACTTTCCCACGATTAAGATCGCAGTATCATTGGCGATGGAGGGCTTAACTGCCGAGTTCGGAAAGGGATCGGGTGTGTCCCCTCCTCCAAGGCCACCAAGACAAATATGGTTGGGCTTCTCCCGGGGTGGTGCGGTTCAGCGCGCCGATCCGGTTCATCAAAGCCCGAAACTATATTAGTTTCATAGGGGAGAGAGGATTTGGGTAAGCCTCACGATCTATTAGTACCGGTAAGCTGAACGCGTTGCCGCGCTTGCACATCC